>NZ_JAVDWM010000001.1:0-332500 GCF_031457495.1 Sphingopyxis sp. BE259
TTCGTCATCCCGGACTTGATCCGGGATCCATGCGCCCTCTCAGCAGCGGGCGGCGCATGGCCTCATGGACCCCGGATCAAGTCCGGGGTGACGAGTTCATGAGGGCAGCTTCCCACCCCAATGCTGACGCTCCATCATTAAGCGGTGCGAACGGCCTATCCGTCGTCCGAATCGTTCTGCGGCTTGCGGATTTCGGACACCAGCAACTTGTCGATCTTGCGCCCGTCCATATCGACAATCTCGAACCGCCAACCCTTGTCGGTGAAGCTCTCACCTTCTTTCGGCAGCCGCTTCAGGATCGCCAGCGCATGGCCCGCCGCGGTCGCATAGTCGCGGTCCTCGGCGAGTTCGATCCCCAGCCGTTCGGCCATCTGGTCGGCGGGCATCGATCCGGCGATCAGCAGGCTGCCGTCGTCGCGTTCGACGACGAACGGCTCGCTGCCGATGTCCTGATCCGACGCAAATTCGCCCGCGATCGCCGCCAGCAAGTCGGCCGGGGTCACCAGCCCTTCGAAATGGCCATATTCGTCGTGGACGAACAGCATCGGCACGTCGGCGGCGCGCAGGGCTTCGAGCGCGTCCATCGCATCGATCTGGTCGTGGATGACCTTTGCCGCGCGCATCAGCTGCTCCAGGTCGAGCGCTTCGCCGCGAAACAGCGCCGCGGCGATGTCGCGCGCCTGCACCACGCCGACGATGTTGTCGACCGACCCGCGCGCCACCGGCAGGCGGCTGTGCGGGCTTTCGACCAGTTTGTCGCGCACCCCTTGGGCATCGAGCGCGATGTCGATCCAGTCGACATCCTTGCGCGGCGTCATCACCTCGCGCACCGGACGGTCGGCCAGGCGGACGACGCCCGAAATGATCGCGCGCTCGCTTTCTTCGATCAGCCCCGATTTGGACGCTTCGGCGACGATCAGATGCAATTCCTCGGCGGTCACCCGATCTTCCGATTCCCGGTTCAGGCCGAGAGCGCGAAACACCAGCGCCGAGCTGCGATCGAGCAGCCACACCAGCGGCGCGCCGATTTTCGACAGCCACAGCATCGGCAGCGCCATGAAGATCGCGATCGGTTCGGGCGCGCGCAGCGCGAATTGCTTGGGCACCAGCTCGCCCGCGATCAACGAGAAATAGGTGGTGACCGCGATCACCACCGCAAATCCGGCGGTCAGCGCGGTTTCGTCGTCGAGCCCGAACAGCGGCTGCAACCGGTCGCCGACCGGCCCGCCCAGACTGGCGCCCGAATAGGCACCCGCCAAGATGCCGATCAGCGTGATGCCGACCTGAACCGTCGATAGAAACCGCCCCGGATCGGCGGCGAGTTGGCGCGCGATCGCCGCGCCGCGGCTGCCGCGCTTTTCGGCGGCCTGCAAACGCGGGGCGCGGGCCGACACGATCGCCAGTTCGGACATCGCGAAAACGCCGTTGAGCAGGATCAGGACGGCGATGATCGCCACGTCGGACCAGGGAAATGGGGTCATGCGCGAATCGCGGGGTGGGCGGTCGGGCGGCGCGTCGGCGCCCCGCCCCTGTCGTCGTCGGTCATGCCGCCGCTATAGGGCAAAGGCGCGGCAATGCACAATGGCGGCTGAACACCTGCCTCAGCGATGGTTCAGCCGGATTCGGGAACCAGTTCGCCAGCCATATGTTATCGGCATGACCGGCGGTGCGCGCAGGACCAGTTGCGGCCGCCAAAAAAAGGGAGCGACCAATGAATATCAAGACCATCAAACTCGCCGCAATGGCAACCATCAGCGCCGTGGCGCTGACCGGCTGCGTCACCGATCCGGTGACCGGCGAGCGCAAGATTTCCAAAGCCGCGATCGGCGGCGTCGGCGGCGCGCTCGGCGGCTATCTGCTCGGCGATCTGATCGGCGGCAAGAACAGCCGGACCGAGGAAATCGTCGGCGCGGGCATCGGCGCGGTCGCCGGCGCCGGGGTCGGCTATTATATGGACGAGCAGGAAAAGAAGCTGCGCCAGCGCACCGCAGGCACCGGCATCGACGTCGAACGGCAGGGCGACCAGCTGGTGCTCAACATGCCCGGCGATGTCACCTTCGACTATAACAGCGCGCTGGTGAAATCGCAGTTCCGCACCGCGCTTGACAACGTCGCCTCGACGCTGGCCGAATATCCCAGCACCTATATCGACGTCTATGGCCACACCGATTCGACCGGCAGCGACAGCTATAACCAGGGTCTGTCCGAACGCCGCGCCTCGTCGGTCGCCGACTATCTCGGCGGCCGCGGCATCCAGCGGGCGCGTATGGCGACGATGGGTTATGGCGAATCGCAGCTGAAATGTTCGCCCGAACGCGGCGAGGCCGATTATCAGTGCAACCGCCGCGTCGAAATCCGCATCGCGCCGGTCACTCAGGCCGACGTCAACGCCGCCGGCTGAATTTCCTGCCCGTGGAAGAAAAAAGGGCGTCGCCAACCGGCGGCGCCCTTTTTCATGCGCCCGCGTCGTCGTAGAGCAACCCGCCGCTAACGCGTCACGTCACAAAGGTGAGCGGCGCCGACGCCCCAACCCCGCCCCCGCCAGCGCCACGGCGCGCTGCCCCTGGCACAGAAAAGGGCCGCGAATTGCTTCGCGGCCCCATCCGTTTCCGTACCTTTGATCAGCGATCAGAAGACGCGGGCATATTGTTCGTTGCCGACGAAACCGAGCTTGCCGACGCCGCTGCGCTTGATCACCGCCATCACATTGTCGACGACGATATAGCGCGAGAAGGGATCGGGCTGGACCTGCAGTTCGGGCTCGACCGGCAAAGCCTTGGTCTGTTCCAGATACTGCGCCAGCTGCGCCAGATCGACCGGCGTCCCGTTCCAGGTGATCGTCCCGGCGGGGTCGATCATCACCTTGTTCTTTTCGGGGTCGACATTGCTGGCCGCATCGGTCGGCACCGGCAGATCGATCTTCACCGCGTGGGTCTGGACCGGGATGGTGATGATGAACATGATGAGGAGCACGAGCATGACGTCGATCAACGGCGTCGTGTTCATGTCCATCATCGGTTCGTTTTCGTCCCGATCTCCAACTGCCATGGACATGCGATTATTCCTTCATTCCTAAACGTCGGGCGCCCTTACAGGCGGCCGACCGTGCCCGAGCCAGGAGCCGGTTCCGAAATGAACCCGATCTTCTGGAAGCCGGCATATTGCATCGTATAGATCACCCCGCCGATGCACTGATACGGCGTGTTGACGTCGCCGCGGATATGCACTTCGGGGAAATTTTCCTCGGTGATATTCTGCGGACCGCCGATATCTTCAAGCAGCTGCTCGAGTTTCGCCTGGCCACGTTCCAGCAATTGCTTGGAATCGACCGGCGTTTGGCCCCAATAGACTTCACACGCGGTGCTTTCGGCATTGGGTTCGCCATCGCCATCGGTATCGGCCGAGCGGATCGACAGCAGCACATTTTCAGGCTTGGTCGTCGTCACCTCGAACGCCACGCTCGGCAGCTTGAGGTTCACCGTCTCCAGCACCACGGGAACCGTGATGAGGAAGATGATGAGC
Organism: Sphingopyxis sp. BE259; assembly: GCF_031457495.1. Lineage (NCBI taxonomy): Bacteria > Pseudomonadati > Pseudomonadota > Alphaproteobacteria > Sphingomonadales > Sphingopyxidaceae > Sphingopyxis > Sphingopyxis sp. BE259. The sequence goes on from NZ_JAVDWM010000001.1 coordinate 3,523, forward strand.
AACACAAGCATGATATCCACGAGCGGAGTCGTGTTGATCTCGGACATTGGGGCCTCTTCGCCCCCCTTGTCGCCTACACTCATCGACATAGGATTTTATCCTGTCACAAAATTTCTGTCACGGACATCGGGTCGACGCGCCACCGGCGTATCGCCCTGTCCAGCGGACCCCGCCTGCCGCCACCGGGCGACAGGCAGGGATCCCTTCAGGCCGTTCAGGCCTTTTTCGGTGCCGCGACGGGGGCAGCAGCCTTGGGCGCCTGCGCCGCCGGCTTCACCTGGCCGTTCGACATGATCGAACCAAGCACGTCGTTCGAGAAGGTCGACAGACGGCGGGCGATCGCCTTGTTGCGGCTCTGCAGCCAGTTAAAGGCAAGCACCGCGGGAACCGCCACGATCAGGCCGATGGCGGTCATGATCAATGCTTCACCGACCGGACCGGCAACGGTGTCGATCGACGCCTGACCCGACGCACCGATTTTCACGAGAGCGCGAAGAATACCGATAACGGTACCGAACAGCCCGACGAACGGTGCGGTCGAACCCACGGTCGCGAGGAACGCGAGGCCGCCGTTGAGCTTCGAGTTGATGTGGTTCTGCGAACGTTCCAGCGTGCCGTGCATCCAGTCATGCGCTTCGACGGGGTCGGTCAGCTTGTTATGCTCTTCGTTGGCGCGCAGACCGTCTTCGACGACCTGGCGATAGGCGCTGTTCTTTTCCAGCTTGGCGGCGCCGTCGGCGAGCGTCGGGGCGCGCCAGAAATTGGCATCGACCGCCTTGCCCTGGCTCATCACCTTATTCTGTTCGAACAGCTTGGTGAACAGGATGTAGAGCGTGCCGATGAACATGATCAGCAGCACCAGGAAGGTGACCTGCGACACGATACCGCCTTCGCACAGCGCGGGGATCATGCCGTACGGGCTCGCGCCCTCTTCTTTGACGCACATCGCGGCGGGCATGAGGCTCAGCCCCGCTTCGTGTGCCGGTGCCGCAGCAGCGGCATTTGCGATCAGATTAAACATATTGGATATTCCCTCTCAAGAAATTCGATAAAATTCGAAGCCAGACAGCCGCGCGCCAAATCAGCGCGGAATCTGCCAACGGATACGATTGCTGTAGCTGCCACCCGTCGGGTTGCCCGCCCGGTCCTTGCCCGGATTGAACCGGCCACGACGCTGGATGAGCTTGCAGGTTTCGGCATCAAGGTCAGCATGACCGCTCGACGACGTGACATCGCACGACGTGATACGACCATCGGCCCCATAGGTGACGCGGAAACCCGTCGTGCCTTCGCGTTCTTCACGCATGGCACGCGCCGGATAGTCGTCGTTCGTCGCCCAGCGACCCGGATTGCCGCGCGGTGTACCGGCGGCACTGAGGTCAGGCGACGGCGGTGGTGCGGGCGGAGCCGGCGGCACATAAACGGGCGCAGGCGGACGCGGCGGCGCGACCGGCACCGACTGGACCGTGTTGGTCGTGACCGGCGGCGGAATCGGCGACGGCGGCGTCACCACCGGCGGCGGCGGCGGCAGCTGGTTATCCGGCGGCGGCGGCGGCGGCGGTTCTTCCGGTGGCGGCGGCTCTTCGATGTCCACCACGTCCAATTTTTCGGCGATTTTCTTGACGATGCTGATATTCAGGCCGTTGACCAGGCCGTAGCCCAGAACCGCTGTAAGCAAACCAACCAAGACAATCGCCACTACCCTGTTTTTAGGGTCGACATTATCACCATAAGCCATTCAGGGACGACGCTCCTTGCTAGATCATCCTGACACCAATTCCCTGCCGACGGGTTCGGTTGCCAAATGCCCGGATGATTTCCGATGCGTTCCACAGACCCGGCGGCGCTACGTTCGGCTTATTATGTTCTTGCCGGACGCTTCGACGCCCGTCCTATCGCGGTGGCGGCAAGTTCGCAAACCCTTTATCAGGGGTTAATGTGGCTTGTCCCATGATGGGGACTGATGCACCGCTACCGGTGTCAACAATGATGGAAAGTCAATCGACCATGCGCGTGTACCTGGCAGCAACGATCGCGGGAATTTTGGCTCTCAGCCCCGGATTCGCTGGCGTTTCCGCGATGCAACCGGCGGCAACAACGGCGGCGGCGAGCCCGTATAGCTATGCCGACATCGCCGATCTGGCGAGCGCTGCGCCGATGGCGCTCCATGCGCGTATTCACAGTAGCGTGGCGCTGAAACCCGCGCAGGCGCCGGGCGTCGCAGCGGGTCATAGCCGATTCTATGTCGAGGCTGATGTGATCAGCCTGATTCGCGGCTCGGGTCCGCTGGCATCGCGCGTTTCCTATCTCGTCGACCTGCCGCTGGACGCCAAGGGCAAACCGGCGAAGCTGAAAAAGAAACAGGCGGTCCTGCTGTTCGCCCGCCCCGTCGCGGGCGCCGCAGCGGGCAGCAGCAGCACCGGCAGCGTGCGGTTGATCGCCCCCGACGCCCAACTGCCGTGGGACGCGGCGACCGAGGCGCAATTGCGTGCGATCCTGACCGAACTGGTCAAGCCCGGGGCGCCGCCCGCGATCACCGGCATTGCCAACGGCTTCCACGTTCCCGGTACCTTGCCCGGCGAGGGCGAAACGCAATTGTTTCTCAACACGCGCACCGGCGAGCCGGTATCGCTGACTATCCTGACCGCGGCCGACGGGTCGCGGCGCTGGGCCGCCGCGTTCGGCGAAATCGTCGATGGTTCGGCGGCGGTGCCGGCGCGCGGCACCCTGGCCTGGTACCGACTCGCCTGCGGCCTGCCGCGCCAGCTGGCGCTGAACAAGCTGGCGGGGACGGCGCCCGAGGATCGCCGCAAGGCAGCGTCGGACTATGGCGTGGTGCTGGGCGCGCTCGGCGAATGCACCCGCACCCGCAAACCGCCGATGGGTTGATAAAGTTTTGCTTCAACACCCTCTAGGCGTGCCGGGGTTGTTTCCATTGCAAAAGCCGATAGGGCGCTCGCTAGGCGGGGCTTGACCCCGCGCTTTGCCCGGAGTCTCCCTATGTCGCCTGTTCCCGCCCCGACCGCGCCCCGCCCGCCGCTCCGCGTCGCGCTTGCCGGAATCGGCGTTGTTGGCGGCGGCGTCGTGCGGCTGCTGGAAACGAACCGCGACCTGATCGCCCGCCGCGCCGGGCGCGCGATCGAAATCGTCGCGGTGTCGGCGCGCGACCGGCACAAGGACCGCGGCATCGACCTGGCGCCCTATCGCTGGGAAGATGATATGGACGCGCTGGTCGCGGCGGACGATGTCGATGTTGTCGTCGAGATGATCGGCGGCGCCGACGGATCGGCGCTCACTCTGGCGCGCCACACGCTCGGCGCGGGCAAGGCGCTGGTCACCGCGAACAAGGCGATGATCGCGCATCATGGGCTGGATCTGGCGCGACTCGCCGAGGACCGCGACACCCCACTGAAATATGAGGCCGCGGTCGCGGGCGGCATCCCGGTGATCAAGGCGATCCGCGAGGGTGCGTCGGCGAACGAAATCGCGCGCGTCTATGGCATCCTCAACGGCACCTGCAATTATATCCTCACGCAAATGGAGCGTAACGGCGCGAGTTTCGCCGACGCCCTCGCCGCGGCGCAGGCCGAAGGCTATGCCGAAGCCGACCCGAGCTTCGACGTCGACGGGATCGACGCCGCGCACAAGCTGTCGATCCTGGCGGCGCTGTGTTTCGGCACCCGGCTCGACATCGCGGCGGTGGCCGCCGACGGCATCCGCGGCCTGATCGCCGCCGACATTCGCGAGGCCGAGGCACTGGGGCACCGTGTCCGCCTGATCGGCATGGCCGAGCGTAACGAAACCGGCCTGTATCAGCATGTCCAGCCGTGCCTGGTCCCCGCCGACCATCCGCTCGCCTATGTCCCCGGCGCCTTGAACGCCGTGGTCGCCGAGGGCAATTTTGTCGGGCGACTGTTCTTCGAGGGCGCGGGCGCGGGTGCGGGGCCGACGGCATCGGCGATCGTCGCCGACATCATCGACATTGCGCGCGACGAATATGGCCCTGCCTTTGCGATGCCGGTCGCCTCGCTCGACGCCGCACCGGTCGCCGACGCCGGGGCGCGGGTCGGCAAACATTATGTCCGCCTTATCGTCGAGGACCGCATCGGCGTACTTGCCGAAATCGCGGCAGCGATGCGCGATGCCGGGGTGTCGATCGAAAGTTTCATTCAACGCGGCACCGACGAGGAGGATGGCGTCGTCATCGTGCTGGTTACCCATGAAGGTCCGGCACGGGCAATCCACGCGGCGCTGGCGATGCTGGCCGGATCGGACCATATCGTCGCGGCGCCGATGCTGATGCCGATTCTGGCACTTTAAGCCCGCTTGAAATCGCCGCGCACTTTGTTACCCCGGTCACGGGAGCAGGGGGCGTCATGGACATCGAAATCAGAAGCGGGCTCGCCGAAGCGCGGGCGCTGGCCGGCGAGCATAAGGGCGCACTCGCCGCCTATGTCGCCATGGGGGTGGTGCTGCCGTTCCTGCTGTTGTCGAGCGAACCCATCTTCGATCTTCGGACCGTGATCGCGCTGCTCGCCAACCCCTATGGCTCGCACGTCAGCGGCTCGATCGCGGGGCCGCTCTATCTGCTGGGCATCGTCGCGGCGATCGTCGCGGGCGCCATGCTCGCCGCGTGGAACGCGCTGCTTGCCGAGATGCGCGAAGGCTATGTGTCGGAGATCATGTACGGGATGGTTGCGGGCGCCGCCTTTCTGATCGCCAATATCCTCGTCTATGTCGGGACAGGTCTGCTGGTCGTGCTGCCGATCATCACGACGATCGGCATCTATGAATGGAACGCGCTCGCGGGCGGGTGGATCAGCGAAGCCTATCGCCTGCTGCTGTCCTTGCTCGGAACCTGGATCGGCGCCCGGCTGTGCCTGACCGGTGCGATCATGGGCGCGTCGTCCAGGCTCGAACCCGTGTCGGCCTTTGCCGAATCCTGGCGGCTGACGCGCGAAGCGCAGTGGCGGCTGTTCGGCTTTTATTTCCTCGTCGGCCTGCTCGTCGCCGCGGCGTTCGGCGGGCTGGTCCTGCTGCACGGCGCGGTCATCTGGAACAACGCCCATGTGCCGGGCACCGTGCTGGAAACGGCGATGAGCTTTGGCTGGGTGCTGTTGTTCGCTGTCTATTTCCTGGCGCAAATCTTGTTCGCCGCAGGGTTCTTGCGCGCCGCCCGGCCCGGCGCCGCGCCGGCCGAAGTGTTCGCTTGAAATCACCTGGCCTTGTAGGTCGGATCAATCATCACCGTAGCCCTGAGCCGGTCGAAGGGCGCCTCACTGCGATAGGCGCCCTTCGACAGGCTCAGGGCTACGGTTCAATCTTTATTGAATAGGCTTCAGGGGTCCGGCTCGGGCGGCGGCGGCGTTCCGGTTTCGGGGTCGGTCGCGCGCTTCGCCATCTCGTAAAGCGCATTATATTCGGGGCCAGGGGCATAACGCCCACCCATCGACATCCAGTTATAGGGCAGCTTGTCGAGGCTCATCGCCTTTGCCTCGGCGCGCGGCAGTTTGGGCGGGGCGTCGCGGCCCACGCCCGCGATCGCGCGCAATTCGGGGGTCAGCCGGTGCAACTGGGTGTCGGTGCCGCACACATTGATCGACCCGTCGTCGGCGGGTTTGCAGCGGCGGATCGGATCGACCAGCTCTTTGGCGTTGGCAGCTGCGGTTTCGGCATCGCGGGGCGGAGGCGGTGCTGGCGGGCCCTGGACCTGTGCGGCGGCTGTCACGGGCAGGACGCACAATAGCGCGACGGCAGCTCCGAATCGGGCGAAGCATCCTCGACAAGCAGTGCGACCGGCCATATGGCGCGCACCATGCCAACATGGCACAGCAAGTAAAGGCGGAGAGTGACCCATGACGAATAGCGGCAGCAACCTTGACCGGGTGCTCGTGCTCGAAATGGTGCGCGTCACCGAAGCCGCGGCGATCGCCGCTGCCAAGCTGATCGGTCGCGGCGACGAAAAGGCTGCCGATGCCGCCGCGGTCGAAGCGATGCGGACCGCGTTCAACACGCTGTATATGGACGGCACCATCGTTATCGGTGAAGGCGAACGCGACGAAGCGCCGATGCTGTATATCGGCGAAAAGGTCGGCAATGCGCCCGGCAAAGGCCCGAAAATCGACATCGCGGTCGATCCGCTGGAAGGCACGACGATCACCGCCAAGGCCGGTCCCAACGCGCTCGCGGTATTGGCGATCGCCGAAGAAGGCTGCCTGCTCAACGCCCCCGACGTCTATATGGACAAACTGGCGGTCGGCCCGGGCTATTCGCCGGGCATCGTCAATTTCGACAACAGCATCCGCCAGAATGTCGAAGCCGTTGCCAGGGAAAAGGGCTGCACCGCCGCCGAGGTGATGGTGTGCGTGCTCGACCGCCCGCGCCACGAGGCGATGATCGCCGAGCTGCGCGCGCTGGGCTGCGGCGTCGCGCTGATCCCCGATGGTGACGTCGCTGGGGTGATCGCGACGACCAATCCCGACACCAATATCGACATCTATATGGGCAGCGGCGGTGCCCCGGAAGGCGTGCTGGCAGCGGCGGCGCTGCGCTGCGTCGGCGGCCAGTTCAAGGGCCGGTTGCTGTTCCGCAACGACGACGAGCGTCGGCGCGCCGCCAAATGGGGGGTCGAGGATCTCGACCGCGTCTACGACCTGGAAGACCTCGCCAAGGGCGACGTCATTTTCGCCGCTACCGGGGTCACCGACGGGTCGCTGCTGCGCGGCGTCAAGCACCGCCGCGACGGCGTGATGACCACCGAGACGGTGGTGATGCGCGCGTCGTCAGGCACGGTGCGCTGGGTGCGCGGCGAACACCGCGCGGGATGAGCTAGTTCGCCGCCGGGAAGTCGGCGGTCGCGACGCCCGTATCGTCATAGACCGGCGCTTCCCGCGCAACCGCGAATTTGCGGCTGACCGCATGGGTTAGCCCGAAGCCCGAGATATGCGCCAGCATACCGCGATATTGCGGCCCGGCGAGGTGACTGGCCAACGCCGCGGCGTTTTCCCATTCTTCGAACACATGCACGCGCGCTGGATCGTGCGGATCGGCGGTCCAGAAATAACCGAGGCAGCCGGGCTGCGCCTGCGCGCCTGCGATCCATTGGCGCGCGCCCTCCAGCGCCGCGGCCCGCCGCGCCGGATCAAGATCGACCTTGGCCTCGATGACGATCTTCATGCCGCGTCCTCCTGGCGATGCAGCGCGCGAAAGCGCCGGCTGACGAAATACCAGCGTCCGTCGATCCTGGCGCATTGGTCGTCATATTCGCCCAGATCGCGATGGATCACCCCGCCCCGTCGATAGGTTTCGGCGGTGTAGGACCGCATCGTCGCGCCATCGCCGTCGATCCTCATCGCGCCGGGCCACGCCTGAAAAACCAGACCGGGAAAGCCCTGCATTGCCGCTGTCCAGGTGTCGACCACCGCCGCCTTGCCCGAAAACGCGCCGAAACCGGGAAGCTCCCATTGGCAGTCGTCGGCCCATGTCGCGGCCCAAGCGGCGGCGTCATGGCGGCATACCGCATCGGCATAGCTGTCGAGCAGATCGCGCAATGCGATGCGATCTTCCAGCGGCCCCGAAAAGCCCATCCGTCCCTCCATTTTCCGATCTGCTGGCAAAGCCGATGCTTCACGCCCGACGGACTATGCCGCGCGCTGCGGCGCAACGGGACTAATCATTGCGCTAAGCGCGCGGATCAAAAGATTCCGGCCACCAGTCCCTCGGCCAGCGCTGCCCCCAGATCGCGCGCTTCAGCCAGCCGGTCCGTGGCGATCGTCTTGGGCGCGAGGATCGCTTCGGGTGTCTGCGCCGCGGTGTTGACGATCACCCCTTCGGCCACGCGCTTCAACCGCCACCCCGTCGCGATACGGTCGAGTTGGCGCTGGGCGTTCTCGCCGTCCGATCCGGCGCAGATGATCGTCGCATAGGGGCGCCCCTCCAACTGGCCGAGGCACGGGTAATAGCAGCGGTCGAACATTTCCTTCATCGCGCCCGACAGCGCCGCGAGATTTTCGGGACCGACGAACAGATAGCCGCTCGCTGCCCTCAACCGGTCGGGGGTCACGTCCTCGGCGCGGACGAGCCGGGCCGCCTTGCCCGCCCCCGTCACCGCAGCACGCGCCAGCGCTTCGCTGCCGCCGGTGCGGCTGTGCCAGACGATCAGCAGGGCGGGCGCATCGGTCATCCGCCATGCTTGCCAAGCGCCGGAGCGCGGCGCAAGCTGGCGTCCAAATATGGGGGAGAGACGATATGCGCCGACTGACCACCCTGCTGCTTGCCAGCACCCTGCCCTTCGCCGCCGCCGCGCAGGATGCCGCGAGCGAGGCGACCCGCGCCGCGCAGGCCGAAATCGCCGCGCGCCTGCCGCTCGATGACCCGCGCGACGAAGCCAATGTGCTGCGCGGCAAGCTGGCCGAGATTCCTGGCGGGGTGATTCTGGGCAAGGATGGGAAGACGGTGTGGGACCGGCGGCCTTATGCATTTCTCGACGTCAAGACTGCACCCGATACGGTCAATCCGTCGCTTTGGCGGCAGGCGCGGCTGAACGCGGTGCATGGCTTGTTCGAGGTGGTGCCGGGTCAGATCTGGCAGCTGCGCGGTTATGATATTTCGGTGATGACGATCATCCGCGGGAAGACGGGATGGATCGTCGTTGATCCCTTGCTGTCCGAAGAGGCCGCAGCGGCAGGATGGAAGCTGTTCGCCGATACGGTCGAGGCGAAATCGGGTCGGCGGCCGATCAAGGCGGTGATTTTTTCGCACAGCCATAGCGACCATTTCGGCGGGGTCGGCGGCATCGTGACCCCCGAGCAGGTGAAAAAGGAAAAGATCCGCATCATCGCGCCACACGGCTTTTCGGAAGAAGCGACCGCCGAAAATGTGCTCGCCGGGACCGCGATGGGACGGCGCGCGCTATATATGTTCGGTGCGATCCTGCCGCCCGGACCGGCGGGGCAGGTCGATACCGGGCTGGGACCGAAGCTGTCGTCGGGGACGATCGGCTATATGGAGCCGACCGAGGTCGTCGGCGCGAACGGCGGCACCCTGACGATCGACGGGCTGGCGTTCGATTTCCTCGACGCGGGCGGAACCGAGGCGCCGTCGGAGTTCGTTTTCTATATCCCGGCGTATAAGGCGCTGCACACGACGGAGGTCGTCACCCACACGCTGCACAATGTGCTGACCCTGCGCGGGGCGCAGGTGCGCGATGCGCTGCACTGGTCGAAGGTCATCGACGCGACATTGCTGAAATGGGGCGGCAAGGCCGAGGTGGCATTGGCGTCGCATCACTGGCCGACTTGGGGGGCGGGCGAGGTATCGGCGCTGCTGACGAGCCAGCGCGACATTTATCGCTATGTCCACGACCGCACCCTGTTCCTCGCGAACCGCGGCGCGACGCTGCACGAGCTGGCCGATGCGACGCCCGAGGCACCGGGGCAGGCCAGCGATTTCAGCGCGCGCGGCTATTATGGCACGGTCAACCACGACATGAAGGCGGTGTATCAGCGCTATTTCGGCTGGTGGGACGGCAATCCCGCCAATTTCAACCCGCTGCCCCCCGAAGCGTCGGCGCCCAAATATGTCGAACTGGCGGGCGGCACCGACAAGCTGCTCGCGGCGGGGCGGGCAGCGATCAAGGCGGGCGATTATCGCTGGGCAGCCGAGCTGCTGAACAAGCTGGTGTTCGCCCAGCCCGACAACCAGGCCGCCCGCGCCGCGCTGGCGTCGGCCTACGACCAGATGGGGTATCAGGCCGAATCGGGGGCGTGGCGCAACTATTATCTGGCCGGGGCGGCGACGCTGCGCGGCAATGCGGTGCAGAGCCTGTCGGGCAACGGCCAGAGCCGGTCGTTCGTCAGCGCGATCCCGACCGCGGTCTTTTTCGATGCGCTGGCGACGCGCTTCGACGCCGCCAAGGGCGTGACGCTGAAAGGCACATTCCAGTTCGTCATGCCCGACAGCAAGGAGACGGTGGCGGTGGTCGTCGGCGGCGGGGTTGAGGTGCCACGCTATGGCGTCAAGGATGCGGCGCCGACCGCGACGATCACGCTGAACCGCACCACGCTCGACGATGTCATGCTGGGGCAGGCGCAATTTCCGGCGTTGATGCAATCGGGGGCGATCAAGATCGATGGCGACCGCATGGCGTTCCTATCGTGGTTCGCTCTCCACCCGCCCGCCGACCCGCGCTTCAATATTGTTGTGCCATAGGCCTCTAACACGGTAACGAGGGAGGATGATCGACACCCCTGCCGTCCACCCGACCGATCCGTTCGACCCCGAGGCGCTGAACGCCGCCGAAGGGCTCGATCCGGTCGATCCCGCTTATGCCCAGGCGCTGCGCATCGCGACGGCGCTCAACCTGATCCCGCTGGCGATCGGGGCGAGCGTGTTCGATTATCTGCTGATCCGCCATATCGAGGGGCCATATGGGCTGATCACCGCGCTGGCGTGGCTGATCGCTCTCATCGTCATCATCACCTTTCCGTCGCGGCGCGTGTCGCGCTGGGGGTATAAAATCGGCGACGGGCAGCTGCGCGTCGCGCGCGGCTGGCTGTTCCGCACCGACACCATCGTGCCGTTCGTGCGCGTCCAGCATATCGACGTCGGACAGGGGCCGATCGAACGCTGGTTCGGGTTGTCGCACCTGATCGTCCACACGTCGGGGACGCATAACAGCACCGTCACCCTGCCCGGCCTGCCCGCCGACCTGGCCGCCGCGATGCGCGAGACGATCCGGCGCCACATCCAGACCGATTTCGCATGAGCCAGACCGCCGCGGCTGTGGCCGTTCCGATCAGCGACGATGACGCGGGCTGGCAGCGGCTGCACCCGGCGACGCTGGCGCTGGCGATCGTCAAGCTCGGGCCGCGATCGCTCCAGTTCCTGCCCGCCGTCGCGGCGCTCGGTTTCACTGGAAACTGGGTCTATATCGTCCCGGCGATCCTCGCCTTCCTGCTGTTCTCGCTGGTTGCCGCCTGGTTCCATTGGCTACGTTTTCGCTTCCGCGTCGGCGACGACGAAGTCGTGATCGAAAGCGGGGTCCTGTCGCGCCAGCACCGCACCATCCCCTTCGACCGCATCCAGGACGTCAGCATCGAACAGGGGCTGGTGTCGCGCGCGCTGGGCATCGCCAAGGTCGGGTTCGAAACCGGGGCGGGCGGCAAGGAGAATGACGCGAGCCTCGACGCCATCGGCCTCGACGCGGCGCAGGCGCTGCGGACGACGATTCGCGCCCACCGCAGCGGCGAGGCCGCGGTCGTGGCAACGGCGACGGATACCCCTGACGCCGCGCCGGTCGCCGCCGACCGCTTGCTGTTCGCGATGACGCCGCGCCAGCTGCTGGTCGCCGGGCTGTTCAACTTCTCGCTCGCCGCGCTCGCCGTGGTCGGCGCGGGCATGCAGTTTTTCGACAATCTGCTGCCGTTCGATTTCAACGTCTTTAACCCGCGGGACTGGATCGACATCGCCGAAGATTATGGCCTCGACCAATGGCTGCTCGCGCATCGGTGTATCGCGGGGGTCGGCGCGGCCATTTCGCTCCTCTTCATCGGCTTTGCGAGCGGCATCGCGACGATGGTCTTTGCCAACTGGAATTTCCGCCTGACCCGCGAGCCCCGCACGCTGCGCCGCACCCGCGGGTTGACGACGCGCACCGACGTCGCCGTGCCGGTCAAGCGGGTGCAGGCGGCGATCCTGATCACCGGCTGGTTTCGGCGGCGCTTCGGCTGGCACGAACTACGGTTGCAAAGTCTGGCGAGCGACGGTGAGAAGGAACGCGACCATCAGGTCGTGCCGTTCGCCAAGCTGACCGCAATCGACCCGGTGCTGGACGAGGTTGCGATCGCGCGTCCTGACGCCGCCGCGCCGTGGCAGCACAGCCACCGCGTCATCGCGCTGGGCGGGCTGATCGGCGCGCTGGGGGCGACCACAGGCGGGCTGGTCGCGGTCGGCTTCGGGCAGGCGCTCGGCTGGTTCGGGCCGGGCATCGGCGTGTTGATCGGCGCGGTGTCGCTGTTCGGCGCGCGCTTTCACCGCTGGACCGACATGGGCGAGCAGGTCGCGATCCGCCGCGGCTTCTGGAAACCCAAACTGACCCTGCTGCCGCACGCATCGGTGCAGAGCGTCGACCTCAAGACCGACTTCATCCTGCGTCCGCTGGGCCTCGCGACCTTGGTGTTCGGGGTTCCCGGCGGCAGTTCGCTGGCCAGCCACGAGATTCCTGCCATCCCGCTGGCGACCGCACAGGATTTGCGCGCCCGTATCCTGGCTGCACGAGCGCGGGCATGAGCGAGACAGCACTCGGCATTACCCGGTCGATTCTGGGCCAGCCATGGCATTGGCGCCGTGCCAGCGCCGATATGGCCAGCGAAAATCTCGCCCCCGACGATCTGGTCACCCAGCTGCTGCTGGCGCGCGGGGTTGCCCGCGACGATCTCGATCGCCAGCGCGCGCCTACGCTGCGCGGTTTCATGCCCGATCCGTCGCGGTTCCGCGATATGGACGCCGCTGCGGCGCGGCTCGCCGATGCGGTCGAGCGGCGCGAGGCGGTGACGATCTTCGGCGACTATGACGTCGATGGCGCGACCTCTGCGGCGTTGCTCGTCCGCCTGCTGCGCGGGCTCGGGCTGCCCGCGGGCGCCTATATCCCTGACCGGTTGATGGAAGGCTATGGCCCGTCGGGCGCCGCGCTGGTCAAGATCGGCGAAGCCGGGTCGAAACTGATCGTCACCGTCGATTGCGGTGCGCAGGCGTTCGAGGCGATCGCCGAGGCCAATGCCGCGGGGGTCGAGGTCATCGTCGTCGATCACCACCAATGCGCCACCACCCTGCCTAAGGCGCTGGCGCTGGTGAACCCCAACCGGCTCGACGAAGCCCCCGACGCCGCGATCCACGGCAATCTGGCCGCGGTCGGAGTCGCGTTCCTGCTCGGCGCTGCGCTGCTCCGCACCTTACGCGGGCGCGGCTTTTTCGCGAGCCGCGACGAGCCCGCGCTGATCGACCTACTCGATCTGGTCGCATTGGGCACCGTCGCCGATGTAGCGCGGCTGACCGGGTTCAACCGCGCGCTGGTGACGCAAGGGCTGAAGGTGATGGCGCGGCGCGGCAACACCGGGCTGGCGGCGTTGATGGACGCGGCGCGGCTGACCAAACCGCCGACCGCCAGCGACATGGGCTTTGCCCTCGGCCCGCGGATCAACGCGGGCGGGCGGGTCGGCAAATCGGACCTGGGCGTGCGGCTGCTGACGACATCGGACCCGCAGGAAGCCGCCGACATATCGCTGGAACTCAACCGATTGAACGAGGAACGCCGCGCGATCGAGGCGGGGGTGCTCGACGAAGCCATCGCCGCCAGCACCGCGTGCGGCAACGCTCCGGTGGCGATCGTCGCCGGGCAGGGTTGGCATCCCGGGGTGATCGGTATCGTCGCCGGACGTCTGAAGGAACGGCTGCACCGCCCGGCAATCGTCATTGCCATCGATGACGCGGGGGTCGGCAAGGGATCGGGACGCTCGATCAGCGGCGTCGATCTGGGCGCCGCGATCCTCGCCGCCAAGGAAAACGGGCTGCTGGTCGCGGGCGGCGGTCATGCGATGGCGGCGGGGCTGACCGTCGCCGCCGATCAGGTCGATGCCCTGGGCGCGTTCCTCAATGACCGGCTCGCCGCCGATGTGGCGCGCGCCAGCGGCGACAAATCACTGCTCATCGATGCGGTGCTGGCGCCGCGCGGCATCTCGCCGCTCTGGTGCGAGGCAATCGAAAGCGCCGGACCCTATGGCGCCGGTTGGCCCGCGCCGCGCGTTGCCACCGGGCCGGTGCGAATCGTCGAGGCCAGCATCGTCGGCACCGACCACGTCCGGCTGATCGTGGCGGGCGACGACGGCGCGCGGTTCAAGGCGGTCGCCTTTCGCAGCGCCGAAACCGAACTGGGCCAGACCCTGCTCCACGCGCGCGGCGGCCGCAAACTATGGCTTGCAGGCCGCGCCAAACGCGACGATTGGGGCAGCCGCCCCGCGGCCGAGCTCCACTTGGAGGACGCGGCGTGGGCGGATTGATGGCCGATTGAACGCAGCCCGCGCAACATTTTACGCGCGGCGCCCTGCGAGCGTGTCGAACGGCGCTTGACCGCATCAAGATGCCCGTCTAATGCGCCGCTTCACCGAACGACGGCCCCTTCGTCTAGCGGTCTAGGACGTCGCCCTTTCACGGCGAAAACACGGGTTCGAGTCCCGTAGGGGTCACCACGGTCAAGCGCGCGGTCGGCGGGCTTTCTTTCCGAAAATTTCCGACCCTGCGGCCCCTTCGTCTAGCGGTCAGGACGTCGCCCTCTCACGGCGAAAACACGGGTTCGATTCCCGTAGGGGTCACCAGCGCCACGTCCCGCTTAAACTATCCTTCACAGCAACTCCGGGCATCCTGCCGCTCCGGCAGCAGCACCGGAAAATGGCGCGCCGAAGGGGTTGGCGACGACCCGTGCACGCCGCCTTAACCCATCGCTCCCCCCCGATTAATCGAGCGTCAGCGGCCCATGGTCGAGATGCGGCAGGACATGGCGCGCGAACAGGTCGCATTCGGCAGCGTGCGGATAGCCCGACAGGATGAAGGCATCGATGCCTTCGGCCTGATAGGCGCGCAGCTTGGCGAGTACCTGATCGGGATCGCCGACGATCGCCGCGCCGCAGCCCGAACGCGCCCTGCCGATCCCGGTCCACAGATTATCCTCCACAAATCCGTCGTCGCCCGCCGAGGCGCGCAATTCGGTCTGGCGCGCGACCCCGGCGGTCGCGGTATCGAGCGATTTCTGGCGAATCGCCTCGCCGACCCCGGCGTCGAGTTTCGAGAGCAGGCGGCCCGCGTAGGCGCGGGCTTCGGCCTCGGTCTCGCGGACGATGACATGGGCGCGATAGCCGAATTTCAGCTGGCGCCCTTTGGCCGCCGCACGCGCGGTCAGGTCGCCGACGACGTCGCGCACCTTGTCCATCGTGTCAGGCCACATCAGATACACGTCCGCCGCTTCCGCCGCCGCGTCGCGCGCCGCGGGGCTGAGCCCGCCGAAATAGAGCGGCGGGCAGCGGCCCGACACCGTCGTCATCCGCGGCGGGTCGAGCTCGAGATCGTAAAATTCGCCATGGTGCGACAGATGCTGCCCCGACAGCATCGTCTTCAGGATTTTCATCACCTCGACCGTGCGTGCATAGCGCGGTTCGCTGTCGAGCGTCTGGCCCGGCAGGTCCGATGAGATGATGTTGACGGTCAGGCGGCCGCCCAGGATACGATCGAGGGTGGCGATGCGCCGCGCCAGCTGCGGCGGCCAGTCCTCGCCGATCCGCACCGCCATCAGCAGGCGCATCCGGTCGAGGAACGGCGCGATCGCCGCAGCGAACACCGTGGTGTCGAGCCCGAGCTGATAGCCCGACGGCAGCAATATATTGTCGAAACCGCCCTTTTCGGCGGTCAGAACGATATTGCGGCAATGCTCCCAGCTCGATTGCAGCATCGGATCGGGCTGGCCCAGAAATTCATAATCATCGTCGCACAGCGCCGAAAACCAGCTCACCTCGCACGGACGATGCGCTTCACCCTGGGTCATGGCAATTTCTCTCCTCGCGCCGCGACGAACACGTCGTACCAGCTGGTCCGCGTCCAGCCGACGGCAAAGGCGTCGGCCGCCTCGGCGATCCGCGCGACATTCTGCGTCCCGACGATCGGGATGGGCCGCGCCGGATGCGCCATCAGCCAGCTATACGCCGCCGCGGTGCGGCTGACCCCATGCGCCGCGGCCACGGCATCGAGCGCCGCGACGACCGCGCGTTCGCGGTCATTGGTCGGTTCGGCCAGACGCCCGCCGCCCAGCGGCGACCAGGCGAGCACCGCCATGCCCATCTGCATCGCCTGATCCAGTTCGCCATTTTCGAACGGGTCGATCCGCAAGGGAGACAGTTCGGGCTGGGTGCTGGCGAGCGGCACGTCGAGGAAATGCTGGAGCGCCGCGATCTGTGCCGGGGTGCAGTTGGACACGCCGATCGCACGGATTTTCCCGGCGGCCAGCGCCTTGTGCACCGCGCCCGCGACCTCCTGCGGATGGGTCAATATGTCGGGCCGGTGGACCTGCCACAGGTCGATGACGTCGGTCTGGAGCCGCTGCAGCGACGCATCGATCGCCTGCACCAGATAGGCGGCGCTGCTGTCGTACGGCAGCGGCGGCATGATCCCGCCCTTGCTGGCCAGCACCATGCGCCCGCGCAGGCCGGGATCGGCGGCGAACAGTTCGCCGAGCAGGCTTTCGGCGTCGCCAAAGCCGCCGCTGCCGTCAAAGCCATAGATGTCGGCAGTGTCGAACAGCGTAATCCCGATGTCGAGCGCCGCATCGACCAGTTGGCGGGCGGCGGCGGCGGGTCCGGCAAAGCGCCACATGCCCCACGCAAGCGAGGATATGGTGATGCCGCTCTGGCCGAGGGCGCGGGTGGTGGGGACGGCGGGAAGGTCGCTCATATACCAATCTATTCCTTATTGGGTCGCAGGATCGCGCACGCGGACCGAATCGCGCTCGACAAGGTCGTGTTGCAGACGGCGGTGGACAAGATTTTGGCCGGTCAGCAGCAGGTCGGTGGCGGTGTGCGCCAGATCGAACACCGGCTGGCGGATCGTGGTCAGCGCAGGCCACACCATCCGCGCCAGTGTCGTATCGTCGAACCCCGCCACCGACAGGTCGTTTGGCAGATCGAACCCGGCACGGTGCGCCGCGGCCAGTACCCCGGCCGCCATATCGTCGTTTGCGGCAAAAATGGCGGTGGGGCGGTGCGGCATCAGCAAAAACCGCTCGCACGCCGCATAACCACTGTCGAAATCGAACAATCCGTCGGCGATCATCTGCGGTTCGAAAGGCAGCCCGGCGCGGTCGAGGGCGCGGCGATACCCGAACAATCGTTCGTCCGACGCCATATGATTGGGATGGCCCTTGATAAAGCCGATGCGGCGGTGCCCCATGTTGATGAGGTGGGTGGTCATGTCGTCGGCCGCCTGCGCGTCGTCCATGAACACCGACGACGTCATCGCGTGGTTGGTGCCCGGCGAGATGCGGACAAAGGGGATGCCAAGCTGTTCCAGCGTTCGCAGCACCGGGTCGCAATCGGTCACCGGCGACGACAGGATGATGCCGTCGACATGGGTTTCGCTGACCAGTCCGCGCACCTGATCGCCGACGTCGGGATCGTCGACATCGACCGGCTGGCCAAGCAGGCGGATACCGTCCTGATGACAGCGCGCCCAGCACCCGGCCTGGATCTGGTTGATGTAATAGGGGCTGTGGTTGTCATAGATCAGCGCAATCTGCGCCGACTTGGTCCCGGCCAGGATGCGCGCCGCAACGCTGGGGCGAAATTCCAGATCGCGGATCGCGGCTTCGACCTTTTTGCGGGTATCCTGGCTGACATAGGGATGGTCGTTGAGCACCCGGCTGACCGTCTTGACCGACACCCCGGCGCGCGCCGACACATCGCGGATATTGCTGCGCTGGCTCATCAAACAAGCTCCCCCCGCTGCACGGATAGCGACTCGAACACCGACGTAAAGGCGCTACCGGCGCGATAAAAGACCGGCGGGGCACCAAAGGGCGCGGCGACGTTGTGCCATCCGGCGGCCATCGCCTCCCCGGTCCATACATCGATCCATGTCTCGCCCGCGGGGATCAGGACGTCGCGGTCAACCGCACCTTCGTGAAGGATCGGGGCCACCAGCAGATCGCCGCCGAGCAGATACTGATCCTCGCAGGCGTAGCAGGCTTCGGTCGGGTAATGCAGGAACAACGGGCGTTGCACGGGCAGTCCCAGGTCGGCGGCGTCATCGCACAGCGACCGCATATACGGGGCGAGCGCCGCGTGGACCCGCGTCATCGCCGCGAAATGATGCAGAATGTCGTCACTGCTGTCGATTTGCAGATTGTCGTCGGGGCGGTTGCCCTCATGCGTCCGCATCACCGGCGAAAATGCCCCCAGTTCGGCCCACCGCTTGAGCAGGTCGGCGGTGCGGACCAACCCGTGGAGCGACGTGTAGCCGCCGACGTCGCCGTGGCTATAGGCGTTGCCGACCAGCCCCGCGGACAGCGCCGCGGTGATCACTGTGCCGATCCCGTCGTGGCGCGAAAAATCGACGCACTGGTCGCCCGCCCACAGCAACGGACAATGTGCCTGCACCCCACTATGCCCGGCGCGCATGAAGAACAGCGCCTCGCCGGTGAGCCCCCTGGCGGCGATCGCGCGGGCGTTGACCTCGGCCCACAGCACCGGCCAGCGATTATGCGCCAGCATCGGATCGCTGCCGTCGTAAAGCCGCAGGTCAGTCGGCAGATATTCGCCGAAATCGGCCATCCAGCCCGTCATGCCAATGTCCAGCATCTCGCGCCCGATGACCCGGTCGGCAAACCAGGCGGCGGCGGCGGGGTTGGTGAAATCGACGATCCCGCAGTCGAATTCGCCGAAATCGACGACATAGACCTCGTCGCAGTCCAGCCGCAGCGCCAGCAGTCCCAGATCGCGCGCCTCGGCGAACATGCCGCCGTCAATCGCCAGATAAGGGTTCACATAGCCCAGAAAACGGACGCCGTCGGCGCGCAGCTTGGCGATCCGTTCGGGGAGGTCGGGGTAGCGCGCCGCGCTCCAGCGCCAGTCCCAGAACAGGCGGCGGCCAAAGCTGGTTTCGCGGATGCCGACCCAATCCTCACACCACAGCCCGGAAACCACCGCACCCGCGTCGCGAATGCGTTGCAGCCGGTCAAAACTCTGGATCCCCTGCTTCAGACCGATGATCGCGCCTTCCATCGCCCAATCGGGCAATTTCGGTTGCCGGCCAAAGCGGCTCGACACGATGCCGACCAGATCGGGCAAGCTGCTCGCAAAGCTGAACTCGATCCGACCGCGCCCTTCCCACCATGCGATCCGGTTCACCGCCGGATCGGTAAAATCGAGCACCGCATGAGCGGTGCTGGTCAAATGGCAGGCATAATGGTGCGACGACAGAAAGGTTGGCTGGGGGTAGTTGGTGGTCCAATAATCGCCGCCCGCCATCCCCTCGCGGTCCATGATCTGCGTCAATTCGCGATCCTTGTCACGCCCCACCCCGGGTTCGCTGGTCCAGATCGGAAAACGGCGACCATTCAGGCGCAGATAACTCATCTGCTCGCCGCCGCCCCAAATATGTTCATCCGGCAGCGCCGCCAGATCGAGGGCCAGGCGATTGCAGGCCGGATCGTGGCTTTCGACGTCCAGCGCGAAGCCTTCGCCGAGCGGGACAAGGCTGAGCGTCACGCCCGGCGCCGCCCCCGCCTGCGGTCGCAGTTCGACCCGGTCGGGCAAGACATCGACGATCGGCAGGGACGCCAGATCGGTGCACCTATCGTCCATCCGGAAATTGCCACGCACCATGACGACATCGGGGTCACCGATGGCGGCGGCAATCGCCGGGTCGGCGGCGCGGTGGCGCAGCAGGGTCATCGTGCCCGCGACCAGGTCGAACCCGCCTTTCTGTACTCGAAACTCCGCGTTCACGGTCGCTTCCCATCCCCCATCACCATGTTGCCATCGCGCCACAGGTCCCAAACAAAAGGCCATATCGCGTCGTTACAACGGTCATTGTCTATATGACACCGCTTGACATATCAATCGTCATATTTCATTTCAGCAGCGGTTGAAGGCCAACAGGCCGCCGCCCGCGACATTCGCTCGGGCACCGATATTGGGAGGGATATGACATGAATCGCAAGTCCGAAATCACGACCCGCGCGCGCAAATTCTGGCTCGCCGGATCGGCGTCGCTGCTCGCGATCGGCGTGGCAACCCCCGCCGCGGCCCAGGTCGAAGAAATCATCGTAACGGCACAAAAAGTCGAGGAAAATGTGCAGGATGTGCCGATTTCGATCACCGCCGTCACCGGCGATCGGCTGATCCAGAGCGGCACCAGCAGCCTCGAGAATATCGGCGATCTGGTTCCTTCGGTCACCTTCCGCAAGGGCACGACCAGCGCCAACAGTGCGATCATCATGCGCGGCGTCGGCACCATCACCTTTTCGGTCGCGGCCGAACCCAGTGTGTCCACCGTTGTCGACGGCGTCGTGCTGAGTCGGTCGGGACAGGCGTTCAGCGATCTGCTCGACATCGACCGGATCGAGGTGCTGCGCGGGCCGCAGGGGACGCTGTTCGGCAAGAATGCGTCGGCCGGCCTCGTCAACATCGTGTCGAAAGGCGGCACCGACACACTCGAAGCCGATTTGCGCGGCGAATATTATGAAGGCAGCGAATATCGCATCAAGGGATCGGTGTCGGGCCCGCTCGCGCCCGACCTGTCGGCGCGCGTCACCGGTTTTTACGGCAGCTATGACGGCAATATCCGCAACGTCTTTTTCGACACCGACGTCAACGGCTATGAACATTATGGCGCGCGCGGCATCCTGGATTATGATGGCGACGGCGCCCGGCTGCGCTTCATCGCCGATTATTTCAAGGCCAACGACGATTGCTGCGCCGACGTCACCGGGGTTAGCCGCGGCGCCGTGCTCGATGCCGAGCTGGGCTTTCCGGTCGCGCTTGGCACCGACCAGCGCACGGTCAATCACAATCTGATCACCCGCACCCGCGACAAGCAGTGGAGCCTGACCGGCAGCCTCGACCTCGACGTCCCCGGCGAGCATGTGCTGAGCGTCATCCTGGGCTATCGCAACTGGCAGAACACCGAAATCCGCGAGGGCGATTTCCTGCCGCGCGCGATCGTCGGGACCAACGAACTGCACGACAATGGCTTTGTCAAAACCGACCAGATGTCGGCGGAAATCCGCCTGTCGTCGGATCAGGCGATGCCGTTTTTCTATCAGGTCGGCACCTTCATCTGGCATTCGAACAACCAACAGGATTTCACCCGCCGCGACATCGTTTGCGCATCATCGACCCTGCCGCTGGCATCCAGCGGGGCGCGGCCGTGCAACCTTAATGACCCGGTCAACACCACATATCCGACCGCGACGTCGTTCAGCGACGTCAACAGCAACAATTTCGCGGTGTTCGGCCAGGCAACCTATCGCCTGACCGAGCAGCTCAGCCTGACCGGCGGGCTGCGCTGGACGCGCGACACGCTGAGCTACACCCACACCCGCGCGCCCGGGGTCAACGCCGCCACAGGCCTGCCCCTGTCGGGGCCGGGCGTGTCGGGCAGCCCGGCGGGCGGCACCATCGCGGGCGGCGGCACGGGGCTCAACACCTCGAGCGGCAGCACCCAGAACAACAATATCTCGGGCAAGGCGTCGATCCAGTTCGAACCGAGTGACGACCTGTTATTCTATGGCAGTTTTACCCGCGGCTATAAGGGGCCGGCGTTCAATATCTTCTTCAACTACACCGCGCCGACCAACGCGGTGCCGATCGACGAAGAATCGTCCGACGCCTATGAAGTGGGCGTGAAATCGCAGTTCTGGGATCGCCGTATCCAGTTCAACGCCGCGTTGTTCCAGGCGACCTATGACGGGTTTCAGGCGAACAACTTCGTCCTCTTGAACGGCCAGATCATCACCAACCTGACCAACGCCGGGACGGTGCGGACCAAGGGCTTCGAAGTCGATACGATCATCGCGCCGGTCGATGGGCTGACCCTGCGCGGCAGCGTCGCCTATGCCGATGCCAAGGTACGCCGCTTCAACCCCAATCCGCTGACCAACGCCCCCGACGCGCGCGACGGGACGCGCTTGCCGCTGGCTCCGAAGTGGAGCTGGAACGTCGGCGCCGATTATGAAACCCCGATCGGCAGCGCGCTGAAATTCTTCGCCGGGACCAGCTACAGCTACACCGGCAAGCAATTTTCGGACCTGGGCGAAGGCGGGCCGCTGGACAGCTATGGCATCTGGAATGCGTCGGTCGGGTTCAGCGACGCCGAAGAACTGTACCGCCTGACGTTCCATGCCCGCAACATCGGCGACAAAAGCTACGCGTTGCTGAACGTCGGCAATGGCCAACGCTATCAGATCCCGCGCGACGCCGACCGCTATTTCGGGGTCAGCCTAAGCGCCAAGATCCGCTGACCACGCAAGGTCGGCCAACATAAAAGGGGCGCCGTGGTCACAAACCGCGGCGCCCCCTTTTTTATGTGTGATGGCCAAACCACGCGAAGCGAAGCCATGACGATACCAGCTTAAGGTTGGCAGCTATCCCTTCGATCACGTATCTGTTCCCCGGCGAAAGCCGGTGGCCCAGAGCGTCAGAAACCGGCGTCCGCTTGCCAACGCCTTGGGCCCCGGCTTTCGCCGCGGAATGGTCGCCTATTTGGCTCAAGGGGACAATTGCCGATAAGGTCACCCTTAATTGCCCCGTCATCAGCCGGAGGCGTTAACCCTCCTCGCTGTTCACCACCACCAGCCGCGGCTGCATCAGATGGATCCAGCCCAGCGCCAGCAGATAGGCACTCGCCGACATCAGGAACATCGGCGCATAGCCAAGCCCGGTATCGAGCGCCCAACCGGTGAATTCCAGCATCGCCGCGCCCGACAGATTGCCCGCCAGCGCCCCCATCGCGATCACGCTGCCGACCTGACGCGCCGGGACGATGTCGGCGGTCATGCCGAAAATGTTGGTCGAAAAGCCCTGATGCGCGAACAGTCCAAGGCCGATCACCAGGGCCGCGATCCACTGGTTCGGCGCCATCAGCGCCAGCGGCAGCGGCAGGATGAGCAGCGCATAAAAGAACATCGACGATTTGCGCGCCCGGTTCTCGCTGAGGCCGCGGCTGAGCAGCGCCGGAAACAGGAAGCCGCTCGACAGCGCGCCGGCCGCCGCCATGACATAGACGATCGCGGTCGGATAACCGATCTCCGCCTGCCCCAGCGAGAATTGGCGGGCAAAGAAATCGGGGGCCCAGAACAGGATGAACCACCACACCAGATCGGTCAGCGTCTTGGCTCCGATGACCGCCAGGGTGCGCCGGTCCTTTATCAGCTTGCGCCACGGATCGGCGCGCTCCTGCGCCGCATCCGCCGTCGTTGGCGTGCCCACCGGGCGCAGCTTGGCGGTGCCGAGCCACCAGAAGAACAGCCAGACAAAGCCCAGCGCGCCGGTGATCAGGAACGCCGCCTGCCAGCCGAGCGCCAAGGCCAGCACCGGGACCGCCAGCGGCGCCAGAATCGCCCCAATGTTCGACGCGCTGTTGATCACGCCAAGCCCGACCGAACGTTCCTTGACCGGCAGATAGGTTGCCGCCGCCTTGATCGCCGCGGGGGTGTTGACCGATTCCGCCACCGCCAGCGCAACGCGTGCCGCGACAAATTGCTGGACGCTGGCCGCCAGCGCATGGGCCATCCCCGCCAGACTCCAGATACCGACGGCAAGGCCATAGCCCCAGCGGACCCCGACCCGGTCGATGAACCAGCCGACGCCGAGCAGCGAAAATGCCGCCGCAATCTGGAACGACGAGCCAAAATGCGCGAAATCCTGGTCGCTCCACTGGAAGTCGGCCTGCAACATCGGCTTGAGCAGCGCGAGCACCTGGCGGTCGAGATAATTGAGCGCAGTGCCGAAAAAGATCAGTGCGATCAGGCCGATACGAATGGCACGCTGTGCTGCGTCGGTTCTCGATACGCTAGTGTCAGCCATGTCGGCCCTCCCTCTCAGGGCCGCACGCTATGGGCTGCGCGTCGACCGTTCTAGCCCAATTAAGGCTTGCGTTGCGCCATTTCAAAGGCCTAGAGAATCGTATGACACCGTGAGACATAAGGCAAGCCGCTTTGCCGTCCGCGTTGGCGCGTTACCGACGAAAGCAGGAGCCCGGACCATGAGATCGATCGTTGCGCTTGGCGGCACGCCGCGTCCCGGGTCATCGACCGAAAAGATACTGGAGATCTGCTGCCGCGCCGCCGCAGCGGAGGGCGCTGCGATCACCCGGTTTGATGGCGCCTATATGAGCGCCCTGCCCTATTACCGCGGCCCGGGCCACAATGACCAGGCGGGTGCCGAAATGGTCGCCGCCGTCCGCGATGCCGACGGTTTGATCATCGCCTCGCCCGGCTATCACGGCAGCATTTCAGGGCTGGTCAAAAACGCCCTCGACTATTTCGAGGATCTATCGACCGACGCGCGCCCCTATTTCCACGGTCGCCCGGTCGGTCTGATCGCGACCGCGTTCGGCCATCAGGCCGCGATGAGCACCTTGCTGACCCTACGCAGCATCACTCATGCTCTGCGCGGGTGGCCGACACCGATCGGCGCCGCGATCCGCACGACCCCTGAAACCTTTGACGACCTGGGCGAAATCCTGGACGTCGGGGCGCGGATGCAGCTGGAATTGGTCGGCAAACAGGTCGTCGGAGCGGCGGGCATCCTGTCATGAACGCCTTCGGCGACAGCGCGCTGGACGCCATTGGCCAGCATCTGGCGGACGGCGGGCTGATCATATTGGCGGGCGACGCGCTGCGCGATGGCGACCTCGACTTTGCGATGGCGGCAAGCCGGGTGACACCGCAGGCGATCAATTTCATGGCGCGCCATGGCCGCGGCCTGATCTGCCTGGGACTGACCCAGCCGCGGGCGTGGAAATTGGGGATCACACCACAAAACAGCGGCGAAGGCGGCGACAGCGGGCGACCGTTCGGGGTGTCGATCGAAGCACGACATGGTGTCGAAACCGGAATTTCGGCGCATGATCGCGCGCACACCATCGCGGTCGCCATGGCGCCCGATGCGCGCGCCGCCGATCTGGTCAAACCCGGCCATGTCTTTCCGCTGATCGCGAATCCGGAGGGCCTTGCCGCCCGACGCTCGACGCTCGAGGCGGGGATCGCGCTATGCGATCGTTTCGATCTGGGGGAAGGCGTCGTGCTGTGCGCGATCATGCGCGACGACGGCACGATGGCGCGCCGCGCCGACATGGAAGGTTTCGCCACCGAGCATGACACGCCGATCGTCGACATCGGCAATCTGCTCGTTGGATAGCAAGCGTCGGACGGCGCGGGTCGGCGCCGACCTTTACGGCGAAATCTGGCTCGCCGACGCGACGTCCCGCGCGGCACGATCGTCGGTCAAATTGTGGCTTCCCGGCCTTTGCGTCATCGCCATCGCAGCGGCGGCGGCGGCGTGGCTGTCCGACCATTATGCCATGCCGATCATTCTGGCCGGTTTGCTGATCGGACTCGCACTCAATTTTCTGGCCGCCAATCCGCGCCTGCATCCCGGCATGGACCTGTGCGGCACGGCGGGACTGCGGTGGGGGATTGTGCTGCTCGGCACGCAGGTGACGGCGGCGCAAATCGCCACGCTGGGAGTCGCCAGCTTTGTCGCCTTGATCGTGATCGTAGCGCTGGTCCTTGCCGCTGGTCTGGTCGGGGCGCGGCTGAGCGGCGACAGCCGCTTCGTCGGCCTGCTGGCGGGCGGCGCGACCGCGATCTGCGGCGCATCGGCGGCCTTGGCGATCTACGCCGTGATCGGGCGCGAGCGGCTGGACCAGCACCGCTTTACCTTTACCTTGGTTGGGATTTCGCTCGCCAGTGCCATTGCAATGTCCTTTTATCCCGTGCTCGCAGCGCAATTTCACTTCACCGACCGCCAGGCCGGATTTCTGATGGGCGCCGCCATTCACGACGTCGCCCAGTCGCTGGGCGCGGGATACAATTATTCGGCGGGGGCCGGCGAAGTGGCGGCGATCGTCAAGCTCACCCGGGTGGCTTTGCTGGCGCCGGTGGTGGCGGTGCTGGCGCTGATCGTCGGCCGCTCAGATCAAGCGGTGCGGCGGCGTTTCGAACCGCTGGGGATGCCATGGTTCATCTGGGCCTTTTTGGCGGTGGTCTTGGCCGGATCGCTTTTCCCACTGCCCGCATGGCTCAAGGATTATGGCCTGTTGGCGTCGAAAGCGCTGCTGTTGTTTGCGGTCATCGCGACGGCGATGCGGTCCCGGCTCGACACCTTGCTGTCGGACGGTTGGCGGGGGCTTATCCCGATCCTGGTCGCGACCCTGGTCTCGCTGTTCGCCGCATTCGGTTTTGCGTGGCGATACCTCTGACCTCAGTGTTGGCGGAGCCTATGACAATTTACGGCCGCTCATAGCGATTGTCGGCGACGAGTTGCCAGCAGGTTTCGGTCGGATAGAGCAAGAGCTGGCCATCAACCCGGCCACCAGCGTCATAGGGTTGACCGTCCAGATCGACAGCTTGGCCCAGATCGTCGCCGCCTTCCGATTTCCCGTCATAATGGACGCGCGTCCACTCGACCGAAATCTGGTTGCTCTGGCTCTGGTTGAATTGCAGGATGACATGCTCGTCGGTGTCACCGGGG
This sequence comes from Sphingopyxis sp. BE259, assembly GCF_031457495.1. Classification (NCBI taxonomy): domain Bacteria; kingdom Pseudomonadati; phylum Pseudomonadota; class Alphaproteobacteria; order Sphingomonadales; family Sphingopyxidaceae; genus Sphingopyxis; species Sphingopyxis sp. BE259. Next base: position 29,814 of record NZ_JAVDWM010000001.1, read on the forward strand.
CGCGCCGGAACGACGCTTTGGCGATAATGATCCACCATCTTGATCGGAAAGTCGCTGTAGTCGGACGCCGCGATCTTTTTCGTTTCGATCGCGGTGTAGGGCGTTCGCGCCGCATCGTAACGGACGACGTCGATCTTCGCCGCCGAATAGGTCCGGCGCACCGCCACCGACGCGATCATCGCATCGAAAAAGGCCTTATAGTCTTCCGCTTTGCACGCCGAACCGGCCGCGGCGAGCATGATCGCGTCGGTTTCGTCCGGAGCGGTTGGCGCAGGAGCCGTTGGCGCAGCCGACACAGTGGCGGCGACAGGCACCATTTCGTCGTCGTCGGCCGCCGCCGCGCCACCGGGTGCGCCGCACGCGGCAAGGGTAATCAGCGTCAGGGCGGCAAGCGTGGGGCGCATGGTCGCGATACTCCTTCATATTTCAGACAAGGCTATGACGTTGAACGCGAAATGAAAAGCGCTGGCGGCCGCGGATGTATCGGTACGGCCACGCGCCAATCGTCGCGAACTCCCCAGCGCTGGGCAATCGCGGCCCGCGCACCGGTTCATTTCAACTCGATCCGCATCGGCGCCGATGCCGCGCGATCCGCGCTGTTCGCGGTCGCGCGGTCGCGCCAGACGGGACGTGTGAGCGATTTCGCGGCCCATATCCACCTTGTCCTGCCCGACCCGACCGAGCGCACCGCCTGTTTTCGCGCGCTGTCGGGGGACGGGAACCGCATCGTGCGCAGCTTTGCCAACGGCGATGCATGGCTGGATGCTGATGGCGATAGCGGCGGCGCGATTCTGGTCTTTCGCTGGTACCAACCGGGCCGGATCGACGGCGCGGCGCTGCTCGACAGGATCGCCGCGCGTGACGACATCGCCGCCTTTGTCGTCGCCGAACAGCTGAGCATCGCCGAATCGCGCGCGATCCTGCGCGGCGGTGCGCGCGATCTGCTGCCCGCGCCGCTCGATCCGCGCGTTGTTTGCCGCGCCATCGATGCCCAACTGGGGGACTGGACGGCGCAGCGCGCGGCGCAGCGCAAGCGCCGCGACGCCGCGGCGCGGCTGGCGGCGCTGACCCCGCGTGAGCGCGACATATTGGAGGCGATCGCGGCGGGGCTGGGGAACAAGGCGATCGCGCGGCAACTGGATTTGAGCCCGCGGACGGTCGAGGTGCACCGCGCCAACATCATGCGGCGCGCCGGGGCGAGCAATGTCGCCGAACTGCTGCGGTTGCAGTTTACCGCCGAACAGGCGCGCGGCGCGGCAGGCAATCCGGTCCATTATGGCGCATGATCCACCGACCGCGCGGCCAAGGTCGCGCCATGCCGTCTATAAGGACGATGAACGGCGCCCCGCCCTTGTGTTGGTCCCCATGGGCGCTGCCGTTCATCCGCAACGGGTCAACCCCACCTGACCCCGCGCAACCGACAGGGCCGGCAGAGGATGTTCCTTCCTCTGCCGGTTCTATCCGTGGCCGCCTTTACGCCCCAACGACCATCGCGCGCTGATCGGCGCGGCCCATCGCGAGCACGACCGGATCGGTCGCCTGTCGCGCCGCGAAATCGGCCTTGCTGGCGATCCCCTGCCAGCCGATGCCGATCAGCGCCTGCGCGATCGCGCCGCCCAGCGTGTCGCCGGGGCCGGGCAGGATGATGACGTCGGGGGCAAATTCCCTGACCGCGACCTGCACGGATAGCGCAAAGTCATAAGGCGCGAGGATCTGGTCGCCGAAGGTATAATCCCACACGGCGGCCGGGTCTGACGCGAAACGGCGCCAGATATGGCCGCGGCCATCGACCATCGGCAGCGTCGGCGCGCCGAACAGCGCGGGCGGCAATTCGGCCTTTGCCTTGTCTGAGCTGCCGAACATCAGCGGGGTGTGGAACGGGCCATGCCCCGCGAGGCGCAGCGGATCGCGGCCGGGGATCGACGGCGCTTCGGCGAGCAGCGCGGCGAGGCCCGCCTCATTGCCCGCGAAGACGAGCATCCCGGCGAGGTCGATCGACAGCGCGAGGGCGTTGTCGGGGCGCGACGCGATGGCAGCGGCGAGGTTGAGGAGCTGCTCGCGAAGGCCGGGAACGGGGCGCCAATCCTCATCGACGACTTGCAGCAAAATCTGGCCGCCGGGGCCGTGCGTCTGGCTGTTAAGCCCCATCGCGTTGCTGATGCGGAAACCATCCTCGACCGACACCGCACCGCCGAGCGCCAGCGCGCTGTACCACCCCATCGAATTGCCCGCGACGCCGACGATGTCATAGGCGTCGCGGTCGATGCTGAGAAAATCGAGCGCGGTCGCGGTGTAGATCAGCGGCGCCGCGACATCGCCGCGCATATGCGTCGCGACGCTGAAGCGGTCGGCACCGTCAAGTTCGGTCACCGTCGGCTGGCCGCGTTCACGGCGCTGGGTATCGAAATTGGCAATGAGGTCCGCGAAGCGCGCGCCATGAAGCCGCGCGATGCTGCCGAGCTCGTTCTTGCCATAGGTGCCGCGCCCCGGAGCGACGACGAGCGCAGTTTTGCGGGCGCTCATGCCAAGAGCTCCTGCGCCGCGGCAACGATGCTGTCGCGGCTGGGCAGGGTCAGCGTCGCGGCCTTGCCCAGCGGGATGAAGCTGTCGTCGGCGGCAAGACGCGCCACCTTCTTGTCCGGCGTGCGCTCGACGAACAGCGCCATCAGCGCCTCGCTCTGCGAACCCGTGATGCGGCATTCGTCGACGATCAGGATGCGCTTGGCGTCCCCGACCGCCGCCACCAACTTGTCCTCGTCAACCGGGCCGAGCCAGCGCAGGTCGATCACGCGCGCCTTGACGCCATCGGCCGCGAGGAGTTTTTCGGCCTGGCGAGAGAGGTAATAGCCATTGCCATAGGTCACGATCGCGAGGTCGCTCCCGTCGCCGTGCACGCCGACATCGCCGAAGGCGATCGGCGCACCCTCGCCCGGCGTCTCATAGACACTGGTCCACAGGCCATCGCCTTCCTCATTGAGGTCGCGGGTCATGTAGAGCGCGATCGGTTCGACAAAGACGACCACCCGCTGCTCCTCGCGCGCCAGCCTTACGCATTCGCGCAGCATTGCGACCGCATCGTGCCCGTTCGAAGGCACCGCGAGGATGACGCCCGGAATATCGCGGAAGACCGCCAGGCTGTTGTCATTATGGAAATGACCGCCGAAACCCTTTTGGTACCCAAGCCCCGCGATGCGCAGCACCATCGGGTTGGTATATTGCCCGTCCGAGAAGAAGCTGAGCGTCGCTGCCTCGCCGCGAATCTGGTCCTCGGCATTGTGGACATAGGCGAGGAACTGGATTTCAGGCATCGGCAGGAAGCCGTTGTGCGCCATACCGATTGCGAGCCCGAGGATCGCCTGTTCGTCGAGCAGCGTGTTGACGACGCGCGCCGATCCGAAACGCTGATGCAGCTTTGCGGTGACGTTATAGACGCCGCCCTTGGGGCCGACATCCTCGCCCGCGACGACTATCTCCTTGTGCGCGAGCATCAAGTCGGCAAGCGCCCAACTGAGGAGCCGCGCCATATGCTGCGGCTTGTCCATCGCGCCCGCGTCGCTGCCGAACATCGTGCGGCGATCCTCGTCCGACGGGGTGTTGGCGCGGGCAAGCTCGCGCCTGGGCGGGACGATGCTTTGCATGACATGCGCGGGGGTGGTTATCTTGGGGCGCAGGATTGCCGCCTCGGCTTGCCGTGCCAGCGTGGCGCCGATGTCCTCATAGGCATCGGCGATCTCGGCGGGGGTCATCCAGCCTTGCTGGGCCATCAGCGCCGCGCCGGCGAGCAAGGGGTCGCGCGCCTCGTCGGCCTCGATCAGCGCCTTGGGCAGATAGGCGCCCTGCACGTCGGACCCGGCATGGCCATAAAGCCTTACCGTCGCCATGTGGAGGAACACCGGTTTGCGGAACCGCCGCGCATAGTCGGCCGCTTCGCACGCGCCGGCATAGGCCGAGACAAGGTCGCTGCCGTCGCACTGAATATAATGCAGCCCGGCGCGGTGGCGGAATTGCGCCTCGATCCAGCCCGTCGGGGTGCGCGTCGAGATGCCGATACCATTGTCTTCGCAGAGGAAAATCAGCGGCATCGGCGACCCTTGGAACGCTGCCCAGCCCGCGGTGTTGAACGCGCCCTGCGCGGTGGAATGATTCGCCGAGGCGTCGCCGAAGCTGGTCAGCACGACCGCATCGTCGGGCAGCGGCAGCCCGGTCATGCCCAGCCGGCGCGCGATGCCGATCGAAAAGGCAGCGCCGACCGCCTTCGGCAGGTGCGAGGCGATGGTCGAGGTCTGCGGCGGAATATTGAGCGGTTTCGACCCGATCACCTTGTGTCGTCCGCCCGAGATCGGGTCTTCGCTCGACGCGGCAAAGCTGAGCAGCATGTCCCAAGTCGGGGTCTGCCCCGGCACCTGCCGCGCGCGGTGCAACTGGAAGGCGTTCGAGCGATAGTGGAGAAACGCCATGTCGGTGACGCGCAGCGCCGCGGCGACCGCGGCATTGCCCTCGTGCCCCGACGATCCGATCGTATAAAACCCCTCGCCGCGCGCTTGCAGCGTGCGCGACAGCCGGTCCATCTGGCGGCTGGTCAGCTGCGACAGGAAAATATCGGTGGCGTCGGCGCGCGACAGTCCGATCGCGGCGGGATCGGGCGCGTCGCCGCGGTCGGGCAGCTTGTTATTCGCCAGCGCGGCGAGGAATTTTTCATGTACTGCCTGCGCCGCGTCCACCGACATCCTCCCCTTCGGCCCTGCCTAAGTGTGGCGGCTGGTTACCCGCGCGACCATCGGACCCGTGCGTCCGCGCGCTATAACGGGGCAGACCGGTACGCAAGCATCTCTTGCCTTGGCGCGCCGCCTCGCGCTACCAACGGTGCTGATGAGCGACCGGGGCGGAACCAATATTTCAACATGATATCGCTGTGGATCGCTCAGGCGTCGGCAGCCGCCGACACGTCCGACCGGGGGTGGCTGGTCGATCCCGAGCTGGTCGATCCGGCCTATAGCCAGACGATCGCCGGCGGCGAGATCCAGACCGGCTTTCCGCCCCCCGAACTGCCGAGCCCGCCGCCCGAATGGCTGGCATCGCTGTTCGACGCGATCGCGAGCTTTTTTCGGTGGAGCGCGCCGGCTGCCAAGCCGCTGCTATGGCTGTTTGTCGCGCTGGTGGCGCTGTTCCTGCTCTATCATTTCGTGCCCGCCTTTGCGCGCTGGGTCGACAATCTGCCGTTTCGGCGCAAGGCGGGCGATGATGATGCGGCGGACGACATCGGGCTGGCCGAAGCGGGGGCGGCGCGCGCGCTGCTCGCCGAGGCCGACGCGTTGGCCGCGGCGGGACGCTTTGGCGAAGCGGTGCATCTGCTGCTCTATCGCAGCGTTGAGGACATCGAGGGCCGCCGTCCCGGACTGGTCAAACCCGCGATGACGTCGCGCGACCTGGCCGAGGCGCGCGACCTGCCGGTGGCGGCGCAGGGCGCGTTCAGCCGCATCGCGCGCGCGGTCGAAATCAGCCTGTTCGGCGGCCGCTCGATCGACGCCGGGGCGTGGGACCAGTGCCGCGCCGCCTATGCCGAACTGACCGTGCCGAAGAATTGGGCGCGCACATGAGCGGGAACGCGGCAAGCGACGGCGGTTTCAATCCGCGGCTGGTCGCAGGCGTCGTCGCCATCGGCATCGTCGCATTTATCGCACTCTGGGCGCTGATCGCGCTCGGACCCCAGCTTAGCAGCGGCAATGACGGCGGCGGCCACGCGCTGTCGAAAGCGGCGCCCGGCTATGCCGGGATCGTCGATCTGCTCGAACGCAGCGACGCGCTGGTTGACCTGCGGCGCAGCGAAGAGGCGCCCGAATATGACGATGACTGGCGCGAGTTGCTGGTGCTGACCCCGACGCACAACACCAAGCCCGACGATCTGGCACGGTTGATCAAGGGGAATCGCGGCGGCCCGATCCTGATCGTGCTGCCAAAATGGCAGACCGGACGGCATCCGGAAAAGGCGGGCTGGTCGGGAAATGCTGCGCCCATCAGCCCGTCGCCCAAGCTGTTGCCGGCGACCGTCGGTTCGATCGACAAAATCGTCAGCGAGCCACATGCGCGCGGCGCCACGGCGACGGGGTTTGTCGGGGGACGCAATATTGCGCTGCCGCTGCGCGGGCTCCGCGCGCAGGTGATGATGTCCGACGGCTTTGACACGATGATCGGCTTCCCGCACGGCGGCACGCTGCTCGCCAAGCGGACGCGCGACGACGTCTACATCCTGTCCGACCCGGATTTCGTCAACAATCTGGCCTTTGCGAGCCGCGACAGCGCGCGCGCCGCGGCGATGCTGGTTGATGCGGTGGCCGAGGATGCCGACGCCGACGGGCTCGCTTTCGACCTGACACTAAACGGCTTCGGCAGTCAGCGTTCGCTGCTGCGCTTTGCCTTTGTGCCGCCGTTCATCGGGATCACCCTGTGCCTGATCGCCGCCGGGCTGCTCGCCTTGTGGCAGGCGTGGATGCGCTTTGGTCCGGCGCTGAAACCGGCGCGCGCGATTGCGGTGTCGAAGGCGGCATTGATCGCCAACAGCGCCGACCTGATCAAGCAGGCGCGGCGCGAACTCGACGGCGCCGACGCCTATGTCCGCAGCCAGCGCAGCGCGATCGCGCGGCGGCTGCACGCGCCCGGCGGGCTCGACGAGGCGGCGACCGACCGCTGGATCGACAAGCATCTGCGCGGCGGCAGCGAATTGTTTTCGGCGCTCGCGCGGCGGCTGCCGCTCGCACGCAACACCCACGAATTTTTGGCAGACGCACAGGCGCTGCACGACATCAGGAAGGATCTACTGCGTGACAGCCAATAATGACATCGCGAGCGTTCAGGCGCTCGGCGCCGCGATCGAGGCCGAGGTCGCCAAGGTCGTGTTCGGGCAGGGACCGCTGACCCGCATGGTGACGATCGCGCTGCTCGCGGGCGGCCATGTCCTGCTCGAAGGCCCGCCGGGGACGGCCAAGACCTTACTGGCGCAGGCCTTTGCCCGCGCCACCGGGCTGGATTTCGGGCGCATCCAGTTCACCCCCGATCTGATGCCCGGCGACATTTTGGGATCGAACCTGTTCAATTTCCAGACGTCGAGCTTCACCCTGACCAAGGGGCCGATCTTTACCGAACTGCTGCTCGCCGACGAAATCAACCGCACCCCGCCGAAGACGCAGGCCGCGCTGCTGGAAGCGATGCAGGAGCGGCGGGTGACGATCAACGGCGAGGCGCATGTGATGAGCCCGCGCTTTACCGTGCTGGCGACGCAGAACCCGATCGAACAGCAGGGCGTCTATCCGCTGCCCGAAGCGCAGCTCGACCGCTTCCTGTTCAAACTGGTCGTCGATTACCCTGCCGCCGACGAGGAACGGCGCATCGTCGCCGACCATGGCGGGCGCTTCAAAAGCCCCGCGGTCGCCGATTTCGGCGTGACGCAGGTCGCCGACGCCAAGACGATCGGCGAAGCGATCGACGCCATCGCGACCGTCCGGCTGGCCGACGAGATCGTCGATTATATCGTCCGCCTGGTCCGCGCGACGCGCGAGAGCGCCGATCTGGAATGCGGCGCCAGCCCCCGCGCCGCGACGCTGCTGGCGCGCGCTGCCTGCGCCGCGGCGGCCCTCGACGGGCGCGACTATGTGATCCCCGATGACATCCAGCGGCTGGCATCGGGCGTGCTGCGCCACCGCGTCATCCTGTCGGCGGCCGCCGAGATCGAAGGCCGCAACGTCGAACAGGTCGTCGCCGCACTGCTCGATCGCGAGGAAGTGCCGCGGTGATCTACCCAACCCGGCGAGCGATCTATCTGCTGCTGCTCGGCGCGCCGATGGCGCTCGCGCTGGGGCTGGTGCGGCCCGAGCTGTGGCTTGTCGCGCCCGGCTGGATCGGCGTCATCGCCGCCTGCCTGATCCTCGACGCGATTGCCGGCGCCAATCCGCGCCACCTCAGTCTCGACGCCCGTTTTCCGGACCAGGTCGGGGTCGGCGACGCCTTCGGCCTCTCGCTTGCTGCCAGCGGCGGCGCGGTGCCGCCGCGCGCCGAACTGGCGCTCGCGCTCGACGATCGGCTCGCCGAGGGCGGACGGCTGGCGGGCGACATGCGCGCCGTCGCGGTCGACAGCGGCGCCCCTCACACGCTGGCCCGCACGCTTTCGCTCACTGCGTCGCGGCGCGGTCAGGCGCTGGTCGAGGCGCTGTGGATCCGCTGGGCCGGGCCGCTCGGTCTGGTCTGGAAGCAGCGCAAGTTTGCGATCGGCGGCACGATCAGCGTCGTCCCCAGCCTGCGCGCGGTGACCGAGGAAGGCAGCCGGTTGTTCCAGCGCGACAGCTGGTTCGGGCTACGCCAGCAACGGTTGCGCGGCGAAGGCACCGAGTTCGAGGCGCTGGCCGAATATCAGCCGGGGATGGACCGGCGCGCGATCGACTGGAACGCGTCGGCGCGCCACGTCAAATTGCTGGCCAAGGAATATCGCGTCGAGCGCGACAACCGCGTGGTGCTGGCGATCGACAGCGGACGGACGATGGCCGAGCCGGTCGGCGGGATGCCGCGTGTCGACCGCGCCGTATCGGCGGCGCTGCTGCTTGCCTATGTCGGGCTGAAGCTGAACGACCGGATCAGCCTGTTTTCCTTCGCGGCCAAGCCGCAGGCGCTGACTCCCGCCTATATGCACACCCAGGATTTCCCGGCGTTGCAGCGCGCCGCGAGCCTGATCGACTATGCTCATGTCGAAAGCAATTTCATCCTCGCCCTCACCACCTTGTCGGCGCAGCTCAGCCGCCGTTCGCTGATCATCCTGTTCACGGAATTCACCGATGCAACAAGCGCCGACCTGATGATCCGCGCCGCCGGACGGCTGGTGAAGAAACACCGGCTGCTGTTCGTCGTCATCAAGGACGAAGAGGTCGAGAGTGAGGAGCGCCGCCGCCCCGAAACCGGCGCCGACGTCACCCGGTCGAACGTCGCCGCGGCGATGCTGCGCGACCGCCAGCTGGTGATCGCGCGGCTCCAGCGGCTGGGCGCCGATGTCGTTGAAGTGCCCGCCGACGCGATGGGCGCCAGCGCGGTCGAGGCCTATCTGGGCATCAAGCGGGCGGGCACCTTATGATCGCGGCCACTCCCACCATGCGCGCGCTCGACGCGCCGAGTTTTTCGACCAGCCGCTTTCGCGCCGAACGCGAGGCCGACTGGATCGCGTTCGACCTGTTGCTGACGACGCTGGAAAAAAAGGGCGCCAAGGCGCTGACCAGCGACGAACTGCTGCAACTGCCTTTGCTCTATCGGGCTACGCTGTCGTCGCTGTCGATCGCGCGGGCGACCAGCCTCGACAAGGCGCTGCTCGATCATCTCGAGGCGCTCTCGATCCGCGGCTATTTCCTGGTTTACGGCGTGCGCGAGACGCGGCTCAACCGTCTGCGCCGCTTCTTCCTCTACGACTGGCCTGCGGCGGTGCGGTCGGTGTGGAAAGAGACGATCATCATCGCGCTGGTCATCTTGTTGGGGGCGCTGACCAGCTATTCGCTCGTCGCCAGCAACCCCGAATGGTATTTCAATTTCGTCGACGAGGAGATGGCGGGCGGGCGCGATCCGCGCGCGACAAAGGAATTTCTGCAATCGACGCTGGGACATGGCAAGGCGGCGGCGGGCAACAGCGAAAGCGGCCTCCACGTCTTTGCGACCTATCTCTTCACCCACAACAGCCGGGTGTCGATCCTGTCCTTTGCGCTGGGCTTTGCCTTTGGCGTCCCGACGATGATGCTCGAATATTATCAGGGCATCGGGCTGGGGGCGATGATCGCGGTGTTCGCAGGCAAAGGGCTGGGTTTCGATTTCGGCGGCTGGCTGTTCATCCACGGCACCACCGAGCTGTTCGCGGCGGCGCTATCGGGGGCCGCGGGCCTTAGAATCGGGACCGCAGTCGTCTTTCCCGGCGCCAAGGGCCGGTTGCAGGCTGCCGCCGATGCCGGGCGGACCGCGGGCAAAGTGATGGTCGGGGTCATTTTGATGCTGTTCGCGGCGGGGCTGCTCGAAGGATTCGGGCGCCAGCTGATTACCGATACGATGCTGCGCTATGCGATCGGGTCGCTAATGCTGCTCGCGTGGATCGCCTATTATTACATTCCGCGGCGCGAGGATGTCGCATGACCGCCGCCGCCAGCAATGCCCGGCGCCATGCATCCGATGCCAAGAAAATCCGCCAGTTCATCACCCCGGAGGGGGTCGATCTGGAGTTGAAAATCGCGAGTTCGGGGCTACGGTTCGGCGCCCTGATGATCGATCTGGGCATCATCCTGATCGCGCTTATCCTGTTCACGCTGCTCGTTGCCTGGTTTGCGCCGGGGGCGGGCGACGACATCAGTACGATTATCTGGATGCTCGGCTTTTTCATCCTGCGGACCTTCTGGTTCATCGGTTTCGAGCTGGGTTCACGCGCCGCGACGCCGGGCAAGCGGTTGATGGGTATTCGCGTCGTGGCGCGCGACGGTGGCCGCCTGACCGCTGATGCGGTGGTCGCGCGCAACCTGATCCGCGAGCTGGAGCTGTTCCTGCCTCTGATGATGCTGGGCGTCAGCGCCGCCGAAGATATGGCGTCGACCTGGACCATCGTCGCCGGGGTGGCGTGGTCGCTGACGCTCAGCCTGTTCCTGCTGTTCAATCGCGACCGGATGCGGATGGGCGACCTGATCGCCGGCACCTGGGTGGTGATGGCGCGGCGCGCCAAGCTGGACGCCGACATTGCCGTCGATGCAGCGGGCGATGCGATGATGTTCAGCGAGACCGAACTGGCGGTCTACGGCATTTTCGAATTACAGGAGCTCGAACGGGTATTGCGCGGCCGCGACCCGCGCGCGATGCGCGAGGTCGCCGACGCGATCCGCGGCAAGATCGGCCGCCCGGTCGCCGAAGAGGATGACGTCTTCCTGCTCAGCTACTATCGCCAGCTCAAATCCCGGCTCGAACGCAAATTGCTGTTCGGCAAACGGCGCGAGGATAAATATGCCAGTGACTGACCCGCTTTCCGTAACCGCCGCCCTGCACCAGCGACGATCGATCCGCAAATTCACCGATCAGGCGGTCGATGAGGCGCTGCTCCGCGACATTTTCGCCGCGGCGCAGCGCGCGCCGTCGGGCGGCAATCTTCAGCCGTGGCAAGCGGTGGTGGTCACCGGCGATCGCTGGGCGGCGGTCAAGGACGCGGTCGCGGCGCGGCTGGCGATGGGGCGCGAAGGCTATCAGCCCGAATATGATATTTATCCCAAGGGGCTGACCGACCCGTGGGAAGCGCGGCGCTTCGGGGTCGGCGAGGGGCTTTATGCGGCGCTCGGCATCCCGCGCGAGGACAAGGCGGGGCGGCTGGCTCAGTTCGTGGAGAATTACCGGGGTTTCGGCGCACCGGTGATGCTTTTCCTCCACTGCTCGCGCATCATGGGGCCGCCGCAATGGTCGGACATGGGCATGTGGCTGCAATCGGTGATGCTGCTACTCGTCGAGGCCGGTCTGGCCAGTTGCCCGCAGGAATGCTGGGCGATGTATGGGGCGACAGTGCGGCAGGCGCTGGCGCTGGGCGACGACCAGATTTTGTTTACCGGGCTGGCGATCGGCTATGCTGACGAGGGTGCTTCGGTGAACCAGTGGCCAGTGCCGCGCGTATCGCTGGATGACGTGATTGATTGGCAGGGATTTTGAGGATGAAGCGGCAGGCGATGTGGACAGGATATGGGCTGGTGGTGCCGGTGATGCTGGCGGTCGCAGGTTGCGCCGCTGTCCCGACCCCTGCGCCGCCACCGCCACGCCCGGCACCGGTCGCGGCTGCGCCGACCCCCGCCCCGCTGCCAACCCCGACCCAAGGCTGGGAGGACCGCGCCGTCGATGCCGGTGCTTGGCGCTATGATGCTGGCAGCCGCACCGCGGCGTTCGTGCCGACGGGCGCCGCGAGCCCGTTGCTGACGATGGCGTGCAGCGGCGGCGGCATCCGCCTGACCTCGACGCTGTCGGGCAATGTCAGCTTGCGGACCAGCGCCGGAACCGATCAGATCCGCTTCGACGGCGGCAGCGCGAGTTTGGCAAACCGCGACCCACGGCTCGACCGCATTGCCTTCAGCCGCGGGCGCTTTGCGCTCGAGACGCCGGGTGGCGGCGCGTTGACGCTGCCAGTGCAGTCGGAAATCGGCCGAGTGATCGAGGATTGCCGGTAACGCAGCGGCGCCCCGCCTGAGCAAGGTGACGGCTGGACTTACCCGCCCAACTGCACCGTGCCGCCCTTGATCCAGCCCCAGCGGCATGGGCCCTGATATTCGCGGGCGTTGCGGACCGATTTGCCGACCCCGCACATATCGGGATCGGTCCCCGGAGCGGCAAAGACGATGCCGAACCACGCGTCGCTCTCGGCCGCCTCGCACAGCGACACATTGGCGCCGCCGGCGAGCTTCGCTTTGACCGCGCGCGTTTCGCCGGGCGCCCAAAACACGTCAGTGCCGCCGGGCTTGACCCGGCTGATGCTGGAACAGGCAGGGAGGCTGGGTCCTTCGGTGCCGACCATTACCGCGCGGGTCGCCAGCGGCTCGCCCCCGACGGCGGGAGCGTTTTCGGCGGGCGGCGCGGGCTGGCTGCACGCGGCGAGCGGCAGGGCCAGCACGGCGATCAGCGGCAGCGACAGGCGAGGGGGTAATAGGGTTTTCATGCCCTGAATCTAGCCGCCACAGGCGGACCATGCAACGATCGTCGCGAAAGCGCCAAGACCCGCATTTTCGCTTGGGTTTTGCCGCCTGCGACCCTATATAATCGGCATGACGGACACCCCTGAAAATAAGGCGCCGAGCGCCAATACCAACCTGCCCAATGCCAACACCTATGGCGCCGATTCGATCAAGGTTCTCAAGGGCCTGGATGCGGTCCGCAAGCGCCCTGGCATGTATATCGGCGACACCGACGACGGGTCGGGGTTGCATCACATGGTGTTCGAGGTGTCGGACAATGCGATCGACGAGGCGCTCGCGGGGCATTGCGACCTGGTTCTGATCACGCTCAACAGCGACGGATCGGTCAGCGTCGAGGATAATGGCCGCGGCATTCCGACCGGCATTCACGCCGAGGAAGGCATTTCGGCGGCCGAGGTCATCATGACCCAGCTTCACGCCGGCGGGAAGTTCGAGAATACCAGCGACGACAATGCGTATAAGGTGTCGGGCGGCCTCCACGGCGTCGGCGTTAGCGTCGTCAACGCGCTGTCCGAATGGCTGGAGCTGACGATCTGGCGCGACGGCGAAGAACATTGGATGCGCTTCGAACATGGCGATTCGGTCGGCCCGCTCAAGGTCACTGGCCCCGCTCCCGCGGGCAAGAAGGGCACGCGCGTCACCTTTCAGGCATCGACTGAGACGTTCAAAAATGTGCTGGAGTTCGATTTCGAGAAGCTCGAGCATCGTTATCGCGAACTCGCCTTCCTCAATTCGGGGGTCCGCATCAAGCTGGTCGATGCGCGCCACGCCGAGCATGTCAGCCACGACCTGTTTTACGAAGGCGGCATCGCGGCGTTCGTCAAATATCTGGACCGCAACAAGAATGCGCTGCTGCCCGATCCGATCGCGATCAGCAGCGAGCGCGACGGCATCGGCATCGACGTCGCGCTGGAATGGAACGACAGCTATTATGAAAATGTGCTGTGTTTCACCAACAACATCCCGCAGCGCGACGGCGGCACGCATCTGGCCGCCTTCCGCGCCGCGCTGACCCGCACGATCAACGGTTATGGCGACAAATCGGGCATCCTGAAGAAAGAGAAAGTCTCGCTGACCGGCGACGACATGCGCGAAGGGCTGACCGCGATTGTATCGGTCAAGCTGCCCGACCCCAAGTTCAGTTCGCAGACCAAGGACAAGCTGGTCAGCAGCGAGGTGCGCCAGCCGCTCGAAAGCCTGATGGCCGACCGGATGACCGAATGGCTCGAGGAAAATCCCGCTTATGCCAAGGCGGTGATCCAGAAGGTCATCGACGCCGCCGCGGCGCGCGAAGCGGCGAAAAAGGCGCGCGAATTGACGCGGCGCAAGGGGGCGATGGACATTGCGAGCCTGCCCGGCAAGCTCGCCGATTGCCAGGAACGCGACCCGGCCAAATGCGAATTATTTCTGGTCGAGGGTGATTCGGCAGGTGGATCGGCCAAACAGGGCCGCGACCGCCATGTCCAGGCGATCCTGCCGCTGAAGGGCAAGATCCTGAACGTCGAGCGCGCGCGGTTCGACCGCATCATCTCGTCGAAAGAAGTCGGCACGCTAATCCAGGCGCTCGGCACCGGCATCCGCGACGAATTCAACCTCGAAAAGCTGCGCTATCACAAGATTGTGATCATGACCGACGCCGACGTCGATGGCGCGCATATCCGCACCTTGCTGCTCACCTTCTTCTATCGCCAGATGCCCGAAATCATCGAAAATGGTCATCTCTACATCGCCCAGCCGCCGCTCTACAAAGTCGCCAAGGGGCGCAGCGAAGTCTATGTGAAGGACGATAGCGCGCTCGAAAACTATCTGGTCGACGGCGGCATCGACGCGCTGATGCTCGAAACCGCCGGCGGCGCACGGTCGGGCGCCGACCTGCGCGAGCTGATCGAACATGGCCGCCGCCTGCGCGCGCTGATGCGCTATGTGCCGCGCGGTCATAATTATGAGTTGATTGAGGCGCTGGCACTGAACGGCGCACTCGATCCGGCGCTCGACAGCGCCGAGCGCACCGCCGCCGCGGTGCGCGCCGCCGGATGGCTCAACGCCGCCGAACGCGCGCTGACCGGCGGCGCCGAGGCGAAATGGACGATCGTGGCGAGCGACGGCGGCTACACGCTGGAAAAACGCTGGCGCGGGGTCAGCGATCATCATGCGATCGACGCGGCGTTTCTCGCCAGCCAAGAAGGCCGCCGCCTGCACAAGCTGGCTGCTGAACAGGCCGAAACCTATGCGCACCCCAGCCGCCTGGTGAAGGGCAGCAGCGCCGCGGCGCTGGCGGCCGATGCCGCCGCGCTCGCCGCCGCTGAAGCCGTAGAGAGTGAGGCCGAAGCGGGCGACAGCGATCTGCCCACTTCAACGGCAGGCAAGGTCACGCCGATCACCCGGCCATCCGAGCTGCTGGAGGCGATTTTTGCGCACAGCCGCAAAGGGCTGGCGATCAGCCGCTACAAGGGGCTGGGCGAAATGAACGCCGAACAATTGTGGGAAACCACGCTTGATCCCGCCAACCGTTCGCTGCTGCGCGTCGAGGCCGAACAGGCCGACATCGCGCATGAAATCTTTGAACGGCTGATGGGTGACGAGGTCGAACCGCGGCGCGATTTCATCCAGACCAACGCGCTGTCGGTGGCCAACCTCGACGTCTGACGGCTCGGCAACGCCGGTCGTGGCCGCCGTTACGCTAGTTCTGATCCTCGGCGACCAGCTGAGCACGGAGATCAGCAGTCTTGCTGGCGCCGACCCTGCGACGTCGATCATTCTGATGGCCGAGGTAGCGGCGGAGGCCGACTATGTGTGGCACCACCGCAAGAAACTGGCGTTCGTGTTCAGTGCGATGCGGCACCATGCCGATGCGCTGCGCGCCGCAGGCTGGACGGTCGATTACGTCCGCCTCGACGATCCGCAGAACCGTGGCAGTTTGGAGGGCGAGGTCGCGCGGGCGCTGACGCGCCACGACGCTGAGCGGTTGATCGTCACCGAAGCGGGCGAATGGCGGTTGCGACGGGCGATGGCTGGTTGGGCGGCGGCGCTCGCGGTGCCGGTGGAGATTCGCGCCGACGACCGCTTTTTCGCCGACGACGCCGATTTCGCCGCATGGGCCAACGGGCGCAAGGCGCTGCGGATGGAATATTTCTATCGCCAAATGCGGCGCGCCACCGGATTGCTGATGGAGGGCGACGATCCGGCAGGCGGCCGCTGGAATTTCGACAGCGAGAACCGCAAACCCGCAGCGCGCGACCTGCTGATGCCGCG
The DNA here is from genome assembly GCF_031457495.1 of Sphingopyxis sp. BE259. NCBI lineage: Bacteria > Pseudomonadati > Pseudomonadota > Alphaproteobacteria > Sphingomonadales > Sphingopyxidaceae > Sphingopyxis > Sphingopyxis sp. BE259. The sequence continues at coordinate 45,788 of NZ_JAVDWM010000001.1, forward strand.
CCCGCGGCGGACCACGCCCGACCCGATCACGCAGGACGTGCTAACCACGGTCGCGGCGCACTTTGCCGATCGCTTCGGCAGTCTTGACGATTTCTGGTTCGCGGTGACCGCGGAAGATGCCGAGGCGCAGTTCGATGCCTTCGTCGCCGAGGCGCTGCCGCGGTTCGGCGATTATCAGGACGCGATGCTGGTCGGCGAACCCTGGCTCTATCACAGCGTCATCGCGCTCTACCTCAACATCGGCTTGCTCGACGCCCGCGCTGTGTGCTGGCGTGTCGATGCAGCATGGCGCGCGGGCGATGTGCCGATCAACGCCGCCGAAGGCTTTATCCGGCAGATTTTGGGCTGGCGCGAATATGTCCGCGGCATTTATTGGCGCGAGGGGGCGGATTATGCGCAGCGCAATGCGCTGGATGCCCGCCATCCACTGCCCGATTTTTATTGGACCGCCGACACCGACATGGCGTGCGTGCGCGCTTGCGTCGAACAAACGCGCGATACCGCTTATGCCCATCATATCCAGCGGCTCATGGTCACGGGCAATTTTGCACTGCTGGCGGGGATCGATCCGCACGCGCTGCATCTTTGGTATCTGGCGGTCTATGCCGATGCCTATGAATGGGTCGAGCTGCCCAATACGGTGGGGATGAGCCAGTTCGCCGACGGCGGGCTGCTGGCGTCAAAGCCCTATGCGGCGAGCGGCGCCTATATCGACCGCATGTCGGATTATTGCCGCGGTTGCCGCTATGATGTGAAGGCGAAAACGGGTTCCGGTGCCTGCCCGTTCAACCGCCTGTACTGGCCGTTCCTGATCCGTCACCAGCGGCTGTTGAGTGGCAATCCCCGTATGGCGCCGATGTACCGCACCCTGGCGAAATGGGACGCCGGACGGCGCGCGGCGCTGGTCGCCGACGGCGAAGCCTGTCTGGCCGAATTGGGGATCGGTGGCGCCTGAGCCCGCGCGCCCGACCGCAATTTCGGCGCGGCATGTCGCTGCCCGCTTGCATCAAGCGCATCTGCGGCGAAGAAGCGGCCCCGCAATTTGGGGGATGACATCATGCGCCGTCTTGTCGCTTTCGCGCTGCCGCTTTTGCTGGCCCTTCCGGTAGCCGCGCAGGATCTGCCGGGCGAAGAAGGGATCGAAGAGACCGCCGAACACACCGAAATTGGCGGCGGCATGGCCAGCTATTACGGCCGCGAACTTGCCGGAAATCGCACCGCCAGCGGCGAACGCTTCGACCCCGCCCAGCTCACCGCCGCACATCGCACGCTACCCTTTGGCAGCCTCGTCCGCGTGACCAACGTTGCCAACGGCGACAGCGTCATCGTCCGCATCAACGACCGCGGCCCCTTTTCGCACGGCCGGGTGATCGACGTCAGCCACGCCGCGGCGCGCGAAATCGGCATGCACCGCAGCGGTACGGCGCGGGTGAAACTGGCGCTGCTGGACGATTGAGCTAGGCGCCGGCCCGCCCGCCCCCCTTCTGGCGGGCCGGTGTCGTTTCCCGATCAGCCAGAATCAATCGAACACCGACCACCCCGCCGCATAAGCGAAATGTTCGAGTGCCACCGCCCCCGCCAGCGACGTCCCCGCCTCGTTGAGCCCCGGCGACCATACCGCGATCGATCCCTGCCCCGGCGCGATGCACAAGATGCCGCCGCCGACGCCGCTCTTGCCCGGCAGGCCGACGCGGAAGGCGAATTCGCCGCTATTGTCGTAGTGACCGCACAGCATCATGATCGCGTTGATGCGCCGCGCCCGGTGCGGTTCGACCAGCTGCTCGCCGGTGAGCGGATCGCGCCCCTCCATCGCCAGGAACAGCCCGGCGCGAGCCAATTGGCGGCAGGACATCGCAATCGCGCATTGACGGAAATAGACCCCGACGACGGTTTCAACCGGATGCTGCAAATTGCCGAAGGCATCCATGAAATGCGCCAGGCTGCGGTTGCGGGCGCCCGTGGCGGATTCGGAAAAAGCGACGTCGAAATCGATGGCGACACCCTCATCGCCCGCCCGCGCCCGCATGAAATCGACGATTTCGTCCGCCACCGCATCGCCCTCGCGGCCATCGATCAGCCGGTCGGTCGTGGCGATCGCCCCGGCGTTGATCAGCGGATTGCGCGGGATGCCACCCTCGTTTTCGAGCTGGACGATCGAATTGAACGCGCTGCCCGATGGTTCGCGCCCGACGCTGGTCCACAGGTCGCTGCCAACGCGGCGCAGCGCCAGCGCCAACGTAAACACCTTCGACACCGACTGGATCGAAAACGCTTCGTCGGCGTCGCCCGCAGTGTGGACGGTGCCATCGGGAAGCGCGAGCGCAAAGCCGAGCTTGTGCGGGTCGACCTGTGCCAGGGCGGGGATATAATCGGCGACGCGGCCTTGGCCAAGCTGCGCGGCGGCGAGCCGCATCGCTTCGTCGATATGCTGTGCAAGATCGGTCATGCCCGGTGCCTAGCATAGTTGCCGACGCGATGCGCCTGTGACACGACAGCCCCATGGCCCTCCCCGCCCCCTTCACCGACTGGTTCGCGGCGCGCGGGTGGCGGCTGCGGCGGCATCAGGCCGACATGCTGCGGGCGGGCGAGCGCGGCGAACACGCCTTGCTGGTCGCCGCGACGGGGGCGGGCAAAACGCTGTCGGGGTTTCTGCCGACGTTGGTCGATCTGGCCCAAAGCCCGACCGACCGGCTGCACACGCTCTATGTCTCGCCGCTGAAGGCCTTGGCCGCCGACGTCGAGCGCAATCTGCTCGGCCCGATCGCCGACATGGTCCTCGATATCAGCGTCGAGAGCCGCAGCGGCGACACCTCGTCGGACAAGAAGGCGCGTCAGCGCAGCAGGCCGCCGAACATCCTCCTGACCACCCCCGAATCGCTGTCGCTGCTCATTTCCTATCCCGACAGCTTCACGATGTTCGCCGACCTGAAGACGGTGGTGATTGACGAAATCCACGCCTTTGCGCCGGGCAAGCGCGGCGATTTGCTCAGCCTCGCGCTGGCAAGGCTGCAACGGATCGCGCCCGGACTGCGCCGCGTCGGCCTGTCGGCGACGATCGCCGACACCGACGCCTATTGCACGTGGCTGGCGCCGGAAAGCAATGCCGAAAGCGTGACGCTGGTCGAAGGCGAGGCGGGCGCCGATCCCGACATCCAGATCTTGCTGCCCGAAGGCGCGGTGCCATGGGCCGGCCATTCGGGGCGCTATGCGGTGCATCAGGTGATGGCCGAGGTCGCGAAGAACCGCACCACGATCATCTTTTGCAACACCCGCGGGCTGGCCGAGTTGATCTTTCAGGAGCTGTGGAAGGTCAACGACCTGTCGCTCCCGATCGGCATCCATCATGGCAGCCTCGACCGCGAAGCCCGCCAGCGCGCCGAGGCGGCGATGGCCGAGGGGCGTTTGCGCGCGCTCGTCGCGACCTCCAGCCTCGACCTCGGGCTCGATTGGGGCAACGTCGATTGCGTGATCCAGATGGGCGCGCCGAAGGGGTCGTCGCGGCTGCTCCAGCGCATTGGGCGCGCCAATCACCGGCTCGACGAACCGAGCAAGGCGCTGATCGTACCGGGCAACCGCTTCGAGTATCTCGAGGCGCAGGCAGCATTGGATGCGGTCGAGGCGGGCGAGCGCGACGCCGACCGCTTCCGCCCCGGCGCGCTCGACGTGCTGGCGCAGCATGTCATGGCGCTGGCCTGCGCGGCGCCGTTCAAGGAAGACGACCTGCTCGCCGAAATCCGCAGCGCCGCCCCCTATGCCTGGGTCGATGCCGCGCTGTTCACCCGGCTGCTGGGGTTTGTCCGTGACGGCGGCTATGCGCTCAAAAGCTATGACCGCTTTCGCCGCCTTGCCCCCGACGGACAAGGTGGGTGGCGCATCGCGCACCCGCGGCTGGCCGCGCAGCACCGGCTGAACGCCGGGATCATCGTCGATGCCCCGACGCTCGACGTGCGGTTCAGGAACGGCCGGCGGCTGGGCACCGTCGAGGAATATTTCGCCAGTAGCTTGAGCCCCGGCGACACCATCGCATTCGCGGGGCTCAGCCTGGAGGTCGAAGGCATCCGCGACACCGACATCCTGGTTCGCGCGACGAGCAAGCCGGCGCGCATCCCATCCTACGTCGGCGCGCGCATGGCGCTATCGACGCGGCTCGCCGACCGCGTGCGCCGTTTCCTTGCCGATCCGGCGAGCTGGGCGCGCTTTCCTGCCGATGTGCGCTTCTGGCTGGAAATGCAGGCACTGCGCTCGGTGCTGCCGCGTCCCGGCGAGCTGCTCGTCGAGACCTTTCCGCACGAGGGCAATCATTATCTGGTCGCCTATCCTTTCGAGGGGTGGAACGCGCATCAGTCGCTGGGCATGTTGATCACCAAGCGGATGGAGCGCGCCGGGTTGCAGCCGCTGGGCTTCGTCGCCTCCGACTATGCGCTGGCGATCTGGTCGCTGCGCCCGGTCACCGATCCGGCGGCGCTGTTCGACCCGGCGATCCTTGAGGCTGAATTTGTGGAATGGGTCGAGGGATCGCACCTGCTGAAGCGAGCATTTCGTGAGGTCGCGGTGATCGGCGGGCTGATCGAACGCCAGCACCCCGGCAAGCGCAAGACCGGCAAGCAGGTGACCTTTTCGACCGACCTGATTTTCGACGTGCTGCGCAAATATGAGCCCGATCATTTGCTGCTGGAGGCGGCGTGGGCCGATGCGCGCGAGCGGTTGACCGATGTGGCGCGATTGGGAGACCTGCTCGACCGCGCGGCGGGAACGATGCTCCACCAAAAACTTCCGCGGATCAGCCCGCTGGCGATCCCGGTGCTGGTGCTGATCGGCCGCGAAAGCGTCGCGGGCGCCGATGTCGACGATGCGCTGCTCGGCGAGATGGCCGACAGCTTGGCTGAGCAGGCGATGGGGCCAGCGTAGCGGCCACCGCATTCGTCATTAGGGCGTTTCGCTTGCTGCGCCGGGGGATGAGGCGTAGATTGCGCCAAAATACATAGAGGATGCCCGCGATGAACCACCCTTTCAGGCGGTCGATGGTCTGGACGGCACTACTCGCCGCGCCGGTGCTGATCGGCGCCACCCAAGTCCCACCTGCGCCGCCCGCCGTTGCGGTGCCAGCCGCGTCCGATGCAATCGACGAGGTCGTCGAACCGGGCATGGCGAGCGACATCGTCCCGTTCATTCAGCCCTTCGACCTTGATGCGACACGGCGGATGTCGGTGAAGGTCATGGTCGGCGGCAAAGGGCCGTTCGCCTTTCTGGTCGATACCGGCGCCGAACGGACGGTGATCGCGCGCGAACTCGCCGCGCGGCTCGACCTGATCGAGGGCGCGAAATTGCGGCTGGCGACGATCGGCGGATCGGCGACGGTGCCCAGTTTCCGCATAGCAGCCCTCCAAATGTCAAACCTGCACCTCGCCGCAGTCGACGCCCCGGCGTTTTACGGTCGCCACATCGGGGCGGCGGGGCTGATTGGCGTCGACATGCTCGAAGAGCGGCGGGTGCTGATCGATTTCCGCAAGGAGACGATGCAGGTGCTGGAAACGCGCAAGCGCGCGCAGCCGATCATCCGCGATGACGACGCGATCGTCGTCACGGCGCGCAATTCGGCGGGGCGCCTGATCCTGTCCGACGCGCGGCTGAACGGCAAACGCATCGACGTCATCGTCGATACCGGCGCCCAGACCAGCGTGGGCAACATGGCGCTGCAAAAATTGGTCGCCAGCAAACGCGCCAACCGTTTCCCCTTTTTCCCCACCGAATTGATGGCGGTGACTGGCGAAGACGTTCCGGCACTCCGCACCGCGATCAAACGGATCGTCATCAATGGCATGGACGTCAACGACCTGCCGGTCAGCTTTGCCGACAGTCAGGCGTTCCGCGCGCTGGGGCTCGAAGACCGGCCGGCCATGCTGCTCGGCATGGACAGCCTGTCGCTGTTCGACCGGGTCGAGATCGACTTCCCCAACCGCCGCGTCGTTTTCGACCTGCCCGATGCAGCGGGCCGCCAGAGCGGACAGCGGATGGCGCTGAATATCGTCGCCAGCGGCGGTTAGGGCGCTTGTCGGCGGCGAAGCGCGGCGGCATAGCAGCGCAATGACCGCCGCCGCCGCTTTCGATTTTGCCGACCAGAAATTTTTCATGCTGGCCGACCGGGCGCTGTTCTGGCCGCGCCACGCCGCGCTGATCGTCGCCGACCTGCATCTGGAAAAGGGCAGCTGGTATGCGGCGCTCGGCCAGCCGCTACCCCCCTATGACAGCCACGATACGCTCGACCGGCTCGCACTACTGGCCGCCGAAACCGGCGCTCAGGCGATCTGGTGCCTGGGTGACAGTTTTCACGACCGCGACGCCGCCAGTCGCATCGCCCCCACGATCGCGGCGCGCCTGCACGGACAGGCGGCAGCGACGCGGTTGCTGTGGATCGCGGGCAACCATGACGGGCTGACCGCCGGTGCCTGGGGCGGCGAAATCGCCGATGAACATATCGTCGATGGCATCGTCTTTCGCCACCAGAGCCGGGCCAGCGAGATACGGCCCGAAATTTCGGGGCATTTTCACCCCAAGCTGCGGCTGACGGTCCGCGGCCGCAACGTCTCGCGCCCGTGCTTTGCAGGCGATGAACAGCGCTTGATTCTGCCCGCCTTCGGCAGTCTGACCGGCGGACTCGCCGCCACCGACCCGGTGATCGCCGAAAATTTCACCGGTCCCTATCGGGCGATGCTCGTCGCAGGCGGGCGGCAACTTTGCTTCCCCTGCCCCGGCCGCGGGCGCGATGACGCTACGGCAACCCGCCTCCTCCGCGCGAACTAGCCGCTAAGCATCACCGAACGGGTGCTTTTTTGGCTGTGGCCAAAAAGCATCACACTGCCAAAAACGACGCAAATGCGGGCCTCCAGCTAGATCGCGCACGCAATTGAGTTATGTTCCGGCGGCAACAAAAATAATGAAATGTTGAGAGGAGTGCCCGACATGAAATCATCTTCCCTTTGTGCTGCCCGATTTATGCGCACCAGCGCGCTCGGTGTTTCGCTGGCGATCGCGGTCGTTGCCGCGCCCGCCTTCGCGCAGGATGCACCGGCTGACGAGACTGTCGTCGATGACAGCGACAACACCCCGATCATCGTCACCGCGCAGGGCCGCTCGCAGCTCTTGTCCGACGTGCCGGTCGCCATTTCGGCGGTGAACGCCGAAACGCTGCAGAACAGCGGCGCGAACGACATTCGTCAGCTCAACCAGGTCGCGCCGTCGCTGCTCGTGTCGTCGACCGGTTCGGAAGCCAATGGTTCGGCGCGTATCCGCGGTATCGGTACCGTCGGCGACAACCCCGGCCTCGAAAGTTCGGTCCCGGTGTTCATTGACGGCGTGTATCGCTCGCGTTCGGGCATCGGCCTCAACGAACTCGGCGAAATCGACCGCGTCGAAGTGCAGCGCGGCCCGCAGGGCACACTGGGCGGTCGCAACTCGTCGGCGGGTCTGATCAGCATCTATTCGAAAAAGCCCGAGTTTGATTTCGGCGCCAATGGCGAAATCACTTACGGCAACTATGACTTCCTGCGCTTCACCGGCAGCGTCACCGGCCCGATCAGCGAAACGATCGCGGCACGGCTCGACGGTGTTTATGTCCAACGCGACGGGTTCTATCGCGACACGACGAACAACACCGACGTCAACGACCGCGACCGCTATTTCCTGCGCGGCCAGATCCTGTTCGAACCGACCGACGCGCTGTCGATCCGGTTGATCGCCGACTATACCTATCGCGACGAGAAATGCTGCGCCGCGACCTATGTCGACAACAGCGTCAACCCGTTCATCGGCAATCTGAACAACCCGTCGACGCCGCTGGCGCCGCTGCAAACCACCGGCAATAACATCATCAACGTGCTGCGCGATCTGGGCCAGCCGCTGTCGGCGTTTAACCAAGGCTATGCCCGCAATATTTCGGTCAGCCCCGGTCGCAGCTATGCCGGTCAGACCAAGGATTACGGCTTTTCGGGCCAGATCGATTATGATTTCGGCGGCGCGACGCTGACCTCGATCACCGCGTACCGCGAATATCGTTCGGGTCAGGCGGGTGACGTCGATTACGGCTCGGTTGATATCCTCTATCGCGGCGAAAGCGACGACGCCTATCGCCAGTTCCACACCTTTACCCAGGAGCTGCGGTTGCAGGGCGAAGCGTTCGACGGGACGCTCGACTGGCTGGTCGGCGGTTTCTACGCCAATGAAAAGCTGACCGTGCAGGACAATCTGCGTTTCGGCAGTCAATATGGCCGCTTCGCAAACTGCCGCATCGTGTCGGGCGGCGCGCTGGCCGCCGGTTATTCGCCGACCTCGCAAAGCTGCCTTGCCGCGCCGGTGCGCGGCCTGATTGCCAGCGGCGGCTCGGCGCTCGGCGCGGGCGGGCCGGCAATCCTTGCCGCACTCGACCGGCTCGACACGCTGAACGACCGGGGGAGCACCATCGACCGCTATTTCCAGAATGGCACGAACTGGGCACTGTTCACCCACAATATCATCCACATTACCGACCAGCTCGATCTGACGCTGGGGCTGCGGTATACCAACGACAAGAAGAAGTTCGACGCGACCTTCGGCAACGACAATAACATCTGCACCGCCAACCAGGCGGCGCTGGCGCCGTTCCTCGCAGGCCCCCTCGCTGCCACCGCAGGCGGCATCATCGGGCTGTCGTGCCAAGGCAATTCGACCGCCGAGCTGAACGGTGTGTCGATCAACGACGAACGGAGCGAGGACGAATGGACCGGTACTGCGATCCTGTCGTACAAGCCCACCGACGATCTGCTGCTCTACGCCAGCTTTGCCCGCGGGTATAAAGCGGGCGGGTTCAACCTGGATCGCTCGGCGCTCAAGAACCCGGTGGTCACCTTTGCCTCGGCAGGTGGAGCTCAGGCACTGGTCGGCAATCTGCAATTCGACCCCGAGCTGGTCGACAGTTATGAAGTCGGCGCCAAATATTCGACCGGTCCGTTCAGCCTGAGCTTGTCGGGTTTCCGGTCGGATTTCAGCAATTTTCAGCTGAACACGTTTAACGGCACCGTCTTTCTGGTCGCGACCGTCAACGGCTGTGACAATCTGATCGGGGGGTCCGGGGCCGATAGCGACTTCGGGACGACCGCCAACGCCACCGGCGCCTGCGCGCCGGGTGATGTGACTTATGGCGTGCGCACGCAGGGCGTCGAGATCGAAGCCCAGCTGGTTCCAGCCCCCAACTTCCGCCTTGCGGCCGGTCTGACCTATGCGCGCACCAAATATCGCAGCGACCTGATCGGCAATAAAAATGGCACGCCGCTCGACCAGGCGCTGCGTAAATTGCCCGGCGACAATCTGTCGAACGCGCCCGAACTGGTCGCCACCGGCAGCGTGACCTGGACCCCCGACATCGGCAGCAGCGGCCTGAGCGGCCTGGTCTATATCGATGGCCGCATGACCAGCGATTACAACACCGGGTCCGATCTGTTCCCGCAAAAGGCGCAGGACGGCTACGCCCTGTTTAACGCTCGCGTCGGGGTGCGCGGCCCCGATGAGAAATGGGGCGTCGAATTGTGGGCGCAGAATATCTTCAACAAGAACTACGCTCAGGTCGCGTTCAACTCGCCGTTCCAGGCAGGGACGACGTCGGCCCCGTTCACCGACCCGCAATATCCGGGCGGCCGCCAGATTTTCTCGCAGTTCCTGGCCGAACCGCGGACCTATGGCGTGACGCTACGCGGCAAATTCTGACCGCACGTCATCTTGAAAAGATTGAGGGCGGGGCCATTGGTCCCGCCCTCTTTTTTTCCATTGCGCGCCGCGGCAAGTCGATTTTTCGCGTTGGACAGCTGTGACCAAAAAGCCGCGCTTGCGCAGCAATCCTATCATGTCGGCGGCTGGCGCTAGCGTCCCACCACGATGTCGTGATACGTTCATTTTCAAATATAAAGTCACGCTGCTCTCCCGCGAAAAACAGAACCGTTTGAGGAGGGCCAGATCCATGCAAACCAATTCCTATCGTGCCGCCCGCTTGCTGCGCGCCAGCGCCGCCGGCCTGTCACTGTCATTCGCCATGCTGGCACCGCCCGCCATGGCGCAGGACGCCGGGGCCGAGGCCAGCGACGAAACGATCATCGTCACCGCCACCCGGCGCAGCGAAGCATTGTCCGATGTGCCGATCGCCGTATCGGCGGTCACCGGCGAAACGCTGGAAAAGACGGGCGCGACCGATGTCCGCGCCCTGGGCCAGGTCGCGCCGTCGCTGCTGGTGTCGGGGGCGACCAGCGAGGTCAATTTTTCGGCGCGCATCCGCGGCATCGGCACGGTAGGGGAAAATCCCGGACTGGAATCGTCGGTCGGGCTGTTCATCGACGGGGTGTATCGCAGCCGCACCGGGGTCGGCCTGTCCGAACTGGGCGACATCGAACGCGTCGAAGTGCTGCGCGGCCCGCAAGGCACTTTGTTCGGCCGCAACTCGACCGCGGGTCTGATCAACATCGTCACCAAAGGCCCCGATCTTGGCGCATTCGGCGCCAAGGGGTCGATCAGCTATGGAAATTATGACTATTGGCGCATCGACGGCATGGTCAACGCGCCGCTGGGCGAAAAGGCCGCGGTGCGCGTTGATGGGGTGTGGCAGCGCCGCGACGGCTTTATCGAGAATGCAACCGCGGGCGAGCCCGACATCAACGACCGCGACCGCTGGCTGGCGCGCGGCCAGTTGCTGCTCGAACCGAGCGAGACGGTGAAGCTGCGCCTGATCGCCGATTATAGCGAGCGCAGCGAAAATTGCTGCGGCGGCGTGCTGCTCAATCCCGTTCGCAACCTGACCCGCGGCGCCGACGGTTTTCCGGTCGCGTCGGCGAACACATTGCTGCCGGTGCTGCAAGCGCTGGGCGCCAACCATCAGGTGCCGCCCGCCGGCACCAGCTTTATCCGGAGCCAGGCGACCACGCCCGGCGTGACCTATCGGTCGGACACCAAGGATTGGGGCGTTTCGGGCGAGGTCAATTGGGATCTGGGGGCGGCGTCGCTAACCGCGATCACCGCCTATCGCGATTACAAGAATGCGCAGGGTCAGGACGCCGATTTCAGCGCGCTCGACATCCTGCGCCGTACCGATCTCGACCGACGGTTCCGCCTGTTCACGCAGGAATTGCGGCTACAGGGTGAAGCGTTCGACGGGCGGCTCGACTGGCTGGTCGGCGGCTATTACGCCAACGAAAAGCTCAACGTCGACGACGACATCGTCTACGGCAATAATTACGAGCAATTCGCCAATTGCCTGCTGTTCGCCAGCGCGCTGCCGACCGCGGTGCTGCCGTCGAACCCGCAATGCGTGAATGTGCCGGTCGTGCAAGGAACGATCGCCGGGCTGAACGCCTTACCCGTCGGCGACCCGCGCCGTGCGTCGATTCCGCTGCTGTCCGCGCTGATCGCCAATCCGGCGCGCCCCGGCTTCGGCTCGCTCGCCGCGGCATTGGGTCAACCGGCGCTGGCGATCAACGGCACCGGTAACCAGGGATCGACCTTCGCCCAAAAAAGCCGCAACTTCGCGATCTTCACCCACAACAGCTTCGACATTGTCCAGGACGTGCTGACCCTGACCGTCGGTGCGCGCTATACCAGCGAGCGCAAGACGCTGGATGCTGACGCCAATTTCAACAACGGCATCTGTTCGCTGGTGGTCAATTCGCCGTTCCAGTCGCTCGCGACTTTGCCCTGCGTCATCAACGGTACTGCGCCCGACCTGCCGCGCGGCACCGCCGGGACCAAGTTCAAGGACAATGAATGGACCGGCACCGCGGTGCTCAGCTGGAAACCAACCCCCGACGTGCTGGTCTACGGCTCGGTGTCCAAGGGGTATAAGGCCGGGGGGTTCAACCTCGACTTCTCGGCGCTCGACCGCACCTGCAACGCCGCCTTTGACACCGCCTGCGCAGCGCGGCTGGCGCTGCCCGCGAACACCAGCGGCAATGGCCGTCCCGAGGCGAGCGACCTGCAATTCGCCAGCGAAAAGGTCGATGCCTATGAACTCGGGGTCAAATATGACGGCCCCGGTTTTGACCTCAACGTCGCCGCCTTTTTTCAGGAATATAGCAATTACCAGCTCAACACCTTCAACGGGGTCAATTTCGAAGTCACCAACATCCAGGCGTGCAAGGACGATCTGAACGGCGCCGATGCCGACGGGTCGGCGACCACCGGCGGCTGTGCCGCCGATCGGCTGAAACCCGGGGTGCGGTCGAAGGGGGTCGAGATCGAGGCGTTTATTCGCCCCGCCCGCTATCTGTCGGTGAACATGGGGCTGACCTATGTCGACACCCTCTATCGCCGCAATCTGGTCGGCACCGGTGGACGACCGCTGTCGCCGGTGTTGTTCCAGCTGCCCGGCCGCGGGGTATCGAACGCGCCGCGCTATGTGGCGACGGCGGGGATCAGCTGGACGCCGCCGATCGGCAGCTCGGGGATGAGCGCGCTCGTCTATTTCGACACCCGCCTGCAAAGCGACACCAACACCGGGTCCGACCTCGACATCGAAAAGGTGCAGGACGGTTTTGCAATCTTTAACGGGCGCATCGGCCTCTATGGTCCAGATCGGCGCTGGGGCATCGAGCTGTGGGGCCAGAATTTGTTCAACAAGCGTTATTACCAGATCGGCGCCGATATGCCGTTGCAGGGCGGCGGCACCTTCCGCGCCGTCGCGGCCCCGGCATCAAGCGGACTCAGCGGCACCGCCAACCAGCTGTTCGTCGGCTTCCCCGGCGAGCCGCGCACCTATGGGGTGACGCTTCGCGGCCAGTTCTGATCCGGCCTCTCCCCCTCCCCGACCGGGGAGGGTGTCGGAGGGCCTGCCGCAACCGGGCACTGTTGCGGTGGGCTCTCTTGCTTTAGGGAACCCATCTCGTCATCCCGGACTAGATCCGGGATCCATCCGCTCTCTCGGAATAGGGGGGCAAGGGGTCGTGAATCGCGGATCAAGTCCGGGATGACGAAGGTGTCGGTCTGCGTCCGGCTATCAACCGCTCCAGTTCCTACCGCGCGCGCGCTGCCTGATGCGCGATGTCGGTCATCAACTTGCGGAACAAGATCCCGCCGGGCGTCCCCGATGATTTGAGCGCGCGCTCGCAGTCGATCAGGCGGCTCATCAATCGCGCGACGCGCACCGAATCCCAGATACGCAGCTGCGCGGTCACCGCGTCGCGCTCTTTCCAGAAAATTCCGCTGGTGCGCGCCGCGACGACGGTCGCGGGATGCGCTCCGGCATCGACCTCGGCGCGCAACCGCGCAAGCGCCATTGCCCGGATCGCCAGCGCGCGGATGATGCGGATTTCGGCGACGCCGACGGCGGTCGCCTTCGCCAGCATCGCAGGCAGGTCGCGCACTTTTCCGCCTAGGGCGACGTTGATGCACTCGCTGACGTCTTCCTCATGGGTTGCGGCGCCCAGCGCGGCGATGTCGGCGGCGGTGACCTGCCGCTGGCGATCGGCGGCGGCGTCGAGATACAGCGCCATTTTCTCTATTTCGCGACGCATCAACGCCTGATCGCCCGACACCAGATCGATCAGTAATTGCGCCTCGGCATTGGCCAGCCGCAGACCCTGCTCCTGCGCGGCCGCCATCGCGATGCCGACCAGTGCGCGGCGATCGGGCTGGTAACAGATCGCGGCGACGGCGTGGTTCGATCCTTCGACCAGCTTGACCAGTTTCGATTTGGCGGTGACCGACGCGCCGGTGGCGATCACCGGGTTGATGACGATGTCGGCGGCTAGCAGCGCCTCGACCGCCGCCAGGCTGTCATCGCCGCTGCCAGCGAGTTCGAGCCGGATGACCCGCGCCGAAGAAAAGAGCGACATTGATGCGGCTTCGGCGGCGAGCAGCGAGGGATCCTGCGCCAGCTGCGATCCCGACAGGTCGAGCCGTTCGGCATCCTTGCCCGCGAGACCGACCAGATGATTCGCAACTGCGGCCATCGTCGCCTCGTCGGGACCAGTCAGCAGGATGAAGCGGACCGCAGGTTCGAGGCGCGACTGGCGTTCGAGGTCGGCGGGCTTGACCGTCTTCATCGCCGGTTACGGGGTTGGCGCGGGCATCGCCGGTGGCAGGGCCGATGTTCGCCCGCCGCCGCGATCGGCATAGACGGCGAGCCGCGCGACAATCTGATCCGAGATTCCAGAGGCAAGCCGCTCGAGCACCGACGATTCGGCAGCGATCGTCGCATATTCGCTGCCGACGACATCGATCCCGGCATCTTGCGCCGCGGTCGCGTCGAGCAGCACCTCGCCCGATGCGGCATCGACGAGCTGATAGCGCGCGCGCAACGTCCGGCGTTCGCGGGTGACCGCATCATCGGCGCGGACCCCGAAACCAGTGATCGAATCTTCGAGCCGGACGTCGAGCCGCAGCCGCTTGCCGGCGCCTTGGCCGCCCTGCGTCGCCTGCAACCGGTCGCGCAGCGCGTTGCGGACCAGCCAGCCGCTATGCCCCTCGATCGCAGCGACATCGACGTCGGCCAGCACCTGCGCCACCGCGCCCTGACTGCCGTTGGCATACAAGGGACGCAGCCCGCAACCGCCAAGGGTCAGCGAGGCGGCGACAAGGGTGGAGGTTAGGAGGCTGCGCATCTTGGACACTAATGACCCTTATTCCGTTCGTGTCGAGCGAAGTCGAGACACCTCGACGGCGTGCACGAACGATTGGCATCTCGACTTCGCTCGATGCGAACGGAGTTGGCGAGATGCGTTTGAAACCATCTTCTAAGGTACGATATTCACCAAACGGTCGGGGACCACAATCACCTTCTTCGGCACTGCGCCGCCCAGCAGTTCGGCGATGCGTGGGCGCGACAGCGCTGCGGCTTCGATCGCGTCCTTGTCGAGCCCTTTGGCGAGCGTCATCGTGTCGCGCAGCTTGCCCGCCATCTGGATCGCGATGGTCACCTCGTCATCGACGAGCAGCGCCGGATCGGCGGCGGGCCATGCGGCATCGGCGATCATCGCGGTCGTCCGCTGCGCCGGGGGCAGCGCCGCCCACGCTTCCTCGGCGAGATGCGGCAGCATCGGCGCGACGAGGCGGATCAGCGTCAGACAGGCTTCGGCGCGGGTCGCCGACGGTTTCGCCTTTTCGATGTCGTTGGCAAGCGCGTGGATCTTCGCCACCGCCTTGTTGAAGCCAAGCGATTCGATGTCCGCTGCGACGCCAGCGATCGCTTGGTGCAGCTTGCGGGCGAGACCCTTGTCTTCACCGCCGTCGCCGATGTTTTCGGTGTCGCCGAACAGCCGCCATAGACGCTGGACGAAACGCCAGGCGCCCTCGATGCCGGCCTCGCTCCACGGCAGGTCACGCTCGGGTGGGCTGTCGGACAGCATGAACCACCGCGCCGCGTCGGCGCCGTACTGGTCGAGGATGGCGTCGGGATCGACGACATTCTTCTTCGACTTCGACATCTTGATCACGCGGCCGACATTGAGTGGGGCTTGCGGATAATTGCCTTCAACATAAGGCTTTCCATCGTGCCACTCGATTTCGGCAGGGCTAAAAAACACCTCTCTGTCGCCGACATCCTCTTGCATGAGCATCGAATAGGTTTCGTGCGTCACCATGCCCTGCGTGAACAGGCTGGCGAAGGGTTCCTTGATATCGATCATCCCCAGCTTGTTCAGCGCGCGCGTCCAGAAGCGCGCGTAGAGCAGGTGGAGAATCGCATGTTCGATGCCGCCGATATATTGGTCGACGGGCAGCCAGCGGCGGATGACGTCGGGATCGAAAGGCTTGTCCGACGGCGCGCTGGCGAAGCGCAGGAAATACCAGGACGAATCGACGAAGGTGTCGAGCGTGTCGGTTTCGCGCACCGCCGCACCGCCGCAAGTCGGGCATTGGGCGTGCTTCCATGTCGGATGGCGGTCGAGCGGATTGCCGGGGACCGAAAAATCAGCGTCCTCGGGCAGCACGATCGGCAGCTGGCTCTTTGGCACCGGCACCAGGCCGCAGGCGTCGCAATGGATGAAGGGGATGGGCGTGCCCCAGTAACGCTGGCGCGACACGCCCCAGTCGCGCAGGCGCCAGACAGTCGTGCCCTTGCCCCAGCCCTCATGCTCGGCACGCGCGATCACCGCGGCCTTCGCCTCGTCGATGCTCATGCCATCGAGGAAATGACTGTTCACCAGCTTGCCGGGGCCGGTATAGGCCTCGGTGCCGGTGAAATGCTGGGCGGTTTCGTCGCTCCCCGCTTTCGCGAGGGCAGGCTCGGCAATCACGCGGTGAACCTGCAGGCCATATTTATGTGCGAAATCAAGGTCGCGCTGGTCGTGCGCCGGGCAACCGAAAATCGCGCCGGTACCATAATCCATCAGCACATAGTTCACCACCCAGACCGGCATATGCCAGTTCGGATCGAGCGGATGTTCGACCGCCAGGCCGGTGTCGAAACCCATCTTCTCGGCGGTGTCGATCTGTTCAGCGGCGGTGCCCTGACGGCGGCATTCCGCGATGAACGCCGCCAGTTCGGGCGAATCCTTCGCCAGTTTCTCCGCCAGCGGATGGTCGGGCGAAATCGCGGCGAAGCTCGCGCCATAGAGCGTGTCGGGGCGCGTCGTGAAGACGTCGAATCCCGGTGCACCGCCCGCGAGTTTGAACGAGAACTCCAGCCCCTGCGACTTGCCGATCCAGTTTTCCTGCATCAGCCGAACCTTGTCGGGCCAGCTTTCGAGGCTGTCCAGCCCCTCAAGCAATTCCTCGGCAAAGTCGGTGATCTTCAGGAACCACTGCGACAGCTTTTTCTTTTCGACCAGCGCGCCCGATCGCCAGCCGCGACCGTCGATCACCTGCTCATTGGCGAGCACGGTCATGTCGACCGGGTCCCAATTGACATAGCTGTGCTTGCGCGTGACCAGACCCGCGGCGAACAGATCGAGGAACAGCGCCTGTTCCTGGCCGTAATAATCGGGCTCGCACGTCGCGAGTTCGCGGCTCCAGTCGATCGCCAGGCCGAGGCGTTTGAGTTGCCCGCGCATCGCCGCGATATTGTCGCGGGTCCAGCCGCCCGGATGGACGCCCTTTTCCATCGCGGCATTTTCGGCGGGCATACCGAAGGCGTCCCAGCCCATCGGGTGGAGCACGTCGTGGCCGGTCATCCGCTTGAAGCGCGCCAGCACGTCGCCCATCGCATAGTTGCGGACATGCCCCATATGGATGCGCCCCGACGGATAGGGGAACATCTCGAGGATGTAGGCTTTCGGCCGATCTGCGCTGTCGGTCGTGGCAAAGCTGTTCGCCGCCTCCCACGCCTTTTGCCAGCGGGCGTCAGCGGCGAGGGCGCCAAAGCGCGGTTCGCGGGTCATTCGTCGGTTACCCCGTTCGTCTGTCGTGTCGGCGCGGGCGCGCCGCCGGATTAGCCCTCGATGGCGCTACGGCGCAGGTCGCGGGCGCGGGTGAGGATGATTTCCTCGAGCTTTTGCACGGTCGCCGCCTGCACCGGGGCATCGACCCAGGCGCCGCCCTGGGCGACCTGGCGCGATGCCGCGACGCGCAGCGCATCGGCCCGAAGATCGCGGTCGAGGATCGACACGGTGACCTTCATCCGCTCGCCCGGATTGCCGGGGTTCGCATACCAGTCGGTAATGATGACGCCGCCCGACGAATCGGCCTGGAGCAGCGGCATGAACGACAAGGCGTCGAGCGAGGCGCGCCACAAATAGCTGTTCACGCCGATGGTCGTGACCTGGCTGGCGGCGAGGTCGGCGCGCGGCCGGTCCTTGCTGGCGCAGGCCGAAAGCCCGAGCGCCGCGAGCCCGAGCAGCACGAACTGGGCCGGACGGCGACCACGTGCGGCAGTGCGCTGGGCAAAGACGGAAAGCTGGGACATGCCGATAACACCTTATATTATAGGCGCCGCCGGATCATAAGATCCGCGCCGCGCAGAACGGAATTGCCAGCGTCTCTATCGTCGTTGCCGCCGCCGGGCAAGCGCGGCAATTTCGGTGGGGTGGCGGTTCAGATTCTGGTCAGATTGAGGACCGACTGTGGTGATCGCGCAACAATTTTACCCAAAAACGGTTTTGCCATAATAATTTGCCGGGATTCACTGGCAAAATCATGCCAGGAGGCCTATCTCCTGAATCACTTGGGGTTGGAGTCGCAGGGTCATGGCGCGGAAATCGCGACATTTTTGGAAGGGCAGTCTCACCGCTTTGGCGGTGGTTTCGCTTGCCTTGCCGCCTGCTCTCGCTGCGATGTCACGCTCTGAGCGCATCCGCGATACAGCTTTGTCCGAAACGCTGCTGGGTCAATTTACCCCGGCATCGGGCGATCCGCGACTGATCGCGCGCTATGCCAAAATGTCGGCCGAACAGCGCCGCAGCTTCAGCTTCACTCCCGCGCTGACCGATGACAGCCGCAAGAACCGCGCAATCACCGTCGTGATTCGCGCCCGCGACGATGCATCGAGCGCCGCACGCACCTCCGCCATTGCCGCGGGACGCACGGCACCGATCGCGATCACGCCCGTGGCCTACAATCTGGGCGCATCGGTCGGGTTCGAAAAATTCGTCACGCCTACGCTGCCGCGCGGCACCGACCTGCGCAACTTGCCGGTCGCCAAAGCGCCCGAACAGGCCGAGAAAAAGTCCCGTTTTGCGACGCGCATGCTCAACCGGCCGAGCGATCCCAGCGGCGCGACCGACCGCATCACCACACCCGGCGAAGCCTCTGCGGTCGATGTCGTCAGCAGCTATCGCCTGACCAAGAATATCGATGTCACCGCCGGGGTCCGCTATCGCAGCGACGATCGCGTCGAACCGTTGACCGATACCCGCCGCGACAGCCAGGCGGTCTATGTCGGAACCGCGTTCCGCTTCTGACGCGTCCGGCGCTTCACCGCCGCATTTTCCCAAGCATCGATCGCCGCCCAGCCGGGTATGATCCGACTCATCCGGCGGTTCAGTTCGCGCGCCCGCGCGGGAGTCATTCCGCCAAGCGCGACCGGCTGCCCCCCCGCGAGACGCGCCAGCCGCAGCCAAGCGGCCAAGCCGAGCGCCGCGACGCTACGATGCGAGCGCGTCGAATGCAGTGGCGAGATGAAAGCGCCGGTGGCTCCTACGCGGCGGGCGCGGCGCGCCTCGCGCCCATCATGGACCGGCATCGTCAACAGCAAGTCCAGCCGCAGCGCCTGCGCGGCGCGGTGCGTGTCGTGCTGCCGCAGATGGACGCCATGAGCGCCCCAGCGCCGCGCGAGTTCGGGCGGGCCGGCGAGAAATATCGTCAGGCTCCGTGTCCGCGCCATATGCATCAGCCGCCGCAACAGGCGCCAGCGCGCGCCGGGGGCCAGGCTGTCATGGCGCAGGACGATCCCGCTGCCAGGTGGCAGCAGCGCCGCCAGCCGCGCGACACTGACCGTCAGCCGTTCGTCGCTAAATAGCCATTGCGGCGGCAGGGGGTGGCGTCGGACCATCGCCCTTCCTATAGGCGCGTCGCGGGCGCACGCAACGCGCCGGGATGGGACGAATGATGAGCGACGCGGCAGACAGGCTGGCTGAAGTAAAGGCAAAGATCGCCGACGCGGCAACGCGCGCGCGGCGGCGCGCCGACGACATCTGCCTGATCGCGGTGTCGAAAACGCACGACGCCGCCGCGATCCGCCCGCTGATTGCGGCGGGCCAGCGCCACTTCGGAGAGAACCGCGTTCAGGAGGCAGCGGCGAAATGGCCCGAACTGCGCGCCAAAACCCCCGACGTCAAACTCCACCTGATCGGCCAGCTGCAATCGAACAAGGCCGACGAAGCGGTCGCGCTGTTCGACGCCATCCATTCGGTCGATCGCAGCTCGCTGGTGCAGGCACTCGCCAAGGCTTGTGAACAGGCGGGCAAGCAGCCGCAGCTGTTCGTTCAGGTCAATATCGGCGACGAGGCGCAAAAGGGCGGCTGCAAGGTCGCCGACCTGCCCGCATTGCTGGCCGAAGCCGCGGCCGCAGGGCTGACGATCGACGGCCTGATGGCCATCCCCCCCGCCGACATCGAACCCGCGCCTTTCTTTGCGCTGCTCGACGAACTGGCCGAGCGGAACGACTTGCCCGGACGCTCGATGGGGATGAGCGGCGATTATGAAACCGGGGTGATACTGGGCGCGACGCATGTGCGCGTCGGGACGGCGTTGTTCGGGATACGTGGGCAGGTAGACGGCTAGCGATCGAGAACTAGCCGTCGCCCCCGCGAAGGCGGGGGCCGCTGTCGGTTTGCGCAGCAGCGTACGGAAAGGATGCTTGCGGCCCCCGCCTTCGCGGGTGCGACATTGGGGTGAAACGTCCACTTCCTACCCCGAAGCACACCTCAAACGCCCGATCTACTGATACTCCACCGTCACCGGAATTCGCCCGCGATAGTCGCCGTCGTCGGCGCCTGCGATCTGCAGACGACCGCCGAAGCGAAAGACAAGGCGGCCATCGGGGCCGAGGCGCGGGGCGGCGTTGAGGTCGGTGGCGAGGCCGGTGACGCGCGCGGTGCGGCCGTGACTGCCCTCCAGATCGACGCTGGTCGGCAGGATGACACGCACTTCGGCGCCCGGGGCGCCGCGCACGGTGACCACACCCGTCAATGCAAAGCCGCCGAGATCAACGACGTCGCCGCTGAGGCGGCGCGTGCCCGATACCGGGTCGACCGCGACCTCGCCGCCCATCGCGCCGACCGCGATTCGCCCCATGTCGAGCCGCGTTTCGACCTCGACGCGCAGCGGCACCTCGGCCTCGCGCGCCGCCAAGCTGGACGCCTTTTCCGGCGCGCAGAGCAGGCACTGCGCCGATGCCGCGGGCGCGGTGGCGAACATCAGCACACAGGCAAGGAAAAGGCGCAGTTTCACCCCTGAACGCATAGCCGCGCTATGGTTAACCCCGCGTAAAACGCCCGCGCCGCTAATCGCTGGCTAGTTTTCCGCTTTTCGGCCACAGATGCGCGATGCAGACACCCCCGCCGTCCCCCCGGCTGAACGCGCTCGCCACCGCCGTGCCGGGCCACGACATCCATCAGGCCTTTATCGACTGGGCGACCCCGCGGCTGGCCGACGAACGCGTGCGCGCGGTGTTTTCGCGGATGACCGCGCGGTCGGGGATCGACCATCGCTGGTCGGTGCTGCCCCCCACAGCGGGCGGCGGATCGCCGGTTGCGGCGGGCGGCTTTTACGACGTTCCCGGGCTGCCGCCGACGTCGGTGCGGATGCGCGCTTATGCCGACCATGCGCCTGAGCTCGCGATGCAAGCGATTGCGGCGCTGGGCGATGCGTTCGATGCGGCGCGCATCACCCATATCGTCGTCGCCAGCTGCACGGGCTTTGTCGCGCCGGGGATCGACCAGATATTGGCGCGGCGGCTGGGGCTGGCGGCGACCGTCGAGCGGGTGCTGATCGGGTTCATGGGCTGCTACGCCGGGGTCACCGCGCTGCGCACCGCGCGGCATATCGTACGGTCCGAGGCCGATGCGGTGGTGCTGGTGGTCAGCGTCGAATTGTCCACCTTGCACCTGCAGCTCGCCGATCAGCCCGAACCTTTGCTCGCGATGCTCCAGTTCAGTGACGGCGCCGCAGCGGCGATCGTGTCCGCCGATGCCGCCGGGTTCGAATTGGGCGACGGCGCCAGTCTGGCGCTGGAGGACAGCGCCGACCTGATCCGCTGGGACATCGGCGACACCGGCTTTGCGATGCAATTGTCGGGCGAAGTGCCGGGTCGGCTGCGCGATGCCTTGTCTGCCCTGGAGGTACGAAGCCAGCTGTTCGGCGCGGGCAATCCGCCGCCGCTGCTCGCTGTCCATGCCGGGGGCCGGTCGGTGCTCGATGCGGTCGAACATGCGCTCGGCGTTCCCTCCGAAGCGCTGGCCGACAGCCGCGCCGTGCTCGCGCGCTTTGGCAACATGTCGTCGGCAACGATATTGTTCGTGCTGGCCGACATGATGGCCCGCGGTGCAAAGGGCGACGGGCTGGCGATCGCCTTCGGTCCCGGACTCGCCGCCGAAGCGATCCGCTTCACGGCATGACCCCCTTCACCAGCCTTCGCGCGCCGATCGACGCCGAGGAGGAAATGGACGCGGTAGAGCTGGCGCCCGCACGCTACGCCAAAGTGCTCGCCGACCTGTCGCGGATCAACGCGCTGACGCTGGCGGCGCGGCCCACGCTGGGGTTTCTGGACCGCGTCGCCGCACGCGGGGTGGGGACAAGGCCGTGGCGCATCCTCGATGTCGGCTTCGGCAGCGGCGACATGCTGGCGCGGATCGACCGTTGGGGAGCGCATCGCGGCGTCGCGCTCGATCTGGTCGGCGTCGATCTCAACCCGAACAGCGCGCCGGTTGCCGACGCGCGGCTCGGCGGGCGGGCGCGGCTGGTCACCGGCGATTATCGCGATCTGGCGGGGCAGGGGTGGGACATCATCCTGTCCAGCCTGGTCACCCATCATATGAGTGCGGCCCAGCGCACGGAATTCCTGCGCTTCATGGACGCCGAAAGCGCGCGCGGCTGGCTCGTCAACGATCTCCACCGTCAGCGCCTGCCCTTTGCCGGTTATCCGCTGCTCGCGGCGCTCGCGCGGGTCGATCCGATCGTCCGCCGCGACGGTCAGCTGTCGGTCGGGCGCAGCTTCCGCCGCGCCGAATGGCAAGCGATGCTGGCGGAGGCTTTGCCCGAAACCGCCACCCACGCGCGCATCTTTCGCAGCTTTCCCTATCGGTTGTGCGTCGAGCGCCTGAGATGACCGATGCAATCATTATCGGCGCCGGACCGGCGGGTGCCGCAGCCGCGATCGGGCTGGCGCGCGCCGGGGCCAAAACATTGTTGCTCGAACGGATGCGTGAAACCGGCGATGCGCTGTGCGGCGGGTTCTTGAGTTGGCACTCGCTGGCGCGGCTCGACGCGCTCGGGATCGATCGCGCCGCGCTGGGCGGGCAGCAGCTTACGCAGGTGCGGCTGTTTGCCGGGCGGCGGTCCAGCGAAACCAACTTGCCGCAAACAGCCATGGGCGTATCGCGCCGCCGTCTCGATACGCTCTTGCAGGCAGCGGCGGTTGCCGCCGGGGCGGATATGCAGCGCGGCGTGTATGCGACGATGATCGATGGAGCGACCGTCCAGACCCGCGACGGCGCGACGCTGGCCGCGCCCGCGTTATTTCTGGCTGCGGGCAAGCACGGTTTTCGCGGCCAACCGCGCGCCCCGGCGCCGTGGCAGCAGCGCGATCCGGTGATGGGTCTGCGCTTGCGGCTGCCACACCACATCGCGCTCGACCGCCTTATCGGCGACGCGGTCGAGCTCCACCTGTTCGACCGCGGCTATGCCGGGTTGGTGCGGCAGGAGGACGGCAGCGCGAACCTGTGCCTGGCGACCCACAAGTCGCGGCTCGACGAAGCAGGCGGCGATCCGGAGGCGCTGCTCCGCGCGCTCGGCGCCGCCCATCCGGTGCTGGGCGAGCGGCTGGCATATGCCGACTGGTCGCAATCGATCGATGCGATCGGGCATGTCCCCTATGGCTGGCGCACCGCCGATGCCATGCCGGGACTGTTCCGCCTCGGCGATCAGGCGGGGGTGATCCCCAGTCTGGCAGGCGAAGGCATGGGGTTGGCGCTCGCCAGCGGCAACGCGGCGGTGGCGGCATGGCGCCGCGGCGGCGGCGATGCTGCGCCCGCGTTCCAGCGCGCGCTTGCGGCGCGCATGACGCGGCCGTTTGGCATCGCGAGCGCTGTTTGGCGTACCGGCGAAAATCCGCGCACCGCGGGCGGTTTGACCTCGCTGGCGGCGGCCTTTCCATCGCTGGTCCGCTGGGCGTCGCAAGCAACGCGGATCCGGGACGACTGAACGGCCCGCCCCTTGCGGGACCGCGGTTTCGACCCGATATTAGGGGCAACCGTAATGCCGCCGACCATTGGCCCGCATCCACTGCCGCACGCCCGAGGAGAAATCCGCCATGACCGATCCGAACCCCGACAAGCCGCTCGACCCGATGGCGCACCATGTGCTGCGCGAAGGCGGCACCGAGCGCGCCTTCACCGGCAAATATACCGATCACAAGGGTGACGGCATGTACCGCTGCGCCGGATGCGGCGAGCCCTTGTTCGACAGCCGCACCAAATATGACAGCGGCTCGGGCTGGCCCAGCTATTCCGCACCTGCCCAGGGCGGCGCAGTGACGGAGTTGACCGACACCAGCCACGGAATGGTCCGCACCGAAGTGCGCTGCGCCAATTGTGAAGGCCATCTCGGCCATGTCTTTCCCGACGGCCCCGGACCGACGGGGCTGCGCTATTGCATCAACAGCGCGGCGCTTGACTTCGCGGGGCGCGCGCCGGATGAGGCGCAGACCGACGAAGGCTGAACCAGCCATCGCCGGGGGGCTGCAATGAAGGGCTGGCGCTGACAGGGCGCGGCGAGGGAAGGAATACACCGCTTTGCGCCGCGAACGAAAGTCGTCATCGTCAGGTAATTCATCATCGTCGGGTCAGCGCGGCGGCAAGACGCCAACAAGCGAGCCGTCGCGCTTTCGCATCTGGGTGCGGCGGCTTTTCCGCTGGGGGCTGGGCTTGGCCGTCGTCGCGCTCGTCGCGCTGGCGGTCGCGGTCGGCATCGCCGTGCAGCGGATGCCGAGTTTCGAGGAACTCAAGAAATCTCCGGCGGGTCAGACGATCCGCGTCCGCGCCGCCGATGGCACCGTGTTCCTGTCGCTCGGTCCCAATTACGGGCGCTGGCTGACGCTGCGCGAAACGCCGCAGGTGATGCAGGACGCGATGGTCGCGGTCGAGGACCGGCGCTTTCGCTATCATCCGGGGCTCGATCCGGTCGGCATGGCGCGCGCCGCGGTGGTCGCGGTGCAGAATCGCGGCAGCGGGCGGCGGCTGCAGGGGGCCTCGACAATCACCCAGCAACTGGCGCGCAACGTGTTCCTGTCGAACAGCTATGATTTCAAGCGCAAGGCGCGCGAAATGATCCTGGCGATGGCGCTCGAATGGAAATTTTCGAAGGACGAGATCCTCGAACTCTATTTGAACAAGGTCTATTTCGGCGGCGGCAGTTATGGCATCGATGCCGCCTCACGCCGTTTTTTCGGGCATAGCGCCACCGAAATGTCGCTATCCGAAGCTGCCGTGGTCGCGGGACTGGTCAAGGCGCCGTCGCGCTATTCGCCGACCGCCGACGCGGGCGCGGCGCTGGGCCGCGCCGGGGTCGTGCTGAGCGTCATGGTCGATGCCGGGGTGATCACCCAGAGTCAGGCCGACAGCGCCAAGCCTGCCGATGTCCAGCTGGCACAGGAAACCGGCCAGAACAGCGCCCGATATTTCAGCGACTGGGCATTGCCCCAGCTCGACATGCTGATCGACGAAGGCAGCGAGGCGCTCGACGTGTACACGACGATCGACCTCAATATGCAGCGCGCCGCGACCGCGGCAATCCAGGCGAACACTCCGCGCGGGGTGCAGGGCGCACTGGTCTCGCTCGACCGCGACGGCGCGGTGCGCGCGATGGTCGGCGGCACCGATTATGTCACCTCCAACTATAACCGCGCAACGCAGGCATTGCGCCAGCCGGGGTCTGCGTGGAAATTGTTCGTCTATATGGCGGCGCTCGAAGCCGGATATAAGGTCGACGATCCCGTGGTCGATGAGCCGGTGACGATCAACGGCTGGAGCCCGCGCAACTCGTCGGGGCGCTTTGCCGGGACGATGGATCTGCGCAGCGCCTTTGCCTATTCGGTCAACACCGTCGCCGCCAAGCTGGGCGACGAGGTCGGATTTTCGTCGGTCGCCAACATGGCGCGGCGGTTCGGCATCACCACCCCGGTCAACACTCACCCGTCGATGGTGCTGGGCAGCGCCGAAGTGCGGGTGATCGACATGGCGGCCGCCTTTGCCGCGGTGTCGCGCGGCGGCATTTCGGTCGAACCTTACGGCATCACCAAGGTGACGACCGCCGACGGCCGCCTGCTGTACCAACGCCCCGCGACCCGCGGCCAGGTGCTGGTCGACAATTGGGTCGCCGCGGGCATCACCGACCTGCTCCAGACCGCGGTCAACACCGGCACCGGCCGCGCGGCGCAGATCGGCCGCCCCGTCGCGGGCAAGACCGGGACGACGTCGAGCAACAAGGACGGCTGGTTCCTGGGCTTTTCCAGCGGGCTGACGACGGGCGTGTGGATGGGCCGCGACGATGCCAAGGCGGTCGGCGGGCTGCAGGGCGGCCGCGCCCCGGCACAGGCCTTTGCCGATTATATGCGGGTCGCTGTCGCGCGGCGGCCGGTCGAGGCATTCGACACCGAAGTCGTCCTGCCCGAATGGCAGCTGGAGGACGAAGGCGAGGCCTATATGGGCGAGCCCGGCGAGGGCGGGCTGGTCGATGAGAATGGCATGCCGATCGAACTGCCTTATGACCTGCGCCCGCCCGAAAGCACCGAACCTGCCCCGGCGCCGGAGGACGGTCCGGTGCTTGATCAACAATGGATCGAGGAACAGACCGGACGGCGTGGCCCCGGCGACCCCGGCGCAGCGCCCAAGAACGGCGCGCCACCCAAGGGACAACCGCCGGTGGCAAAGGCACCGGCGCAGCGCCCGCCGCCGGCCGAGTTCAATTAGGTCAAAAACCTACTTTTATGAACCGTTTGTCCTGAGGAGCCATTGAGCTTGTCGAAATGGCGTCTCGAAGGACGCTCCCACCCACGTCCTTCGAGACGGGCCTTCGCAAAGCTCAGACCCTCCTCAGGACCAACGGTCTTTTGAATCTGTCTAATCAGAACCGAACTCAGGCCTCAAACCGATACCGGTGCAGCCCGCGTCCCTCGCGGCGCAACCAGCCGCGCGCCGCGGCGACATCGCCGTCGTGCAATTCGTCGACCAGCGCGTGGAAAGCGGCGCCATGATCCATATGCACCAGATGTGCGACCTCGTGTGCCACGGTGGCGCGGCGGACATGGTCGGGCGCCATGATCAGTCGCCAGCTATAGCGCAGGTCGCCGTCATAGGTGCAACTACCCCAGCGGCTGCGCGGATCGCCGACCCCGACACGCCCGACTGACAGTCCGGCGCGGGCGGCAATGTCGCGGCTTTCACGGTCAAGCAGCGCCAGTGCCTGCCCTTTCAGCCAGCGCTCGACGCGACGTCCGACGGTTTCGGCGGGACCGCCCACGCACAACGCATCGGGGCCGACAGCAATGGCGCGCGGCGCGGCAGGCATCCAGTCGATATGGCGATCGATGCCGAGGAACGGCACTGAAGCGCCGGGGCCGACGATGACCGGCTGCGCCGCCTTGCCCACCTGTTCGGCGAGCCAGGCCTGCTGCTCGCTCGCCCATTTCAGCGCCGCGCGGACGTTGGTGCGGCGCGGCACGGTCAGCCGCAACTGGCCGCGCGCCGCGTCGAACACCAGCCGGTAGCGTCGCGACTGGGCGTGGTGGACGACGCGCACCGGCCACGCCTCGTCACCGACCTGGATGTGCGGCGCCTCGGCGCGCGAATCAAACCACGCGTTCGACAAGATGATTTTCCAGCGGCCCGGCGACATCCTCGCTGACGGTCCAGCCGACGATCGACTGACCCGCGCGATGGACCGCATCGCGGTCGCCCGACACCAGATAATGCCACGCGGGCAGCGGCCGGTCCTCGGCGCGCAGGCGGTAAGCGCAGCTTTGCGGCAACCATTCGATGTCGGCGACCTTCGCCTTGGTCAGCGTCAGGCAGTCGGGAACGTGACGACGGCGATGCTTGTAATCGCCGCAGCGCGCGGTGGCGAGGTCGAGCAGGCGGCACGCGACGTTGGTGGGATAGATGCGCCCCGTATCTTCATCCTCGATCTTGTGCAGACAGCATTTGCCGCAGCCGTCGCACAGGGCTTCCCACTGGCCGGCGTCGAGGCTGGCGAGCGGCGCTTCCCAAAAGGGACGGGGCGCCGCAGCGCCGGTCACTTGACCCATTTCGCCAGATCGGCGGCAACCGCTGCGGGGGCACCCTCGTCGGCGTCGGTCGACGGATCGTCCAGCGGCAGCAGCGCGAGCGGCTTGCCCGCCGGGTCCATCAGAAACGCGAGCTGGCTGTGCGCCATCAGATAGCGGTCGGGGGCGGACCCATCGACCTTGTTATAGGTGACGACATAGGCTTTGGCGACCGTGGCAATCTGTTCGGGGGTGCCGGTCAGGCCCAGCAGGCGCGGATGATAGCGCGCCACGAAGGGTTTCAGCGCCGCGGGGGTATCGCGCGCCGGATCGACGGTGATGAACAGCGGCGCAATCTTCGCGCCGCGTGCCGCGTCAGCCTTTTCGAACTGCGCCAGCCCGCGCATCAGCTTTTGCAAGTCGACCGGACAGATGTCGGGGCAGAAGCTGTAGCCGAAATAGACGAGGCGATACTGGCCTTTGAAATCCGTATCGCGCACGGTCTTGCCGGTCTGATCGGTGAGCGTGAAGGGACCGCCGATGCGCGCGCCTTCGAGCGGCGGGGTCGACGGCGGCGCCTCGGCCGCGCCATTGCATCCCGACAGCATCGCGCCGAAAGCGACGATCAGGCTTGCACGGATCAGCGTTTGTCCCATATTTGCGATATTCATCATGTGGCCAGCCTTGGTCGGCTAGGCCGCGAAAATCAACCATTGTCGTCGCGGCGTCGCGGCGGTGCTTGCCAAGGGTCACCCAGATCATGTTCCGACGCGCGGAGTTCCGCCTCGCCACTCTCCTCCTTGCCGTCATCGCGGCGGCGAGCCTGCTCCACGGCCCGGCCCAAGCGCAGTTCCGCGGCGGTTACGCCTTTTTGCAGGCGGTCGAAAACCGTGATGGGACCAAGGCGACCGACGCGCTGAAAGATGACGCGACGCTGATCAACACCCGCAATCCCGACACCGGTGAAACCGCGCTGGCCATCGTCGCGAAGCGCCGCGACGGTACCTGGCTGCGTTTTTTGCTGGCGAAGAACGCCGACCCGGCGATCGCGGACCGCCAGGGCATGACCCCGCTGATGCACGCGGCGCTGCTCAACTTTACCGACGGCGCGCAGGAATTGCTCGATGCGAAGGCACCGATCGACCAGACCAACCGCCGTGGCGAAACCGCGCTGATCCTGGCGGTGCAGACCAAAAATGTGGCGATGGTCCGCCTGCTGGTGCGGGCCGGCGCCAATCCCGGTAAGGCCGACCATGCCACCGGGA
Organism: Sphingopyxis sp. BE259; assembly: GCF_031457495.1. Classification (NCBI taxonomy): domain Bacteria; kingdom Pseudomonadati; phylum Pseudomonadota; class Alphaproteobacteria; order Sphingomonadales; family Sphingopyxidaceae; genus Sphingopyxis; species Sphingopyxis sp. BE259. The sequence goes on from NZ_JAVDWM010000001.1 coordinate 74,912, forward strand.
TGAGTGCCCGCGACTACGCCAAGCGCGACGACCGCACCGGACAAATCGTGACGATCCTCGACGCCAAACCCGATGGGCCGACGCGCAATCTGGGGCCCAGCTTCGGCCCCAATTGATCTCTAAATGTGATGTACTGATTGACAGTCACATCACAGTGTGAGACAGTCCGCCCATGTCCACACAGTTGATCGAGCGCATCCGCGCCATCGTCGATGACGGCAGCATGTCGCGGTCGGGCCTTGCCCGCGCCGCGGGTCTGCACGCCAACAGCCTGCGCGATCTGGATTCGCCCGGCTGGAACCCCACCGCCGAAACCTTGCGCAAGCTGGAACATTGGCTCGCGCACGGCAGCGACCTGTCGCCGATGGCGACGCCGGAAGAGATTATCGCCGAGGCGCGCAACGGCCGGATGTTCATTCTGGTCGATGACGAGGATCGCGAAAATGAGGGTGATCTGGTCATTCCGGCGCAGATGGCGACACCCGACGCAGTCAATTTCATGGCGACCCACGGCCGCGGCCTGATCTGCCTGACGCTGACCAGGGCGCGCGTCGATCAGCTCGGGCTCGAGTTGATGAGCCGCGCAAACGGCACCCGCCACGAAACCGCGTTCACCACGTCGATCGAGGCGCGCGAGGGCGTCACCACGGGTATTTCGGCGGCCGATCGCGCGCGCACCGTGTCGGTCGCGATCGACGGCGGCAAGGGCCGCGACGACATCGTCACCCCCGGCCACGTCTTTCCGCTGATCGCCCGCGACGGCGGCGTGCTCGTCCGCGCCGGCCATACCGAGGCGTCGGTCGATATTTCGCGGCTCGCCGGGCTAAATCCGTCGGGGGTGATCTGCGAGATCATGAACGACGACGGGTCGATGGCGCGGCTCGACGACCTGATCCCCTTCGCACGGCGCCACGGGCTGAAGATCGGGACGATCGCCGACCTGATCGCCTATCGCCACCGCAACGACCGGCTGGTCGAATGCGTCGCCGACGACCCGTTCGAATCGGATTATGGCGGCGACTGGCGACTCAAATCCTATCGCAACAAGATCGACGGCAGCGTCAATCTGGTGCTGCAAAAGGGCGCGATCGATCCCGCAGGCGTGACGCTGGTCCGGATGCATCCGGTGTCGATCTTTGACGACATCATGGGTCGTCCCGGCCCAAAGAAGCGCCGGCTGCAACGCTCGATGGAAGCGATCGGCGAGGCCGGGTCGGGGGTCATCGTCATGCTGATGCGCCCGCTACCCGGATCAGCGGCGGCCGAGGAAATCCCGCCGCCATCGGGCGGCATGGACCTTCGCACCTATGGCATCGGCGCCCAGATCCTTGCCGACCTGGGCGTCCATGCGATGGAATTGCTGACGCCGTCGCACAACAATCTCGTCGGGCTGGAGGGCTATGGCCTGTCGGTCGTCGGCGAACGTTCGATCCCCGGGGAGGCCGCATAATGGCGCATGTTCTGATCGTCGAAGCCCGTTTCTACAGCCAGCTCAACGACATGCTGCTCGACGGCGTGCGTAGCGCGCTCGACGCGGGCGGCCATAGCCACGAGACGGTGACCGTCCCCGGCGCGCTCGAAGTGCCCGCGGCGATCTCGCTCGCCGCCGACACCGGCCGCTACGACGCTTATGTCGCGCTTGGCGTCGTGATCCGCGGCGAAACCTATCATTTCGAGGTGGTGTCGAACGAAAGCGCGCGCGGCATCATGGCGCTGACCCTCGATGGCTTGGCGATCGGCAACGGCATCTTGACCGTCGAGAATGACGAACAGGCGCTTGCGCGCGCCGACAAGACGCGCAAGGATAAAGGCGGCGAAGCGGCAAAGGCCGCGCTCGCCATGCTGTCCCTGAAGGAACAATTCGGCATTGGTTGATCGCCCGCCCCCGAGCCGTTTTTCCGTCGTCGAGCGCGGCGGGCGGCTGGTGGTGATCGACAAGGAAACCGGCCAGACGCCGCTTAGCGCCGCCGAGCGCATGGAAATTCACGATCGCCAGCTGGGCATCGAATCAGTCCGACCCGAACGGCGGGCCAATGCGCCCGACCTGTCGGCATCCGCGCGCGCCGAATCGGGTCTCAGCGCGCGGCCCGCGCCGAACCAGCCGCAGGCGGTGACCCCCGCCCCCAGCAAGCCGCGCAGCGCCGCCGCGCCGCAGCAGCAGCAGGGCAAGCGGCCCTGGACAACCGAGCCCGGTGACCGGCCAGCCCTGAAATCGAATAGCGCGCCCGCGCCAGCCCGCGTCCCCAGCCGTCCGGCACCGCAAGGCGGCGCCCGCAAGACGATCGTCACCGGCAAATGGTGGGACAGCAAAGGCCCGCGCATGATCGAGCTGGGGCCAAAGGGGCAGCAGACGCTGAGCGGCGGGTTCGTCACACTGTTCGCCGTCGCAGTCATCGCAGCGATCGTCGCGCTGATCATTCAGCCGGTGCTGCTGTTCGTGGGCGGCTTCCTGCTGTTCCGGTTCGGCAGTAATATCCTCGGCCCGCTGGGCGCAGGGATTGTCGATAAGGCGATTGCGGAGAGGAACTGATCGTCGCCCCCGCGCTAGCAAGGGCGACGATGACGTTTTACGCGTCCACCAGCGCCGGATAGTCGGTGTAACCCTCGGCGCCCGGCGAGTACCAGGTCTGCGGGTTATCCGCGGCCCATGCGGCGCCGCTTTTGATCCGTTCGACCAGATCGGGGTTGCCGATATAGGGGCGACCAAAGGCGATTGCGTCCGCCACCCCGCTCGCCAGCGCCGCTTCGGCCTTGGCGACATCATAGTCGCTGTTGAGGATCAGCGGGCCTTTGAACACCTTGCGGATCGCCGGCGACTGCTTCGGCACGTCGGTGTTGCCGAAGGTGCCGTCAGGACCGGGCTCGCGCAGTTCGAGGAAGCCGATGCCGAGCGTATCGAGCGCCGCCGCGGCCGCCGTGAACAAGGGCTCGGGATTGCTGTCATCGACACCCTGCGAATTGCCATTGGGCGACAGGCGCACCGAGACGCGGTCGGCGCCCCAGACGCCGATCAACGCTTCGGTCACTTCGCGCAACAGCCGGATGCGATTCTCGACCGGGCCGCCATAATCATCATCGCGCAAATTGCTGTTGTCGCGCAGGAACTGGTCGATCAGATAGCCGTTGGCGCCGTGGAGCTGGACCCCGTCGAACCCGGCGCGCTTCGCATTCTCGGCCGCCTTGGCATAATCGGCAATCAGTCGCGGAATTTCAGCCAATTCGAGCGGGCGCGCGACTTCAAGATCGCGGCGACCGACCGGCGTATGCGCCCGGCCCTCACCCTGCGTTGCCGATGCCGACACCGGCGGCTTGCCATCGTTGAACACCGAATGGACCAGCCGCCCCATGTGCCACAGCTGTGCCACGATGCGTCCGCCCGCGGCATGGACAGCGTCGGTCACCGGCTTCCAGCCTTCAACCTGTGCGTCGGTCCACAGCCCGGGCGCCGACGGCCAGCCGAGGCCTTCCTGCGAAATGCCGGTTGCTTCCGAAATGATCAGCCCCGCCGAGGCGCGCTGGCGGTAATATTCGACCGCGAGTTCAGTCGGGACAAACCCGGCGGCCGCGCGGCCGCGGGTCAGTGGCGCCATGATGATGCGGTTCGGCGCCGCGATGGCGCCCAGCTTGATCGGGTCGAAAAGCGATACGGCCATAAATCCTCCACGTTCCAAATTTCCGGCGACGACCGTTCGGGGCGCCGCTATGGCCCGCAGAGCTATGGATGCTGCGGTGCCTGCACAATGGTGAGTATCAAAAGAAAATCTAAATGACAGCCAAGATCGAAAGCCTCGACGCGAAAGACGCTGCGCTGCCGATCACCGGGCGCTGGGCCTTTCTGGCCTTGCTGGCGGGCAATATTTCGCTGTCGATCGGCGCGCTGCTCGTCCGACTGGCCGACTCCGGACCCACCGCCTCGGCCTTTTGGCGCATGGCGATTGCGCTGCCCTTCCTGCTCGCGCTGGCGTGGCGCGAGAGTGGCGGGCGGCTGCCGCCGCGAAACGCCATCATCGTGGCGAGCGCCGCGGGCATTTTCTTCGCGCTCGACCTCGTCGCCTGGCACATCGGCATCCTCCAGACCAAGGTCGCCAACGCCACCCTGTTCGGCAATTGCGCCAGCCTGCTGCTGGTGATCTGGGGGATTTTTCTCGCGCGCAGCTGGCCGCGCGGGTGGCAGGCGCTGGCGATCCTGCTCGCTTTTGCCGGATCGGCGCTGCTGATGGGGCAAAGTTACGAACTGTCGCCCGCCTATCTGGTCGGCGACCTGCTCAGCCTGCTCGCGGGGGTGCTCTACACCGTCTATGTGATCCTGATGCAGCGGGTGCGCGACACGCTCGAACCGTGGACCGCGCTGGGCATTTCGTCGATCGTCTGCGTCCCGATCCTGCTCGGCACCGCGCTGGCGCTGGGCGAGGCGATCATGCCGCAGAACTGGACCCCGCTGATTCTGCTGGCGCTGACCAGCCAGATCATCGGGCAGGGGCTGATGACCTGGTCGCTGCCGCGTTTCTCGCCGCTCGTCATCGGACTGACCCTGCTGGTTCAGCCCGCGGTCGCCGCGCTGGCGGGCTGGCTGGCGTTCGGCGAACTGCTGGGGCCGATCGACATTTTCGGCGGAATGCTGGTCGGTGCGGCGCTGGTGCTGATCCGGTTGCCGAACCGCCGCGCCGCGCCTATCTGATGCCTATGGCCTCGATCCTTCCTGCCGATCCGACCCTCGACGAGATTCGCGCCGCGCTGGCGCCGCTGATCGCGCAATCGGCGGCGTTCGACGGATTCAGCGCCGCCGCACTCGCCGATGCCGCGCAGCGCGCGGCGGTCGATCCCGACGTCGCCCGCCTCGCCTTTCCGGGCGGCGGGCGCGACATGGTCAGTGCGTGGTTCGCCGCCATCGATGATCGCATGGCGGAGAAATGGCCCGCCGAAAAGCTGGCGGCGCTCAAAATCCGCGAGCGCATCACCACCCTCGTCGAAACGCGCATCGACCTGCTGGCCCCCGATCGCGAGGCGCTGCGCCGCGCGCTCGCGCTGCTGGCGCTGCCCACCAATGTGCCATTTGCTGCCAAGCTCGGCTGGCGCAGCGCCGATGCGATGTGGCGGCTCGCGGGCGACACCGCGACCGACTATAATCACTACAGCAAGCGCGCGATCCTCGGCGCCGTCTATGCCGCTACGATGGCTGTATTCCTGAATGACGAGAGCGAGGGGTTCGCCGATACCCGCGCCTTTTTGGGCCGCCGGATCGATCAGGTGATGCGTTTCGAAAGCTGGAAATACCGCCGCGCGTCACGCAGCATCGAACGCCCCAGCCTCGCCCGCTTCGTCGGGCGGCTCCGCTATCCGGGGCGTTAGGCTGTATCCACGCGCATCAATCTTCGGACTGGCGCTCGCGCACCGATATTGATAATCGCTCGCAAATGACAGCTTTGCTCGACAAGACGCCGCTCGGCGTCACCGTGCGGATTACCCGTATCGACTGGAACGCGATGTCCGAAGACGAGGGGCGCCGCCTGCGTGAATTCGGCTTGCTGGAAGGGTGCGAGGTCACCCCTCACCACCGCGGCAGCATTTTTTCGCGCGATCCGCTGGCGCTGACGATCGGGCGGATGAAGGTGATCATCCGCAGCAGTCAGGCCGCGGCGATCGCCGTCGAGGACATCGTGGGCCAAGAGGGCGCCGCATGACCGCCGCCATTCCCTCCATCGCGCTCGTCGGCAATCCCAATGCGGGGAAATCGAGCCTGTTCAACGCGTTGACCGGCGCGCGGCAAAAGATCGCCAACTATCCGGGGGTCACCGTCGAGCGCAAGGCGGGGCATAGCAGCTTTTCCGATGGCCGGCCGCTGTCGCTGATCGATCTGCCCGGCACCTACAGCCTGACCCCCGCCAGCCTTGACGAAGCGGTGACGCGCGACGTGATTCTGGGTCGTCAGGCGGGCGAGACGCAGCCCGACGCCTTGATCGTCGTGCTCGACGCGGCGAACCTCGACAATCATCTTTGCTTCGCGCTCGAACTGCTCGCCCTTGGTCTGCCAACCGTGGTCGCGCTTAACATGCTCGATCTGGCGACACGCGACGGGCTGACCCTCGATGCCGAGCGACTGTCGAAAGAACTCGGCGTCCCGGTCGTGCCGACGGTCGCGGTGCGCAAGCGCGGCCTCACCGAATTGCTCGCTGCGGTCGATGGCGCGATCCGGTCGCACCAGCCGCGCGCCGCCCTCGCTGCTCCGTTAAACGACGCCGCGCTGCACCAGCGCGCCCGGGCGATCGCGCGCGCCGCGACCGTCGACGAGACGCCGGTGCGGCGCTGGACCCAGCGCGTCGACAATATTGCGCTCCACCCTGTCGGCGGACTCGTCATCCTGGTCGCGTTGATGTTTTTGATGTTCCAGGCGGTCTTTTCCTGGGCAACACCGTTCGCCGACGCGCTCGAAGGCGTGATCGGCGTAGTCCAGGCATGGGTGGTCGGCACGTTCGCCGACAATTTCCTGCGCGGGCTGGTGGTCGAGGGGCTGCTCGCGGGGGTCGGCGCGGTCGTCGTCTTTCTGCCGCAGATCCTGATCCTGTTCCTGTTCATCCTGCTGCTCGAAGCGTCGGGTTATATGACGCGCGCCGCCTTTCTGATGGACGGGCTGATGGGCAAGGTCGGGCTGTCTGGCCGCGGCTTCATCCCGCTGCTGTCCAGCTTTGCCTGTGCGGTGCCCGGGATCATGGCAACGCGCGCGATCCCGGATGAAAAGGACCGGCTGACGACGATCCTGATCGCGCCGCTGATGACCTGTTCGGCGCGCATGCCTGTCTATACGCTGATCATCGGCGCCTTCATCCCGGCGCGGAATGTCGGCAATACGCCGATCGGGTTGCAGGGGCTCGTCTTGTTCGGCCTGTTCCTGAGCGGCATCGTCGGCGCGCTGCTCGTCGCCTTTTTCCTCCGCCGTTCGGTGACCAAGGGCAATGCCACGGGCTTCATGATGGAAATGCCGCGCTATCAATGGCCGCGGGTGAATGACATCGCCATCGCGCTATGGCAGCGCGCCTGGATCTTCCTGCGCCGCGCCGGGACGATCATCGCTGCGACGACGGTGGTCCTGTGGCTGCTGCTGACCTTTCCGCAGGCACCGGCCGGTCAGAGCCAGGTCGAATATAGCGCCGGCGGCCGCATCGCGAGCGCGATCGAGGTCGTCGTCCAGCCGATCGGTTTCAACCACGATATCGCGCTGGCACTGATCCCCGCCATGGCGGCGCGCGAGGTTGCGGTGTCGGCGATGGCAACCGCCAATGCGATCGACGCAGGCGACGATGAGGAAGCAATGGCCGAGGCGCTCGGCGACCGCATCGCCGGTCGCTGGAGCATCGCGACAGCGCTCGCCTTCTTGGCGTGGTTCGTGTTCGCGCCGCAGTGCATTTCGACGATCGCGATCACCCGGCGCGAGACCAATGGGTGGAAATGGCCGCTGTTCATGGTTGGCTATTTGTTCGCGCTCGCCTATGCCGCGGCAGGTATCACTTACTGGACAGCCGTTGCCTTCGGACTAGGCTGATCCTTCCCACAATCAAGCGGAGCGGAGCGGCATGGCTGGCAGCGTCAACAAGGTAATATTGATCGGCAATCTGGGCGCCGATCCCGAAATCAAGTCGTTCCAGAATGGCGGCAAGATCGCCAACATCCGCATCGCGACGTCCGAACAGTGGAAGGATCGGATGACCGGCGAGCGCAAGGAGCGCACCGAATGGCATAATGTCGTGATCAACGGCGAAGGGCTGGTCGGGGTCGTCGAACGTTTCCTGAAAAAAGGCTCGAAAGTCTATATCGAGGGCAGCCTGCGCACCCGCAAATGGCAGGACCGCGACGGCAACGACAAATATACCACCGAAGTGGTGATCGCCGGCATGGGCGGCACGCTGACGATGCTCGACGGCGCGCCCGGCGGCGGCGGCGGTTCGCGCGGCGGCGGCGGCGGGAACGATGACTGGAGCGGCGGTTCGTCGGGCGGTGGTGCGGGCGGCGGCTGGAACCAGGGCGGCGGCGGCTCATCGGGCGGCGGCTTTGGCGGCGGTTCGAGTGGCAGCGGCAGCGGCGGCGGACGCCCGCCCTTCGACGACGATCTGGACGACGACGTTCCGTTCTGAGCAAAACCCCAAATCCGTTCGTGCTGAGCTTGTCGAAGCACCGTCCTTTCTTATGACGTCGCAGCAAAGAAGAACGGCCCTTCGACAAGCTCAGGGCGAACGGTGGTAGGTAAGACCGTGGTTGGACTAGTCGGCACCAGCGCCGAGATGGGAATCACCGCCGCCGACGTCGCGCGCGGCGTGTGCCGCCTGTTCGCGCAGGCGGGACTGGTTGCGATCCCGGAAGTGCCATTGCCGAACGGACGGCGTACCGACCTGACCGCGATCGACGCCAAGGGCAACATCACCATCGTCGAGATCAAGGTCAGCCGCGCCGACCTGCACGGCGACGGCAAATGGCCCGACTATTGCGACTGGTGCGACCGTTTTTACTGGGCATTAGCGTCGGGGCTCGACCCCGCGATCCTCGACACCGCCGATTATCGTCCTGCAACATCCGGATTGATCATCGCCGACCGCTATGGCGCCGCCGTGGTGCGCGAGGCGGCGAGCTGCAACCTCGCCCCCGCGCGCCGCAAGGCCGAACTGCTGCGAATCGGACGGCTCGCAATGCGGCGGTCGATGGTGGCGGCGGATCCGGAGCTGGCGGCGGGTTGGGTCGACGGATAGTCGGTCACAAACTTCGTCATTGCGACGAGCGAAGCGACGCGGCAATCCAAGAGTGTGCGTAGACCGCTCTGGATTGCTTCGCTTCGCTCGCAATGACAAAAAGAAACTAGGCGCCGCGCGCCTGCATCCGCGCCAGATAGCGCGCGAGAATGTCGATTTCGAGATTGACCGGGCGCCCCGCCGCTGCTTCGTCCAGCGTCGTCATTTCCTGGGTATGCGGGATGATGTTGAGCGTGAAATGCGCTTCGCCATTCGGCTGGTCGGTCACGTCGTTCACGGTCAGCGATACGCCGTCGACGGTAATCGATCCCTTCGGCGCGATATGCGGCGCGAGCGACGCGGGCGCTGCGACGGTGACCGTCACGCTGTCGCCGACCGGGACGACCGACACGATGGTCCCCACCGCATCGACATGCCCGGTGACAATATGCCCGCCCAACTCATCGCCGACCCTCAGCGCGCGTTCGAGATTCAGGCGGCGACCCGCATCCCACATTCCCGCCGCGGTGCGCGCCAGCGTTTCGGCACTCGCATCGATCGCGAACCAGTCGCCGTCGGCGTCAGCACCCTTGTCGACCACCGTCAGGCACGCCCCCGAACAGGCGATCGACGCCCCCAGGTCGATGGTCCCGGTGTCATAGCGCGTGGCGATGACCAGCCGTGTGTCGCCGCGATCCTCGCGCGAACGGACGGCGCCGATGTCGGTAATGATGCCGGTGAACATGGGGAACGCTTATCCTTCTCTGACCCGCTGGTAGACGTCCAGCCGGTCGCTGCCAAGCAGGCGGCTGTCGGTCAGGTGCCAGCGGCCGTGGGCGTCACTTAGATCGGTGAGACCAATGTCCCCCAGCGCAGCTTTGCCGCCACCGATCAGGATCGGAGCGCGGTAAAGCAGCAGCCGATCGACGCGGTCGGCGGCAAGGAAGGCAGATGCTGCCCCCGCGCCGCCCTCGACCAGCACCGAATCGACGTCGAGCGAATCGACTCCCGCCGGCGCGCGCACCGCCGTCCAGCCGTCGGGAGCATCGCCGCTCGTGAGCAACAGCTTGCGCGGGCTGCGCGCAGCAAGGTCGGGGAGGCGCACGTCGAGCCTCGGCGCATCGGCTTCGAGCGTCCCGCGCCCGACGAGGATCGCCTGATGCTGGGCGCGTTCGAGATGACCATGCGCCCGCGCGCGCTCGCCAGTGATCCAGCGGCTCGATCCATCGGACCGCGCGATGCAGCCGTCGAGCGACGTCGCGAGCTTGAGCGTGACGAAAGGCCGACCAGCAGCCTGCCGCGTCCACCACGGCGCCATCGCGGTGCGCGCCTCGGCGGACAAGACGCCTACGACCACCTCGGTCCCGGCATCGCGCAGGCGCGCAATGCCCGCTCCATCGGTGCGCGGATCAGGATCCTGCGCCGCGATGACAACGCGCGCGATACCCGCGGCGATCAGCGCGTCGGTGCAGCAGGGGCCGCGCGGGCTGGGGTGGGCGCAGGGTTCGAGGGTGATGTATGCGGTGGCGCCCTGCGCCGCGTCGCCCGCTGCGGCGAGTGCTGTCGCCTCGGCATGCGGGCGGCCACCGGGCTGGGTCCAGCCGCGCGCGACGACCCGGTGATCCTTGACGATCAAGCAGCCGACATTGGGATTGGGCGCCGACGCGGGCCGGCCGCGCCGCGACAGCGCAATGGCGGCCGCCATCCAGTCGGCGTCGGCTGGCGGACGCTGCATAAGCTCAGTCGGCAGTTTGCGGTTGCGGTGCGCGCGCGGCGCGTTCGGCGAGGGTCGAACGCGTGGCAGCCACCGGCTTTTGCTGCTTCGCCGCCGCCGCCGCTTCGGCGCCCAACGTTTCGCGCGTCACCTTGTCGGCCTCGGCCGAATCATATTCGACCCCCAGCCGATCGGCGAGCCGCTGATATTCGGCGCGCTTTTCGGCGTTGGCGCGGGTGGTTTCCTTGGCGCGCGCAACCCAGTCGGCGCGAATCTCGGCCGCGCTGCGGTCTACCGACCAGTTTTCGAAATAGATGATCTCGGCCTTCGGCTCTTCGGTGCGAATCAGATGTTCGGAAAAGCCGTACAAGATAACGAACGGCAGGACGATCGCCACGCCCCAGCTGGCCCAGCGGTGCGGACGCGGTTCGCGGATATACGCCCAGAAATCGGACAGGCCGCCGCCGACATCGACGTTGTTGAACATTCCCATGTGTTCAATTTAGGCGATGTCGCGGCAATTTGCGAGGGGGAGGTGGATTGCACCGGATGATGGCTTGGCCCGCCGACGATTGCAAAAAATGCAAGTGCAGATGTCTATTTCGCAGTTGCACAATTTTTTGTGCGCTGCAATATGAGCATGCCTTTTAGGCATCCTCTCCCAAAACTTTCATGGGCCACCCCCGGGTGGCCCTTTTTTTTCGACCTTTTTGGTTGAGAGATTGCGATTTCCGGCGCCGCCTGTGCTTCGCGAATCACGCCTGCGCTGGCATCCGCTTTTCGAATCGGCGCACTTCAGCGATAAAACTACCCGGCAGCGGGGTAGCACCACCGCTGTCCAAGTCGAGATGCGCATAGCTGATCGCGATATCGGTCAGCCGTTCGGTGCCGCGAAAAATCGCGCAATGAACGGTGAAGCTGGTCCGTTCGAACTGGCTTACCCGTGCCGCGATCGTGATCTGCTCGTCCAGCCGCGCGGGCGCATGATATTCGATTTCGCACCGCGTCTCGCGAATATCCGTACCATATTGGTGAAAATAGGGCCCAGGCTGGCCTTCTCCGAGGGCGCGGAAATATTCGGTCACGCCGATATCGGCATAGACCAGATAATTGCCGTTGAAGACGATGTTCTGGCCGTCGATCTCGTTGAAACGCACCCGAATCGTCTCATGAACGCGAAAATCTTCACGCGGCACGTCCCAGTTGCTGCGATCCATGACCGCGTCAGGCCGCGAGTGCGGCGGGGGTGCGGTCGAGCGGCGCGCACGCCGCTTCGAGCCAGGCGCGATCGACGTCCGTCATCCCAGGTGCCAGCTTGGCGAACACGCTGGCATGATAGGCGTCGAGCCAATCGGCCTCGGTGGGCGACAGCAGCGCGGTTTCGACCAGATTCTGCGCGATCGGGGCGAAGGTGATCGTCTCGAACCCCAGCATGTCCTCCTCTGCCCCGTCGATCGCCAGCGGCACGACGATGACCAGATTTTCGATGCGGATGCCAAAGCTGCCCGCCTTGTAATAGCCGGGCTCGTTCGACAGGATCATGCCCGCGTGCAGCGGTTCTTCGGTCCCCGCCTGCCCGCCGGCGGGCTTGGCGATGCGCTGCGGCCCCTCATGCACCGCCAGATAGGCGCCGACACCATGGCCGGTGCCGTGGGCATAATCGACCCCGTCGGCCCACAGATATTGGCGCGCGAGGATGTCGAGCTGGCTGCCGCGCGTCCCTTTCGGAAAGCGTGCCGTCGCGAGCGCGATATGGCCCTTCAGCACCTGCGTGAAGCGGCGGCGCATCTCGGCGGTCGGCGCGCCGATCGCAATCGTTCGCGTGATGTCGGTGGTGCCGTCGGCATATTGGCCGCCCGAATCGACCAGATACAGCGTCCCGGTCTCGATCGCCCGGTTCGTCGTTTCATCGACCTTGTAATGCGGCAGCGCGCCGTTCGGCCCCGCCGCCGAAATGGTATCGAAGCTCAGATCGACCAGCGCGCCATTTTCGTCGCGGAACGCGCGCAGCTTGGCGGCGGCGCCGAGTTCGTCGAGGCCGCCTTGCGGCGCGACATCCTCCATCCATCGCAGGAAGCGCGACACCGCGACCCCGTCGCGGACATGCGCGGCGCGGGTGCCGCCGAGTTCGGTCTCGTTCTTGATCGCCTTGGGCAGCACCGCGGGATCGCGGTGGCGTTCGATCTTCGCGCCCGCGGCGTCGAGGGCGGTGAAGATCGCGGCGACCGCACGGTCAGGGTCGACCGCGACCTTTTTGTCCTTGAGCGCGGCCAGCGCCGCTTCGAACGCATCGCGATCATGGATGCGCACGCTGTTGCCCAGATGCGCGCGCACCGCATCGGTCATTTTCTCGGGCGCGATGAACAGATCGGCGGTCGCGTCGGCATGGAGCAAGGCAAAGGCCAGCCCCACCGGGGTGTGGCTGACGTCGGTGCCGCGAATGTTGAAGGCCCAGGCGATCGAATCGAGCGCGGTCATCACCGTGGTGTCGAGACCCTGCGCCTTCAGCCAGTCGGCGATGACTTCGCGCTTCTCGACCGCGCTCTGGCCAGCCAGCGCGGCATCATGGACCGTCACCACCGCGGCGCTCGGCGCGGGCTGGTCTTCCCACGCTGCGTCGATCGGGTTCTGATCCACCGCGACCAGCTGCGCGCCTTTGGCAGTCAGCGCCTTGCCCAGGCTGCGCGCCCAGTCGATGCCGTGCAGCCACGGGTCGAAGCCGATTTTCTGCCCCGCGCTGACGTTCGCGCTCAGCCATTCGGCCACGCTCGACTGCGGCACCCCGACATAGTCGAACAACGACCCGTCGACCTGATCGCGGACCTGCACCGTATAGCGCCCGTCGATGAACACCGCCGCCTTTTCGGGCAGCACCGCCGCAGTCCCCGCCGACCCGCCAAAGCCGGTCAACCACGCCATGCGCTGGGCATAATCGCCGACATATTCGCTCATATGCTCGTCGCTGATCGGCACGACAAAGCCGTCGAGCCCGCGCGCAGCGAGCGCCGCGCGGACGCGGGCGAGACGATCGGCATATGACAATCCGGGGATGGCGCTGGACATCACAGGTTCCTTGTTCCTACATCGCGGACGATCCCGCCCATATCGGGCGACACCGCGGGGGATTTTCCGATGCGCGCTATTTGGCTGTTTCTGGCAGTAATTGCCACCCCGCTTGTCGCATCATCGCCCCTGCTTGCCCAACAGAAAGACCCCGCATTGACCAGCCCAACCCCTGCCCTGCCCGCCGCGCCCGTCGCCGCCAAGCGTCCGCACGACACGGTGCTGCACGGCAAAAAACTGTCCGATCCCTATCATTGGCTGAAGGACGACAGCTATCCGGTGATCGATGATCCGGATGTTCTCGATTATGTGAAGCAGGAAAACGCCTATTTCGACGCGGCGATGAAACCGCACGCGGCGCTGGTCGAAACGTTGTTTCAGGAGATGAAGGGGCGGATCAAGGAGGCCGATTCGAGCGTGCCGCAAAAGGACGGCGACTGGATTTACTGGGTCGAATATGAAGAAGGTGCCGAGTATAAGAAATGGTATCGCAAGTCGGCGTCAGGCTCCGGCGATCCGGTCCTGATTCTCGATGAGGTCGCGATGGCAGCGGGCAAGGAATATTTCCGCCTGTCCGACGTGTCGATCAGCCCGAATGGCACGCTGATGGCCTATGCCGTCGATGACAATGGTTCCGAACGGTTCGAGGTGCGCTTCACCGATTTGTCGACCGGCAAGGCATTGCCCGACGTCATTCCCGGCACGCTGTCTTCGTTGGTGTGGACCGCGAATAACGACGCGCTGCTCTATGGCCTGGCCAACGAAAATTGGCGGACTGACAATGTCCGGCTGCACAAGCTCGGCACCCCGGTAAGCACGGACAAATTGCTCTATAAGGAGGCGGACATCGGTTTCGGGGTCGGCATCGGCAAGACCGCCGCGGACAATTATATCGTCATCGCGACGGGCGATAATGAGACGAGCGAAGTCTATCTGCTGCCCGCCGACAATCCCGAGGCGACGATGCAGCTGGTATCGGCGCGCAAAAAGGGCCGCGAATATAGCGTCGATGAGCGCGACGGCACGCTCTACGTCCATACCAATGACGAGCACGCCAATTTCCGCGTTGCGACCGCGAGCCTCGCCAAGCCCGACGCGTGGACGACTTTGATCGCCGGGTCGGACACAACATACATCACCGGACTCGCGATATTCCGCGACTATTTCGTCCTCGAATCGCGCGAAAAGGGGGTCGATCAGGTCGATGTCCGCCGCTACGACGCGCCGCTGACTGCGGGCCGGATCCAGTTCCCCGAGGCGACCTATGTCGCGGGTCTTGGCGACAATCCCGAATATCATCAGGACAAGCTGCGGCTCGATTATGAATCGATGGTCACCCCCGATACGGTGTTCGATTATGATCTGGCGAGCGGCAAACTGGAAACGCTGAAGGTGCAGGAAATTCCATCGGGTTATAATCACGATGACTATGTAACCGAATTGGTAAATATGCCAGCGCGTGACGGCACCCCGGTGCCGGTGTCGCTGGTCTATAAGAAAGGCACGCCGCGCGACGGCAGCGCGCCGACGCACCTCTATGTCTATGGCTCCTACGGCTACCGCGTCCCGCCGGGGTTCTCGACGACGCGGCTCAGCCTGGTCGATCGCGGCATGATCTATGCCATCGCGCATGTCCGCGGCGGCGACGACCTAGGCCGGGCCTGGTATCTGGCGGGCAAGACCACCGAACGCAAAAACACGTTCCACGATTTCATCGACGTCGCCAAAGGCCTGATCGCGGCGAAATATACCAGCGCGGGCAAGATTGCGATCGAGGGCCGTTCGGCCGGCGGGCAGGTGATGGGGGTCGTTTATAACGAGGCGCCCGAGCTGTGGGGCGCCGTGCTTGCGGGCGTCCCCTTCGTCGATGTGATCAACACGATGGTCGACGAAACGCTGCCGCTGACCCCCGGCGAATGGCCCGAATGGGGCAATCCGATCACCGACAAGGCGGCGTTCGACTATATGCTGAGCTACAGCCCCTATGACAATGTCACCGCGAAAGCCTATCCGCCGATGCTGGTGTCGGCGGGCCTCAACGATCCGCGCGTGACCTATTGGGAGCCCGCCAAATGGGTCGCCAAGCTGCGCGCCACGCGCACCAACGATGCCCAGCTGCTGCTCCGCACCAACATGGGCGCGGGCCATGCGGGCAAATCGGGCCGCTGGGGCGCGCTGCGCGAAGATGCTGAGGAGTTTGCGTTCGTGCTAACGCAGCTCGGCGTGGAGAAATGATGTACCGGTACCGATAGCCCGAAGGCCTGCGACAAGCGCACGACATTTCGGCACATCGGTGCGACAGCTCGCGATCACCGCCTCCCCTTTACCGAGGGAGAGACGGAATGAAGACAAGATCGACCGCGTGCGTTGCAGGCCTCATGGCTTTGCTGGCGAGCGCATCAACCGCCCAAGCCGAAACGGTCGCCGACGCCGCCATCATAGCCCAGCGCCTGCTCGATACACTGCGCGAGAGCAACGGCGTGCCGGGCATGGGCGCCGCTGTGTGGCAGGAGGGGCAGATCGTCTGGGAGGGATCGAGCGGGCTGCGCGATGTCGAAGGCGATGCGCCGGTGACGCGCGATACACTGTTCCGCCTCGCCAGCGTGTCCAAGCTTTTCACTGTCACCGCCGCCGCGAAGCTCGCCGAAGAGGGCGCGCTCGACCTTGACGAACCGGTGCAAGCGCAGCTGCCATGGCTCGACGCCCGCTGGCCCGCGATCACCCCACGCCAGCTCGCCGCGCATACATCGGGGCTGCCGCATTATCAGGACGTCGATCGCGATCGCGGCGCCGTGCATTATCGCACCGGGCGCGAGGCGGTCGCGATTTTCGCCAATCGCGACCTGCTCAGCACGCCCGGCACCGCCTACAGCTATTCGTCATGGGGATACACTCTGCTCGGCACCCTGGTCGAGGAGCACGCGGGCCGATCCTTCCCCGACTATGTGGCGCAGAAGCTGGTGCCGGGACTCGCGATCCGCGCCGACGCAACACACGGCGGCGATCCCAATGCATCGCTCGCCTATGGCTTCGAAACCGGACGCATGGTCGAAATGCCGCGGCACGACTTCAGCTATACCTGGGGCGGCGGCGGGCTGAGCGGGACGGCGGGCGCGGTCGCCACCTTCGGTGGGCAGATGATCGACGCCAAGATTGTTCGCCCCGCCACCTTCGATGCCATGCTGGTGCCGGTGCTGCTCGCCGACGGGCGGCCTGCGGGCGAACCCGATTATGACGTCGGCTTTGGCTGGCGGATCAGCCGCGACCCCGATGGCGCACCTTTTGTCCATCACAATGGCAGCGCGATCGGCGCGCGCAGCACCGTCGGTCTGTGGCGCGCCGAACGCTCCGCGGTCAGCGTGCTGGCAAATGCCTCATGGGTGTCGCGGATGGAGCCGACGGCACAGATGATCGCGGCGCCGTTCCGGCCAGCCCCGGCAGAGCTGACCGCCGCCGCCTGCCCGATCGACACGCAGCGCTACAGCGGCACCTTCGGTGACGTCGCGGTCGAGGGCACCGTCCGCTTTCGGATCAAACAGGGCCTGTGCATCGGCACCGCCGACCAGCATACGGCGATGCGCCGCTATTTCGGTACCGCGATGCAGCGGACCGACGCGCCGCTCACGCTGATCGGGCTCGACCCGAAAGGCGGCCTCGCCCGCGCCGGACTCGTCAATCCGTTCGGTATCGCCGATCTGCGCGCGCAGGCTGATGGCAGCTTTGCCGCGGAGATTGCGACCGGACGACGCCTCGTGCTGCGCTTCGATCAGCCCGGCAAATAGCCGCGCCGGACCAGATCACCTTCGAGCATCGCCGCGCCTTTGAACAGATGTCCCGCAATTCCGACCGATTCGGCGCCCGCGACATTTGCCGCCACATCGTCGATGAAAAGCGCGCCCGCGGGGTCGATGCCGAATTGCTCGATCGCGAGGCGGTAGATCGCGGGGTCGGGCTTCATCAATTTCTCGGTCCCCGACACGATGATGTCCTGGAAGCGGTCGAAGATCGGTTGGGTCGGGCGGAAGCCTTCCCAGAATTCATGGCCAAAATTGGTGATTGCGAACAGCGGCACGCCCGCATCGTCCAGCCGTTGGATCAGCTCGAGACTGCCCGGCATTGGGCCGGGGATCGTTTCGTTGAAGCGTGCGGCATAGGCGTCGATCAGCGACGCATGATCGGGAAACTCGGCCTTGAGCTCGGGCAGCATGTCGGCGAGCGGGCGGCCCGCGTCGTGCTGAAAATGCCACTGCGGCGTCACCACGTTCGACACGAACCATTCCAGCTCGTCCGAATCGGTGATCAGCTTGGCAAACAGATAACGCAGGTCCCAGTCGAACAGGACGCGCCCGACGTCGAAGATCACGCTTTGCCGAATCATGCCCGTTCCACCCACGCGAAAGCGCCGCCGGAAGTATCCGACGGCGGTTCGCTGTTCGTCAAAAGCAAACGGGGCGATTCTGCCCCGCGCCGGGGCATCAGCCCTGGCGCGCCTTGAAGCGGCGGTTGGTCTTGTTGATCACATAGGTGCGGCCACGGCGGCGGATAACGCGGTTATCGCGGTGGCGGTCCTTCAGCGACTTCAGGCTGTTGCGAATCTTCATGGTTCTTATCCGTAAATCTTGGCGTGTTGACGCGAAGCGGCGCAACTATGGGGATGCGGGTAAAAAGTCAACCGGCTGCCGCCCTTTTTCGTCATCCCGGACGTGATCCGGGATCCATCGCCGCGCTCGACCGCGTGGACCCCGGATCACGTCCGGGGTGACGAGGGTAGGGCGGCGCTTTACCCCGCCAACGCCTTTTGCCGCCGCCTTTGCACCGACGAGCCATAACCCATCGCCTCGCGGTATTTCACCACGGTGCGCCGCGCGATGTCGTGGCCTTCGGCCGACAATTTCTGTGCGATCGTCTCGTCGGACAGGATCGCCTTGCCGTCTTCGGCCTCGATCATTGCCTTGATTCGGCTCTTCACCGCTTCGGCCGACACCGCACCATCGCCCTCGGTCGCCGAAATGCCGCTCGAGAAGAAATATTTGAGTTCGAACAGTCCGCGCGGGCAGCTGAGATATTTGTTGCTGGTGACGCGGCTGACGGTCGATTCGTGCATACCGATTTCCTCGGCGACCTGGCGCAGGGTCAGCGGGCGCATGTGCGCGACGCCGTGCAGGAAAAAGCCCTCCTGCTGCTTCACGATCTCGCTCGCGACCTTGACGATCGTGCGCTGGCGCTGATCGAGCGCGCGGACCAGCCAGTTGGCGCCCGCCAGTTGCTCGGACAGCCACGCCTTGCTCTTCGCCGCGGCGCCGGTCGCCAGTTCGGTGTAATAGCGGCGGTTGACGAGCAGCCGCGGCAAGGTGCCGCTGTTGATTTCGACCGCCCAGCCTGCCGCGGTGCGGCGGATATAGAGGTCGGGGACGACCGCCTGCGCCGCATCGCCGCCGAATTTCAGCCCCGGCCGGGGATCATAGCCGCGCAGCTCGCGGATCATGTCGGCCAAATCCTCGTCATCGACCCCGCAGATGCGCTTCAATTGCGGAAAGGCACCCTTGGCGACCAGATCGAGATGCGCGATCAACGTCGCCATCGCGGGGTCGTAGCGGTCGGCCTCGCGCGCCTGGATCGCGATGCATTCGGCGAGGTCGCGGCCGCCGACGCCCGACGGATCGAAGCCTTGTACCCCCGCGAGCACGCGCTCGACCAGCGCCAGCGGCACGCCCAGCCGCTGCGCGACGTCGGCGAGGTCGGCGCGCAGATACCCCGCCTCGTCGATCAGCGCGACCAGCTGTTCGGCGATCATCGCCTCCAGCCCGCCGAAGCGTTCGCCAACCTGCGCCAGCAGATGGGCGTGCAGCGTTTCATCCTCGCCCGCGAAGCTGTCGAAATCGATGCCTTCGCTGTCGGCCCCCGACAGGCCGACGTTGTCGCTGGCGCTGTCGTGGTGAAAGCTGTCGGCGGTCAGATCGACGTCGAGGTCGTTGGCGGTGCCGCTGTCCGCCGCCAGCGCCTGATCGGCGTCGAGCGACGCCGCCTCGGTCGCGGGGGCATCGTCACCGCGATCATCGGTCAAGTCGTTTGCGCCGCCATCGCTGTCGGGCGACGCCGTATCGAGCAGCGGATTGCCCTCCAGCGCCTCGGCCAGATAGGTTTCGAGTTCGAGGTTCGACAGCGCCAGCAGCTTGATCGCTTGCTGCAGCTGCGGCGTCATCACCAGCGATTGCGACTGGCGGAGATCGAGGCGCGGACCCAACGCCATGGATCGTTATGACCTCACAGGGAAAAGCCTTCGCCGAGGTAGAGGCGGCGCACTTCGGGGTCGGCGACCAGCTCTTCGGGCGAACCCGCGAGCAGCACCTTGCCGTCATAGATGATGCAGGCGCGGTCGACGAGGTCGAGCGTTTCGCGGACATTGTGATCGGTGATCAGCACCCCGATGCCCCGTGTCTTCAGATCGGCAACGAGGTCGCGAATGTCGCTGATCGACAGCGGGTCGATCCCGGCAAAAGGTTCGTCGAGCAGCATGATCGACGGGTTCGCGGCCAGCGCGCGGGCGATTTCGGCGCGGCGCCGTTCGCCGCCCGACAGCGCCATCGCCGCCGAATCGCGCAGCCGGGTGAGGCCGAATTCGTCGAGCAATTCTTCGAGCCGCCGCTCGCGCGACACCTTGTCGGGCTCGCTGAGTTCGAGCACCGCGCCGATGTTCTGCGCAACGGTCATGCCGCGAAAGATCGAGGTTTCCTGGGGCAGATAGCCGAGGCCAAGAATCGCGCGGCGGTACATCGGCAGTGCGGTAATGTCCGATCCGTCGAGCATGATGCGCCCGGCGTCGGGCTTCACCAGCCCCATGATCGAATAGAAACAGGTGGTCTTGCCAGCGCCGTTGGGGCCGAGCAGGCCAACCACCTCGCCCTTGCCGACCGACAGCGACACGTCGGACAGGACGGTACGCTTGTCATAGCTTTTGGCGATCGAAATGACCGCGAGGCCGTTGCCCGACGCGGCATCGTCGCGTGCGTGCGCCTGATGTTCGGCGACGCCGTGGTCGGCGTCGGAAAGCGTATTCACCGTGGATTCGTCGGTCATAGGCTGGTCAGTTCCATGTCTACCCTCATGCAGCCGTTACCCCAGCGACGCGGCGAAGGTCAATCTGGCAAGATATTTGCAGGGCAGTCTGCTCCCCTCCCGCTTGCGGGAGGGGAGAAAAGGCTAATGCCCCGCCTGCTCCCCGCGCACGATCCCCGACAGCGCCAGTTGTTCGTCGATCGCAGCGAGCAGGCGTGCCAGCGCCGCTTCGTCGGTGGCCTCGGCGCGCGCCACCAGCACATCCTGGGTATTCGAGGCGCGCAGCAGCCACCAGCCATCATCGGTCAGCACCCGCGCGCCATCGGTGCGATCGACCTTGGCCCCCGATGCGGTGAGCCGCGCCAGAACTTCCTCCACAATGGCAAACTTTCGCACCTCATCGACCTGAAAGCGCAGCTCGGGGGTGTTGACCATCGGCGCCATGCCGCCGCG
Organism: Sphingopyxis sp. BE259; assembly: GCF_031457495.1. Classification (NCBI taxonomy): domain Bacteria; kingdom Pseudomonadati; phylum Pseudomonadota; class Alphaproteobacteria; order Sphingomonadales; family Sphingopyxidaceae; genus Sphingopyxis; species Sphingopyxis sp. BE259. The sequence continues at coordinate 95,912 of NZ_JAVDWM010000001.1, forward strand.
CAAGTCGGTGACGCTCTGTCCCAGCTTCGTCGCCGCCTCGATCAGCCGCACCGCAGCATAGGGCGCATCGTCGTAGCCGTAATAACGGTCGGCAAAAAACACATGGCCGCTCATCTCGCCCGCCAGCGGGCTGCCGGTTTCCTTCATCTTCGCCTTGATCAGGCTGTGGCCGGTCTTCCACATCAAAGGCGTTCCGCCGAGCTCGGCGACGCGGTCGAACAGCGCCTGGCTGGCCTTCACATCGGCGATGATCGTTGCCCCCGGCAGATCCCGCAGCAGCGCCGCGGCATAGATTTGCAATAGCTGGTCGCCCCAGATCACGCGACCTTCGCCATCGATCGCACCGATGCGGTCGCCGTCTCCATCGAATGCGACGCCAAAATCGAGGCGCTTGTCGGCGACCAGCGCCTTCAGGTCGGCCAGATTCTTTTCCTCGGTGGGATCGGGATGGTGGTTGGGAAAATGGCCGTCGATGTCGGTAAACAACAGATGATGCTCGCCCGGCAGCTTCGCGGTCAGCTTTTCGATGACGGTTCCGGCGGCGCCGTTGCCGGCGTCCCAGCCGATGCGGAAAGCGCCGCCGCTGAACCCGTTGACCAGCCGGTCGACATAGGCGTCGACGATGTCGATGCTCTGCACCGTGCCCTCGCCCGCCTCCCAATCACCCGCGGCGGCCATTTCGCCGATCCGCTGAATATCGGCGCCATAGAAGGGCCGCCCCTGCATCACAAATTTGAAGCCGTTATAGTCGGGGGGATTGTGGCTGCCGGTTATCTGTATGCCGCCGTCCACCTCTTCGGTTGAAGCCGCATAATAGAGCATTGGCGTCGGCCCCAGCCCGACATTCAGCGCGTCGATCCCCGCCGCGTTGATCCCCGCGACCAGCGCATCGCACAGCATCGGCGACGACAGCCGCCCGTCATAGCCCACCGCGACCCGGCTGCCCCCGGCGCGCGCGACCAGCGTCGCAAAACTGCGCCCGATCGCATAGGCGTCGGCGGCGGACAAAGTGTCGCCGACGACGCCGCGGATGTCATATTCGCGCAGCATCGTGGGATGGAAGATATGAGTCATTGGGGTGTCCTCATTGGGGGGAGAGAAGATTGGGAGCATGGCGCCATTCTCTTAACCCGTTCGCCCTGAACTTGTCGAAGCCTGTCCTGAGAGCGTGCCTTGCAGGCAGTCGAAGGGGGCCGTTCTTGCCTTTACCTCAAGATAAGAGCGGTGCTTCGACAAGCTCAGCACGAACGGAAAATTGGGTAGCGGATGACTTTCTAGGCGGCGGCGAAGAGGTCGCCGTCGGGATGGAAGCGTTCGCGCGCGGGCAGGTTCAAGCCGCCCATCGCCTCGCGTAACTCCTGCCGCGCGACGACATGGCCGATGCCCATGCCGCCCAGATGCGCCTTGTCGAGCAAGGTCAGCCCGGCGGGAAATAATTCGCGATAGATGACGCGCTCGCCCAGCCCGGGGATGACGCGAAAGCCGACGCGGCGCGACAGCTGGCTGAGCGCCTCACCGACGCGGCGCATATTGTGCGCGTCGACATGCTGGAGCCGGTTGCGCAGGATGATCCAGTCGATCGTCCGCCCGTCGGTCTTGGCACGCGCCTTGCGCGTGTCCCAGATCAGTTCGGAATAAAAGCTGGGGCGGGTGACCTGAAACGTCTCGGGATCGACCTGCCCAATCAGGTCGAAATCGATGAAGCTGTCGTTGATCGGGGTGACCAGCGTGTCGGCGGTCATCGCCAGATGGCGCGCGAACACATCGTCGCGGCCGGGGGTGTCAGCGACAAAATAGTCGCAATCGGCGGTCAACCGCGCGACCTGCGCGTCGAGTTCCTCGATCGTGGAGCCTTCGAACACCTCGAAATGCGGCATCGGCAGCTCGATATCGCGGCGCTTTGCGGTGTTCGTCCGATTTTCGAGATAGCGGTGGAACGTGCGCTGGCGCGGATCGAGATCGAGCCCGGCGACTTTCCAGCCCTGGCTCGCCAACGCGACCGCAAAATGCACCGCGCAGGTCGATTTTCCGGTCCCGCCCTTTTCATTGGCAAAGATGATGCGGTGCGGTGCGGGCTTGGTCGCGCTGTTCGTCATGGGCAGTTGCGATTTTCCGGTTGGCGGCGCATGGCGGCGCCGCGAGTGGTGCAGTTGCGCCGCCAATATCGGAGGCTGGGCAAGCGTGCAAATCATCCGTGATATCGCCACGCTGCATCGCGCCATCGCAGCGCTGAAACAGGGCGGCAAAAGCGTCGCCCTGGTGCCGACGATGGGGGCGCTGCACGACGGCCATCTCTCGCTCGTGCAGATGGGACGGCGCGTTGCCGACCATGTCGTCGTTTCGATCTTCGTCAACCCGACCCAGTTCGGCCCCAACGAGGATTTTGCCGCCTATCCGCGCGACGAAGCCCGCGACGCCGCGCTGCTGGTCGATGAAGGCGTCAGCCTGCTGTGGGCGCCGGACGTCAGCGTCATGTACCCCGGCGGTCACAGCACCCATATCGAGGTCGCCGAGCTGGGCGCCGATTATTGCGGCGCCGCGCGTCCCGGCCATTTCGACGGCGTTGCAACCGTCGTCGCCAAATTGTTCAATCAGGTCCGCCCCGATATCGCCATTTTCGGGGAAAAGGACTGGCAGCAGCTCGCGATCATCCGCCGCATGGCGCGCGATCTGGATTTTCACCTCGACATCCTGGGCGCGCCGATCGCTCGCGATCCCGACGGCCTCGCGCTGTCGTCGCGCAATGCCTATCTGTCGCCCGCGCAGCGCGCCGGTGCAACGGCCTTTCCCGATGCGCTGAAAGCCGCCGTGATGGCCATCGCACGCGGCGACGATGTCGGCGAAACGCTCGCCCAAGCTGCGGCGGCAATCGTCGCGGGCGGCTTCGACAGCGTCGATTATGTCGCGCTCGCCGACGCCGACAGCCTTGAAAGATTGCGCGAATTTCGCACCCCGGCGCGACTGCTCGCCGCGGCGCGAATCGGCAAAACGAGGCTGATTGACAATTATCCGGTCGATTGACGCCGACCGGAAACGGCTGAATTCCGCCATTTCGGCGTGCTATCCACAAGAAATCGCCGGGTGCGTTAACGCTTTGTTGACCATAAGCCGCAAGATTGAGCCCCGAAGCCTCCTGTGGGGGGAGGCGACAGGGGGTTTTTATGGCCAACAGTCTGAAGTCCGCGCAGTATCTGATCGAAAGCCGCTTGCTCGATGCGGCCCGCGGCGACGCCAATGCTTATTTCGATCTGGGGATCGCATTTTCGACCGGCACCGGCGGGGTTGATGTCGACCTGATCCAGGCGCATAAATGGTTCAACCTTGCGGCGCTCGGCGGCAACAAGGAAGGCCAGCAATGCCGCGCCGACCTGTCCGACGAAATGAGCCGCGACGAAATCGCCGAAGCGCAGCGCCAGGCACGCGCCTGGCTCGACGAAACCGCACGCCGTCCGGCGGCACGGCGGTTTGCGGCTTAAGCCTTCACGATATTATTCTCGTCATGCCGGACTTGATCCGGCATCCAGTCTGGCCACGACGCATAGACCCCGGATCAAGTCCGGGGTGACGAAAGTGGCGAACGACTAGTCGGCCCGCCGGAAGGGCATGTGCCCTTCAAGCCATTCCATCTCGACTTCTTCGGCGCGGCGTTCCTGGTCCAGAAAATCGGCCACCGCGCGGCGGAAGCCGGGATCGGCGATGAAATGCGCCGACCAGGTGGCGACTGGGCCATAGCCCCGCGCCAGTTTGTGGCCGCCCTGTGCGCCCGCTTCTACCCGCGTCAGCCCGCGCGCGATCGCGATGTCGATCGCGCGGTAATAGCACAGCTCGAAATGCAGATAGGGAATGTCGGTCAGGCACCCCCAATAGCGTCCGTAGAGCGTATCAGCGCCAAGGAAATGCAACGCCCCCGCCACCGGCCGCTCGCCGTCATACGCCAGCAGCAGGATGATCTGCTCCGCCATTCGGTCGCCGATCAGGTCGAACGCCGCACGGGTGAGATACGGCTGCCCCCATTTGCGCGCGCCGGTGTCCTGATAGAAGAGCCACATCGCGTCCCAATGCTCGGGACGGATCGCATCGCCGGTCAATTCCTCGATCCGCAGACCTTGAACAGCGCGGGCCCGCTCCTTGCGAAGCTGCTTGCGCTTGGCGGACGTCAACGTGGCAAGGAAATCGTCGAAGCTGGTGTAACCCGCATTGGCGAAATGAAACTGGATGTCGCGGCGCACCAGCCACCCCGCGCCTTCGAACAGCGGCATCTGTTCGGGTGCGACAAAGGTGGCATGGGCGGACGACAGACCGTTCTGGCGGATCACCGCTTCCGCCGCACGGATCAGCAGCCGCGCATCGTCGATGTCCCGCGCCAGCAGCCGCGGCCCCGGCACCGGGGTGAAGGGCGCCGCGATCTGGAGCTTGGGATAATAGTCGCCGCCCGCGCGCGTCCAGGCGTCGGCCCACCCCTGGTCGAACACATATTCGCCCTGACTGTGCGATTTCAGATAGGCGGGCGCGGCGGCAACCAGCCCGCCCGCTTCATCCTCGACCAGCAGCGGCGCCGCCTGCCACCCGGTGCCCGGCCCGACGCTGCCCGATTCCTCCAGCAGCGACAGGAAAGCATGGCCGACAAACGGATTGCTGCCACCCGTCAGCGCGTCCCACGCTGCGGGATCGAGCGCAGCGACACCGGTGCCGAGCGAAATCGTGCGGGCAAGCGGGTCGGCTTCAGCCATCTATATGCATCCTTCGCTTGCCGTTCGTCCTGAGGAGGGACTGAGCCCGGCGAAGGCCCGTCTCGAAGGACCATGCACCGCGCCAAGTCCTTCGAGACGCCATTTCGACAAGCTCAATGGCTCCTCAGGACGAACGGGGAAGGTGCTGACCAACGGCTCGTCAAGGCTCGCTTATGCCGACTTCACCGCGACGATCGCGTCAGCCTCGACCGCGGCGCCGAGCGGCAGTACCGCGACGCCGACCGCGGCGCGCGCATGGCGGCCCGCGTCACCGAACAGCGTCTCGAACAATTCCGATGCGCCATTGGCCACCTTCGCCTGATCGGTGAAGCTGGGGGCGCTGTTGACGAACACCCCGAGCTTGACGACGCGCTCAATGCGCGACCAGTCGCCGCCGAGCGCCTGGCCGATCTGCGCGACGAGCATAAGCGCGACGCGCTGCGCCGCGTCCTGGCCGCCCGCGACGTCCATGTCGTCGCCCAGCCGTCCGGTCACGACCTGTCCGTCGCGGAAGGGCAGCTGGCCGCTGACGTACAGCATCCCACCCTGTTCGACGACGGGGACATAGGCGGCGACCGGCGCGGCCGCCTTGGGCAGTTCAAGACCGAGTTCGGCGAGTTTGGCGGTGATGTCCATGATATGTCCTTACGATGCCGTCTGGGGGGCGGGGGCGGGAATGTTTTCGGCGAGACGCGCGAGGATCCAGTCCTGCGCCGCGGTCCAGTCGTCGATGCGGGCATGGGCATGTTTCGACGCCGCGATCTTGTCCGCGATCGCAGGCTCGCCGACCAGATGCAACCGCCACACGTCGGGCGCTTCCTGCGCCACGGAATGATGATGCCCCGCCAGATCGTCGATGAACACCGCGACCGGCGGCCGATATTGTTCGATCAGGCGGCGCACCGGTTCGCCCTTGCCGCCGCGGCTGCCGATCACCGGGGCGTGGAAATCATGGAGCGCCAGCTGGTCGATTCGCGCCTGCTGATGGTCGGGGCCGACGTTGGTCAGCACGACGATGTCGGCCTGTTCGGCGATCGCCGCCATGGCGGCGAGCGCGCCGGGGATCGGATATTGCCGGGTCATCTCGGTGCGGAAAAAACTGTCGAGCAGCGGCCAGACCTCGGCCGCCTCCAGCGGTGTCCCGCATTCCTTGCGCTTGAGCGCCCCGGCAAAGCTCGCGTCCTCGATGCGGAACAAGACGCCATGTTCGGCGTCGACCCATTCAGCGAAGGGGACGACCATGTGCATCAGCACTTCGTCGCAATCGGTGATGACGAGCGGGCGGCTCATGCCTCGATCCTCTCGTCGCCCGCCAGCCGAAGCGCGGCGGCCACCAACGCCTCCGGCCGCACCGCCAGAGCTTCGGCGCAAGTCACCAGGTCGGGCTCATGCGCCGCGAGGAACGACAGGATCGCGGCGAGGGTCGCGGGATCACCGAGCGACCCGCGCAGCGTATCGGGACCAAGCCCGGTCATCGCCAGCAGCCGTTCGGCGCGCGGTTCGTCGCTCAATATCCAGCCGAGCGCGTGAAGCGCCAAAGCTGCGTCGTCGTCGTGCAAGGCATTTTTCCCTTCAACGGGAGGCAATTGTGTCGCGCCGCCGATTCGCCTAAACGGGCCGCGAACGCAAGGTGGGGAAGCGAAGTATCATGGGCAAGACCATATTGGTCGTCGAGGATAATGAGCTGAACCTGCGCCTGTTCTGTGACCTGCTCAACGCCCATGGCTACACCGCCCACCCGGTCCGCGACGGCCGCGATGCGGTGGCGAAGGCGCGCGAAGTGACGCCCGACCTGATCATCATGGACATCCAGCTGCCGCATGTCAGCGGGCTTGAACTGATCGGCCAGATGAAGGCGGATTTGACCTTGCGCAGCGTTCCGATCATGGCGGTCACCGCCTATGCGGGAAAAGGCGACGAGGAACAGATCCGCGCCGCGGGCGCCGAAGCCTATGTGTCGAAACCGATTTCGGTGATCAAGTTCATCGAAAGTGTCGGGGTGTTTGCCTGACCCGAGTGAGCGACCGGTTTCGACCGGTTGCTGCCGTCCCCGCGTAGGCGGAGGCCGATGTCGGTTTACGCAGCGACTCCGGGTAAGGCCGTTGGCGGCCCCCGCCTGCACGGGGCTACGATAGCGCGCAATGTTCGCTTCCGCCCGAAAGCGGGCAATCGGTTCCTAATGTCCCCCACCCCCCGCGCCCGGCGGCCCGCGCCCGCCGTTGCCCTCGCCCATCACGGCCGTATCCTCCTGCGCCGCGACATCACGGCGGAGCGGCTTCACCGCCAGCGCTCCAAGCCGCACCCGCGGCGTCGCCTTGCCGGGCATCGCCGCCATCGCGAAATTGCTATCGAGCCGCAACGCCGCCGCCGACGCCTGCCCCAGCCGCACCGTATAACGTCCGTAAGCGACGCTTTCGAAAAGGAAATATCCGTCGAACTCGGTCAGCGTCGTCGCGCGCACCCGCCCTTCGGCGTCGACCAGCTCGAGGCTCAGCCCCTCGATCGGGTTGCCGCCGTCGCGCCGCACGACCCCCTCAATCTCGCCCGCTGCCGCCATCGGCAGCGACACCCGCGTCGCGACGCCGGGACGCGGCGACACCACGACGCCCGGCAGCGCGGGCTGGACATAGGGATCAGGCAGGCTGCCGGCATCGATGCCGATCAACACCGGACGGAACGGCTCCAGCCCGTCGATCGTTGCCTGCCCCTGCTGATCGGTCGCCGCGTCGATAAAGCCGTGGCCCGCGGTCAGCGGCACCCCCGCCAGCGGTGCCTCGCCAGGCTGACGAATGCCGTCGCCATTATCGTCCATCCATATGTCGGCGATCACCTGACCGCGGCTCGCCAGCTTTTCGCTCGACACCCGCCAGCCGCCATTCGGCTTCGGACCAAAGCTGAACGCGAGCGACAGCGACGCCGCGAGCGAGCCGTCGCTCGCCACTTCGCCAAAAGCGCTCAGCTGTAACCGATTGAAACGGCGGGTATATCCAGCGCCAACCCGCGCCCGGTCGAACCCGCGATCATAGCCGAGTTCGGCGCGCCATTCGGCATCGCCCTTCCCGGCCCATTCGCCGATCAGCGCCACGCGCGTGTCGCTGCTGTCGCCCGACAGCGCAAAACGCGCCTCTCCGCGGACGCGAACACGCCCGATCCGGGCATTGGCGAGCAGGCTGGCGGTCAGATTGTCGGGCGGATCGGGGCCGATCGGCACCTTGGTCCGGCTCCAGTCGAGCTGGCCGGTAAAGGTCAGCGCGCGAAAACTCGCCGATGCGCGCGCGCTGGCTTCCAGACTGGCGATCCCCGACCGCCGGTCGATCTGGCGGACGTCGAAATGCAGCGGCAGCACGGTGCGCCCCAGCTTGACCGCCTGATCGACCGAAATCGAATAGAGGCCGTTGATATTGCCGAGAAAACGGTCGGAGACAAAGCCGTTCCAGCCGCGCATCGCATCGGCGCGGACATAGGTTTCGCCGAACGCCGCCAGCCAGCTGGCGCGAACCGCGCCGCCGCGATCGTCGGCATAGCTGCCGCCGACCTCGAGTAGCGTCGGCCCGAGCGAGCGGCGCAGCGCGACCTCGGCATAATTGCGCCGAACGTCTTCAATCATCAGGCTGTGTGCATAAGCCGCGATCGACGTGCGCGCATCGAGCCCGCGCTCGGCCCCCAACGTCCCGCGCCAGCCGCGACGGAACGGCCCGCGCCGCCGCCCGCCAAATTCGATCAGGTCGGCGTCCTCCTGCGCGAATCCCGCCCAATACCAAGTCTGCTGCGGCGGGATCGAGTCCATCCCAACCTGCACCTGCTTGATTTCGCGCCGGATTTGCCCCTGCGGCCCGTAAAGGACGATTTCGAAGCGGTTCGATCCATATTGCAGCGGCACGTCGAGAAATTCGTAACGGCCATCGCCATTGGGGCTGGTGAACGCCAGCAATTGCCCGTTGCGATAGAGTTCGGCGTCCCAGCCCGCGGGCAAATCGCCGCGAAAATCGGTCTTGTCGAAGCTGTCGGGGCGCTCGACCGGGCGATTGGTCACCACCGCGCCGCGCCCCGGCGCCGACGATGCGACGAGTCCGGTCGACAGCAGGCTGACATCGCCCGCCGCATAATGCGTCGCTTTCAACGGGCCGAGCAGCCGCCCCTCGGGATCGGTGCGATACAGTCGCATCCGCAGACTATCGGGTACCCCCTTGTTGTCCGACGACAAGCGCGCGTCGAAACTCTGCCCTATCACCTCGCCCGCGGCGAAAATCTCGTACCGTCCCTGAACATAAGAGCCCGCGCGCTTGTCAGACACAAATCCTGCCGACGCGACGACATCGACCGAGGGGGTCGCCCACGTCTGATACGGGCGCGACGCCTGCGGCAGGCTGGCGAGGTCGAATTGCGCCGCTGGCCGAATCCCGGCGGCGCGGGCGCGCCGTTCGGCGGCGAGCTGGAACGGCAGTTTGTCCTTGGTGTCGATCCGCAGCACCGCGTTCGACAGATCGGCGGCGATCGGCACCCCCAACCAGCTGTTGAGACTGTCCAGATCGACGCACCAGCCCGCGGGCGTATCGCGAATCATCGTCGCGGACAGCCGGAAACTCTGGCTCCCCGCGCGCACCTCGCCCGCATCGCGGTCGATCGTCAGGCTGCGCCGCTCGTCGAACACCCAGCCGGTTGCGCGGCGCAACTTCTTGTCGACGCGCACCGCCAGGTCGAGCGCGAGCACGATGTCGGCGAGGTCGACGCACACCCCCTGCGGCGTCTGATAGCCGCGCACCCCGTCGCCGAGCCGATACTGCCCCGACCGCAAGTCGAACAGCCAGCTGTCATCCTCGTTCGGCGCCCAGCCATCGTTGGCGAGCGACACGGGCTGGCTGTCAACGGCCTGAGCGCCGGTCGGGACAAGCCCGGCCAGCGCCAGCCCGGCGAGAATCGCCGGTTTCCATCGAGCAAGCACCGCGCCGATCACGGTCCTGGCTTTCGCCCCATCCTTACTCGATCATTTCACCACCCGATCGGCTTCGTCGATCGTGCCACCGCCGATTTCGCGATCCTCGGAATAGCGGATATGCACCGGTCCCTTGAGCTTGGCCGCAAGTTCGGGCGGCACGCGCAGCGACACTTCGCGCGCGGCAACCTCGGGATATACCGCGATGCCGCGGGCAACGAGCAGCGGCTCGGGCGCGCCCGGCCGCGTCACTTCGATGTCGCCATAGACCGAACGATTGCCGCTGCGCGTCAGGCCAAAATTGAACGCCGGGCCGTCGGGCGTTTCGGCGACCCATGCGTCGCCGATCACCGCTTCGGCGCCGAGATCGCCGACGCGAACGATCACCGGGATGGTGATGCCGTAAATCGGGGTCAGCGCAATCGAAACACCGCTGGCTGGCTTTGCCGTTTCGGCAGGCGCCGCGGCCACAGCATCGGGCACGGCGCGGAACAGCATATGCGCGCGATATTCGCCCGCCGGGGTGCCTTCGGGAATCCGCACGCCGACGCGGATGACCTGTGGCTGATTGGGCGGCAGGGTGACGCGGCGCGGGCTGAACGCGATCATGTCGAGCGCCGCACGCTCGGCGGGGCTCATATTTTCCTCGGCGATCTCGTCGAGCCCGCCCGCCGCGGTCATCCGCTTGATCTCGAGGCTGATGCGATAGGTTGCCGGCTCGGCACCGATATTGTTGAGCACCACTTCGGTGCCGCGCGATCCGTCGAGCACCACCCGGGTTGGCGCGACGAGCAGGTCGCCCGCCGCCTGGACCGGCAGCGCGGCGCCGCCGAACGCAAGCGCGAAAAACAGGCCGAAGCCTTTGAAAAATCTAGGCATGGATACGATCCCCACAATCGTTGGTCCGGAATGGCCCACACCATTCCGCTGGTCGCATCCTGCCTGCGCCAACATGGTTGATATTTCGCTAACCATGGGGCGCTTATCGTGCCGAAACGGCACGTAAAAAGGGGTCGCCAGCTTGTCGCTGGCGACCCCTTGATGTGATCGGCGAGCCGGAACCCGCCGGTCCCCCACCCTTATCGGCCTTTGGCCTTACTGGTAGTTGGCGGTGACGTTGAACGTCCCGGTGTAATCGCCCGCCGTCTGGTTGGCGCCGACGCTCAGCGTGCCGCCGACCTGAAAGCTGCCGCCGGTCGCGCCCAGCGTGATGTTCGCCGCCGAATAGGTCAGCGTCGAGGCCATCGTGCCGCCGAGCGAACCGTTGAGCGTGACGTTGGCGTCGCCACCGACGAGGACCACAGCACCACTGGTGCCCTGGACGTCGAAATTGGCGGCCGTCGTCGTACCAGTGCAGGTCAGACCCGCGCCGCAAGTGCGCGCGCCAGCCGTGGTGACGGCGACGGTCGAAGCGGTGGCACCGCTGATGATCGTCGCATATTGCAGGGCGCTGGTGTTGGTCAGCGTGATCTGGCGCAGGATCTTGGCCGTGGCCGTCCCGGTTGCCGTTGCTGCATGGGCCGCCGAAGCGTTCATGGCGAGGGCAGCAATCGCGGCGCCGACGATGGCGCGCTTCATTCCAAATTTGCGCATATGTTTGGTCCCTTGAATTCGAAGACTGAAAGTCGAAACACGAATGGATATCCCACCCCATTCGCCGACCTGTTTAGCGGCGCACAGGTTCAACCTTTGCCAGCAAGATTGGTTAACGGTGCAATAGGAATTGACCCGCCTTACCCATGGTAAGCGAGTGGAATCAGGGTCTTAGCCTGATTCAGAGAGGGTCGCGGGGACCGCCTGTTCTTCTTTAACGGCCCGGACTGGCACAATTTAAGCGCGGTGCTGGGCCGATTCGCACCACCTTGTTCGTCATCCAGGCGAAGGCCGGGATGACGAGCCAGATAATCAAATCCCCTCGCCGCTCAGCCGCTGACAAATCATGTCGAGCTGATCGAGCGACGCGAATTTCAGCGTCAGCGCGCCCTTGCCGCCGCCCGAATAGTGGATCGCGACACCGATGCCGAGCAGCTCGGACAAGTGGCGCTCGACCGCGACGATATCGGGATCGCGCCCGACGCCGTCCATGCTCTTATATTCCAGCGGCGCCTTGCGCCCGCCGCCCTTGTCTTCGCGCACCAGCGCCTCGACCGCGCGGACCGACAGGCCGTCCTTGACGACGCGTCGCGCAATCGACTCGGCGTCGGCGGCACCGATCAGCGCGCGCGCATGCCCCATCGCCAGCGATCCATCGCCGACCAGCGCCTGCACCGCTTGCGGCAGGTCGAGCAGCCGCATCAGATTCGCCACATGGCTGCGCGATTTGCCGACCAGCTTGGCCAAAGCCTCGTGATTATGGCCGAAATCGTCGATCAGGCGGCGATAGGCGCCGGCTTCTTCGATCGCGTTGAGGTCTTGCCGCTGGATATTCTCGACCAGCGCGATTTCATAGGTCGCCGCATCGTCGAGTTCGCGCACCAGCGCCGGAATCTGGTGCAGCCCGGCGCGCTGCGCCGCGCGCCAGCGCCGCTCGCCCGCCACCAGCTGATACCCGTCGCCATCGGGGGCGCGGCGGACGATGATCGGTTGCAACAGCCCGCGCAGCCCGATCGAATCGGCGAGCTCGGCGATCGCATTCTCGTCGAAATGGCGCCGCGGCTGCCCTGGCAGCGGCCGAATCGCACCGACCGGCACATGCTGCACGGCATCGCCCGACACCGTCGGCGCGGCCTTTGCGGCGCTGCCCGCACTGGCGAGCACCGGCGCCTCGGCGGCAACGTCACCAAAGAGCGCGTTCAGCCCGCGCCCCAGCCCCGACGGCCGCTTGCGCGCTGGAGATGCTCCACTTTCATCTTTATTATCAGTCATTTATGCAGCCTTGCGGACATTGGGCAAGCGATCGATCAATTCGCGGGCCAGCGCGATATACGCCGCCGACCCGGCGCAGCGATGGTCATAAATCAGCGCCGGCAGCCCATGACTTGGCGCCTCCGACAGCCTGACGTTGCGCGGAATCACGGTTTGGAACACCACCGGGCCCAGAACTTCGCGCACATCGTCCGACACCTGATCGGTCAACCGGTTGCGGCGGTCGAACATCGTCAGCGCAACACCCAGGATAGAGAGTTTCTGGTTGAAGCGCTCGCGCACGCGTTCGACCGTGGTGAGCAATTGGCTCAGCCCTTCGAGCGCGAAAAATTCGCATTGCAGCGGCACGATGAGCGATTCGGCGGCGATCAAGGCATTGAGCGTCAACATCCCAAGCGACGGCGGACAATCGATCAGGCAGATGTCCCACTGTCCTGCTTCAGCCCCCGACAACGCCTGCTGCATCCGGTGCAGCCGATCCTGGAACTCGATCAGTTCGATCTCGGCGCCTGACAGGTCGACCGTTGCGGGCACGATGTCGAGCCGCGGCACCGCGGTCGGGATCGCACATTCGGCGAGCGTCGCGTCGCCGCGTAGCAATTCGTAACTCGAATATTCGCGCTGCGCCTGCTTGATGCCCAGCCCGGTCGACGCATTGCCCTGCGGATCAAGGTCGATGATCAGCGTCCGCCAGCCGGTCGCGGCGAGCGCCGTTGCCAGATTGATCGCGGTCGTCGTCTTGCCGACCCCGCCCTTCTGGTTCGCCACGGCAATGCGGATCATGCTTTTCCTCGCTGTCTTGCCGGGATTTTTCCGGTGCCGACCAATATCTGGCTGTCGGCGTCGGTACGGCTTTGTTCCACGTGAAACAGATTCTGCCACGCCTGCGGCAGCAACGCCAGTTCCTTAACGGCGTTTCGTCCCTTTGGCAGCAGCCAGCGCGTCGATTCGGTGGAAAAACGCGCGGATAAATCGATCAGCTTGTCGAGCGGCGCGAAAGCTCGCGCACTGATCGTCGCGGCCGGTCGCGTTTCGACACGTTCAAGCGGCGCCTCGACGACCTCGACATGGCCCAGGCCGATTTGCAGGGCTGCGTCACGCAGGAAGCCACAACGCAGCTTGCGCGATTCCACCAGCGCCACCGGACGCTCACTCAGAATTGCCACCACCAACCCCGGCAAGCCTGCCCCGCTCCCAAGGTCGAGCCACATTCCGTCACCGCCCATGTTGTCGAGCGTCACCAGCTGCGCGCTGTCCGCAATATGGCGAACCCACAGATTCGGGATCGTCGAGGCGGCGATCAAATTCTGCTTTTCGGTCCCGGCGATCAGCATCGCCGCATATTGGTCAAGCTGCGCCCATTGCCGTACCGTCGGCGCAAAGGTCTCGCCGATCCAGGCTCGCGCCCCATCTTCGCTATCCAGAATTTGCGTCGTCAAACTGATCCCGTCCTTTTGACTAGGGGTGTTGCGCTAGTCGTGGCGCCCTCGTTTGTTCCTCTCAAGACGGCGGAAAGAACGCCCCCCGCATCCGCGGCTCATCCTATGCCGCGCGCCGCCGGCTGTGCACCATGATCGCAGTCAGCGCAGCCGGGGTTACCCCGTCGATGCGCGCCGCCTGCCCCAGCGTTTCGGGACGCGCCTTGCCCAGCCGCTCGACCATCTCGCGCGACAGCCCACCGATCGCGCGATAATCGAGTGCGGGGTCGAGCGTGATTGCTTCATTTGCCGCCAGCGATCGGAGCTCGGCATCCTGCCGCGCGATATAGGGCGCATAATGGGCATCCTCGACCAGCTCGGCCAGGATCGTGCGGTCGATCGCGGCAAGTTCGGGCGCAAGCGTCACCAGGGTCGCGATCGTCACATCGGGAAAGCGCAGCAGCTCGATCCGCGTTCGCGCGATGCCGTCGCCGGGGGTGCTCATCCCGATCGCGCCATAGTCGCCGCTCGCCACCGGCACCGCCAGCAGCGCTTCGGCAGCGGCGCGTGCGGCCTGCCGTGCCGCGAACAATTCGGCAGTCGCGGGCCGCACCAGACCCAGCGCGATCCCGGTCGGGGTCAGCCGCGTCGCGGCATTGTCGGCGCGCAGTCGCAGTCGATATTCGGCGCGTGCGGTGAGCATGCGATAGGGTTCGCTCACCCCCTGCAACACCAGATCATCGACCATCACCCCAATGTAGCTTTGCGACCGGTCGAGGATCAGCGGCGCACGCCCTTGCGCCGCCAGCGCGGCGTTCGCGCCCGCGATCAGCCCCTGCGCCGCCGCTTCTTCATATCCGGTCGTGCCATTGATCTGCCCCGCACAATAGAGGCCGGGCATCGCGCGGACCTGCAATGTCCGGTCGAGCGCGCGCGGGTCGATATGATCATATTCGACCGCATAGCCCGGCACGACCATCTCGACCGCCGCCAGCCCGTCCATCGTCCGCAGCATCGCGAGTTGGACATCGGCGGGGAGCGAGGTCGAAATGCCGTTCGGATAGACAAGATGCGAGTCGAGGCCCTCGGGTTCGAGAAAGACCTGATGCCCGTCGCGGTCGGCGAAGCGGTGGATCTTGTCCTCGATCGACGGGCAATAGCGCGGTCCCGCCGCACCAATCGCTCCCGTGAACAGAGGTGAACGATGCAAATTCTCGGCGATAATCCGATGCGATTCAGCGTTGGTGCGCGTAATTGCACAAAAAATCTGCGGGACCGTCCGCTCACTGTTCCACGTGGAACAGGTCCATGCCCCGCCGTCCGACGGTTGTTCTTCGAGCCGCGCCCAGTCAATTGTCCGTCCGTCGAGCCGCGGCGGTGTCCCCGTCTTAAGCCGCGCCATCGGCAGATCGGCGGCGCGCAACTGCTCCGCCAGACGATGCGCGCCATCTTCGCCGATGCGCCCGCCGGCCATCCTTTCCTCGCCGCGGAACATCCGTCCGCCCAGAAAGGTGCCGGTCGCCAGCACCACTGCGGGTGCGGTCAGGACCGTTCCGTCGCCAAGCTCAAGCCCCACCACCGTCGCCTCGTCGGCGGACAACCGCAGCGCGGCGGCTTCCCCGGCGATGACCGTGATGCCATCCTCGGCCGCCAGCAGACTCTGGATCGCATCGCGATAGCGCGTCCGGTCGGCTTGGACGCGCGGCCCCTGCACCGCGGCGCCCTTCGACGCATTGAGCATCCGGTAATGGATCGCAGCGCGATCGGCGGCGCGGGCCATCCAGCCATCAAGCGCATCAACCTCGCGCATCAGATGCCCCTTGCCGAGCCCGCCGATCGCAGGGTTGCAGGACATTGTACCGATCAGTGCTGGATCGAAACTGACCAGCGCGACGCGCGCACCGAGCCGTACCGCGGCGGCGGCCGCCTCGGTCCCGGCATGCCCCCCGCCGACGACGATGACATCATAGATGGTGCTGCTGCGCATGATTGCGGCGCCCTTAGCCCAAATGCGGTGCCAAATCCACCGCCGTGCGACCGAAGCGATGTTTCACGTGAAACATCATTTCCCGATACAGAAACGTCCGAACAAGGTGTCGAGCATATCTTCGACGCCCGCCCGCCCGGTGATCCGGTCGAGCGCACCGCTCGCGAGCCGCAGCCGTTCGGCGAGCAGGATCAGATCGTCCGCTTCGCGCGACCCCGCTTCGATCCGCAGCCAATCGCGGGCTTCGCCCATCGCCGCGCGCTGACGCTGACGCAGCGCCGCCTCCCCTTCGCGCGGCAACAATGTGCGCGCCATCTTGACGATCATCCGATGCAGCGCCTCCATGCCCTCGCCCGTCGCCGCCGACAGCACCAAGTCGCACCGCGCTGCATCGGCTTCCGCCGCCGCATCGCCGCGCCACCGGTCGGCTTGCGCCGCGATCAGGATCGTGCGGGCATGATCGGGCGCCTCCTTGGGCGCGCCTAACCACAGCAGGATGTCCGCCGCCGCGACCGCCGCCTTGGCGCGGTCGATCCCGATCATCTCGATTTCATCGCCACTTT
Source organism: Sphingopyxis sp. BE259 (assembly GCF_031457495.1). Classification (NCBI taxonomy): domain Bacteria; kingdom Pseudomonadati; phylum Pseudomonadota; class Alphaproteobacteria; order Sphingomonadales; family Sphingopyxidaceae; genus Sphingopyxis; species Sphingopyxis sp. BE259. Next base: position 112,408 of record NZ_JAVDWM010000001.1, read on the forward strand.
CGGGGCGCAGGCCCGCGGTATCCGAAAAGCGCATCGCGATCCCGTCGAGCGCCAATGGGGTCTCGATCACATCGCGCGTCGTCCCCGCCACGGGCGACACGATAGCCAGCTCCCGTTGCACTAAAGCATTGATTAAAGTTGATTTTCCGGCGTTTGGCGGTCCTGCGATAACCACCGCGACCCCCTCCGCGATCACCTCCGCCGCGGGCCGCGCCAACCATTCGTCCAATTCGCCCGCCAAAGCTGCCATCCCCGCAATCAACCGCTGCGCGACACCTTCGCCAACTTCGACATCATCCTCATCGGCAAAATTCAGCTCGGCCTCGGCCCCCGCCATCAAGGTCAGCAGCCGTTTCTGCCATTCTGCAACGGCACGCGACACATGCCCGCTCGCTAGCCCCAGCGCCTGCACCCGCTGGCTCTCGGTCTCCGCCGCCAGCAAATCGGCCAGACCTTCTGCTTCCGCCAGATCGATCCGCCCGTTCAGGAACGCCCGCCGGGTAAACTCCCCCGCTTCGGCGCGGCGCAGCCCCGGCATCGTCGCCAGCGCCGCTTCGACCGCGGTGACAACCGCGCGGCCGCCATGGAGGTGCAGCTCGGCCAGATCCTCGCCGGTCGCCGTCGCCGGACCCGGAAACCACAGGATCAGTGCGCGATCGAGGATCGCGCCCGTGGCGCCTGCGAGTTCGGCAAGCGACGCCCGCCGCGGCACCGGCAGCTGTCCGGCCAGCGCCCGCAGCGCCTCCCCTGCCTGCGGTCCGCTCACGCGCACAACCGCGATCGCCGCCGGCGGCATTCCGCTCGACAGTGCAAAAATCGTGTCGCTTACACCGTCTTGGTTCAGCTCTTGCGCCCCTTGGCACCCTTGTCGTCATCGCCCTTCTCGGTCGATTTCGCCGCGCCGCCCATCAAGCCGCCGCCGAACTGGCCCAGCAGCGACTGCACCAGCCCCAACCCGCTTTCGCCCATCGGCACCCATGTCTTGACCATCTGTTGCACCATATCGGGGGTGATACCCTTCGCCATCAATTCCTTGACGCGGTCGAGATAGATGTCGTGCAGCGGTTCAAGGTCGGGCAGGCCGAACAGTTGCCGCGCCTCCTGGGGAGTGCAATCGATCTCGATATTGAACTTCATCGCCTGTCTCCGCCCCGAAATTCCGGTAAGCCGCTTGAGCCATGCCCGCAGCCCCGCTAGCTTTGCGCTTTCAGTGCCGTTTGGCAAGAGTCAGGAGCCCCGCATGTCCGCGACCAACACCACCATCCCCGCGCTCGACGGGACCAGCGCGATCCCCGCCTATGTCGCGCGTCCCGATGCCGATGGGTCGCGCGCGATTATCGTCATTCCCGAGATTTTCGGGGTGAATGCCGGAATCCGCGAAAAATGCGACGAGTGGGCGGCACAGGGCTATCTGGCGATTGCGCCCGACCTGTTCTGGCGCTTTGCCCCCGGGGTCGAGCTCGACCCCGATGTCGAGGCCGAGCTGCAGGAAGCCTTTGGCTATTTCGGCCAATATGACGCCGACGACGGGGTCAAGGACATCGAGGCCGCGATCCGCTGGCTTCATGCCCAGGGGGCGAGCAAGGTCGGCTGCGTCGGCTTTTGCCTGGGCGGCAGGCTGGCCTATATGGCGGCGGCGCGCACCGACGTGAACGCGTCGGTTGGCTATTATGGCGTGATGATCGATCAGATGCTGGGTGAAAGCCATGCCATCGCGCATCCCTTGATGCTGCATATCCCGACGATGGACCATCTCGTCAGTCCCGAGGCGCAGGCCAAGATGCACGAGGGGCTAGATTCGCATCCCAAGGTCACGCTCCACGATTATGACGGCCTCGACCACGGCTTTGCCGCGACCAGCGGCAATCGCCGCGATGCCGCGGGCGCCGAACTTGCCGATGGCCGCACCCAGGCCTTTTTCGCCGAGCATCTGGCATGAGCGCCGCCGCCGGCGTCGCCGCTTGGCATCATTATATGGCGGGCGGCGGTGACCCCCTGGCGCTGCGCGAGATGCTCGCCGAGGACGCGGTATTCCACTCCCCCGTCGTCCACACGCCGCAGGCCGGGCGCGACAAGGTCTTCGCTTATCTCCACGCCGCCAGCCATGTCTTGGGCGGCGACGATTTCCGCTACGAACGCGAGATTGTCGATGGCGACCAGGCAATGCTCGAATTTGCAACGACGCTTGACGACATCCATGTCAACGGGGTCGACATCATCCGCTGGAACGACGATGGACAAATCATCGATTTCAAGGTGATGGTGCGCCCGCTCAAGGCGATCAACAAAGTCTGGGAGAAGATGGGCGAGATGCTCGCCGCGCAAGGATAATGTTGGCGCCGCGCTAGATGAGCATCAGCGCCGCGAGCTCGCGATAGAGGTGCGGCGGCAGGTCAGCGACGCTGTCGTGGTCGGCCATGCCCTTGGGCGCGTCCTCATCGGCCAGATAGCGCCAACCCTGATGCGCGCGCTTCGACATTGGCGGCAGGATTTCCACTTCTTCCGAACAGACGATGTCGACCCGGCCATCCTTGCGATCGTCAAAGCGCAGGATCTGCTGCCGCGCAACGATGCGGTGCTTGATGATCCAGTGCAGATAACCGCCGACCAGCTCGTCCATCCGCTTCGGCCGCATCCGCGTCGGCACCCGCAATTCGCCATCACGAACGCGCGTCGCCACCCGGCGCGCGAACGTCTCGACATGCGCGCAGCCAACCGCGACCTTGGTGAGATGGAGTGGGGGCATAAAGCCTAAATGGGGCGGTGAAGCCGAAAACCAACCCGTCCCTAAAGGCGATACGATCGCACGACTAGCCTTGGCCAACCGCGCGATCGTGCACCCGGAATATTACCCCAGCAAGGTTCCCAGCCCGACCGACGGATCAACCCAGCCGTCGTAGATCATCTTGACCGCGACATAGACGATGACCGCGAGGCCGAAATAGGCGATCCAGCGGTAACGCTCGATGTATTTGGCGATGATGTTGGCGGCGACGCCCATCAGGATGACCGCGACAATCAGGCCAACGATCATGATCCCCGGATGATCACGCGCCGCGCCAGCGACTGCGAGGACGTTATCGAGGCTCATCGACACGTCGGCGATCGCAACCGCCCAGGCTGCCGCCGCAAAGCTCTTGGCGGGTTTCAGGCCCGAATGCTCATCACCAGTGACTTCAGGCGATCCAGCCGAATGGGCGCCGTCGCGCAGTTCGCGCCACATTTTCCAGGCGACCCAGGCCAGCAGCAAGCCGCCGACGAAGATCAGGCCGACGATTTGCAGCAACTGGGTGACGACCAGTGCAAAGGCGATCCGCAGCACCAGGGCGGCCAGCACCCCGATGATGATCACCTTGCGGCGCTGATCGGCAGGCAGGCCCGCGGCCAGCGCGCCGACGACGATCGCATTGTCGCCCGCGAGCACGAGATCGATCAGCAGCACCTGCAAAAATGCCGCCATCGCGGCGGGTTCGGTGATGTTCGAAAAATCATTGACGATATGGCCCCAGATTTCCGACGGGCCGCCCAGCCCCTGCGCGGCCGTGGTGGCGGCGGTCAACAACAGGTCAATCACACAAGCTCTCCGAAATATTGCACGACCGGCATCGGGTCATAAAAGGGGTGCAACAGTGCCCGCCATTCCGCATATCGTGCGGAGCGGCGGAAACCGTCGCGATGGTCTTCCATGCGGTGCCAATGCACGATCAGCAAGTAGGTTTCCACCGCTTCGCATCCGCGCCGCACTTCCATGCCCAAAAAACCGGGCCCAAAAATCCCGGCAGGCCGCGATCAGCGGGCGGGCGATGGCCAAGGCACGCTCAAAAGCCGCGCCGAACCTGCAACAAGGCCTGTTCGACGATCATCCCGCCCCAGCGCGACTATTGATTCATCGAATCGAAGAAATCCTCGTTGGTCTTCGAATCCTTGATCTTGTCGAGCAGGAACTCCATCGCGTCGATCGTGCCCATCTGCATGAGGATGCGGCGTAGCACCCACATTTTCGACAGCTTGTCCTTCTCGACGAGGAGCTCTTCCTTGCGGGTGCCCGACTTGCCGACGTCGAGCGAGGGGAAGATGCGCTTGTCGGCGACCTTGCGATCAAGGACGATTTCCGAGTTACCCGTGCCCTTGAATTCTTCGAAGATCACTTCGTCCATGCGGCTGCCGGTATCGATCAGCGCGGTGGCGATGATCGACAGCGAACCGCCCTCCTCGATGTTGCGCGCGGCGCCGAAGAAACGCTTCGGACGCTGGAGCGCATTGGCGTCGACACCGCCGGTCAGCACCTTGCCCGACGAGGGGACGACGGTGTTGTAGGCGCGGCCAAGGCGGGTGATCGAATCGAGCAGGATGACGACATCCTTCTTGTGCTCGACCAGGCGCTTCGCCTTTTCGATCACCATTTCGGCGACCTGGACGTGGCGCGTCGCGGGTTCGTCGAAGGTCGAGGAGACGACCTCGCCCTTCACGCTGCGCTGCATGTCGGTGACTTCCTCGGGGCGTTCGTCGACCAAGAGGACGATCAGATAGACCTCGGGATGATTGTCGGTGATCGCCTTGGCGATATTCTGCAGCAGCACGGTCTTACCGGTGCGCGGCGGCGCGACGATCAGCGCACGCTGGCCTTTGCCCTGCGGGCTGACGAGGTCGATGACGCGCGCCGACTTGTCCTTGACCGTCGGATCGACGGTGTCGAGCGACAGCTTCTGGTTCGGATAGAGCGGGGTGAGGTTATCGAAATTGACGCGGTGGCGGACAACATCGGGATCGTCGAAATTGACGCTGATCAGCTTGGTGAGCGCAAAATACCGCTCGCCGTCGCGCGGGGCGCGGATTTCACCTTCGACGGTGTCGCCGGTGCGCAGGCCATATTTGCGGACCTGGTTCGGCGAGACATAGATGTCGTCGGGGCCGGCGAGATAATTGGCCTCCGACGAACGCAGAAACCCGAACGAGTCGGGCAAAACCTCGATCGTCCCCGATCCGATGATTTCCTCGCCCTCTTCGGCGAGTTCTTTCAGGATCGAGAACATCAGATCCTGCTTGCGCAGCGTCGATGCGCCCTCGACCCCCAGTTCTTCAGCCATTTCGACAAGCTGGGCGGGGGCTTTGGTTTTGAGTTCTTTAAGATGCATGGATGGATTCCAGGATAAGATATAGGGAGAAAATACCGTCGGTTTTCAGTGCACCGCGAGGGTGCCTATCCGGCCGTGGGACGACCGTTTGCGATAGTTCCGGCGCTGGGGAAGCACCGCCCGGCTGGCGGGATTGCCATGGCCCCTATCCCTCGCCCGGTGCCAAGTCAATCAGGCTGGCCCGAACCGGGCAGGATCAGGGACGAACGACCGCGAGAATGACGATGAGCGCCGCAGCGACACCGGGGACTTCGTTGAGCAAGCGCAGCTGCTTTTCGGTGAGCGGCCGCAACCCCTGTTGGAGCTTTTTGAAGTAGCCGATCATCCAGCCGTGATAGCCCGACAGCGCCACCACCAGGACAAATTTGGCGATAAACCAGCTTTCACCCCAATAATTGCCGTTGAACGCGAGCAACAGCCCGAGCGCCCAGACGATGGTCAGCGAAGGATTCAGGATGATCCGGCGCAAGCGGTCTTCGCGCTCGATCCACTTCTTGTCCTCATCCGACCCGACGGCACATTGGTGATGATAGACAAAAAAGCGCGGCATCATGAACAGTCCCGCCATCAGGAAGATGACGAAGATAATATGCGCCGCTTTGACCCAAAGCATCGTCGCCCCCAAAAAACCTGCCCAGTCTGCCATATTCACCCGCCGCGAACCCGTCTGATCAGATGTTCGACATGGGCGATCGGCGTGTCGGGCACGATGCCATGGCCGAGGTTGAAGATATGGGGACGCGCCGGGAAGGCCGCAAGGATGCGGTCGATCGCAGCGTCCAGCGCCGCGCCGCCGGCGACGAGCGCGAGCGGATCGAGATTGCCCTGCACCGGCAAATGTTGCGGCAGGATACGGTCGGCCCAGTCCGGATCGACCGTCTCGTCGAGCCCGATCGCATCGACCCCGGTTTCATCGGCATAGGCGCGCAGCTTGCCGCCCGCGCCCTTGGGAAAGCCGATCACCGGGGTGTCGGGATGGATCGCCTTCAAACGGCGGACGATTTCGGCGTTTGGCACGATGACCCAGCGTTCGAATTGTGCGGGCGAAAGACTGCCCGCCCAACTGTCGAACAATTGCACCGCCTCGACGCCATGTTCGATCTGGCCCGCAAGGTACGTTACCGTGACATCGACGATCGCGTCGATGATCGCTTGGAACGCGGCTGGATCGCCAAACGCCATGCGGCGGGCCGCGGCCTGATCCTTCGACCCTTGGCCCGCGACCATATAGGTTGCGACAGTCCACGGACTGCCTGCAAAGCCCAGAAAGGTCGTATCGGCGGGCAACGAGGCCGCCACGCGCGCGACGGTAGCATAAATGGGGTCAAGCCGCTCAGGAACCGCTTCGAGCGCGCTGAGTGCGCTGTCGACCAGCGGCGGGGCCAGCCGCGGCCCCTCACCGGCCTCGAACCATAAATTCTGGCCCAGCGCGTGCGGCACGATCAATATGTCGGAAAACAGGATCGACCCGTCGAAACCGAAGCGCCGGATCGGCTGCAAGGTGACTTCTGCCGCGGCTTCAGGGTCATAGCAGAGCTCGAGGAAACCGCCCTTGGTTTCGCGCAAGGCCCGATACTCGGGAAGATAGCGTCCGGCCTGACGCATCAGCCACAAGGGCGGGCGCTCCTGCCGCGCTCCGCGCAGCACTGCCAGCAAACTCTTCGGTGACGCCTTCACGCGAACTCTCTTTCTCTTCAATATATAGATTAGATGAATTGTGGTGGTTTGTTGGTCGGCGGACAGCGCGGCTTTAGGCCGGGGCGTCGTTTTTGCCAACAGCTTGACTCTGGCAGCACCGTTCCCCGCCGCAGAGTCGGCGCCTGCTTTGCCCGCAATTCACAGCCTGTGGATAAATTCCGTCCCTTGTGGACAAGTGATGGAGCGGAATCGGCAGCGTCGGGGATGAAACTCCCGTCCCGATTCCGTCCCCGCGCTTGTCCAAATCTTATCCACAGGCCGCTTTTCCCGTTTATGGGCCGCATCCGGCATTGCCTTTTTCCGCTGCTTCCCGCCATGGTGCCGCGATGGGCCGGCTCCACCTTCATCTTATCTCTGACTCCACGGGCGAGACACTCGAAAATATCGCCAAGGCAGCGATCGCGCAGTTCGACGATGTCGAGGTGGTGCGTCATTTCTGGCCGATGGTACGATCGGAATCGCATCTCGACCGGATCATGGCCGAAGTGCAGGCCAGTCCGGGGATGATCCTGTTCACATTGGTCAATGGCGATCTGCGCGTCAGCCTCGAACGCCGCGCCGGGGCGCTCAACCTGCCACTCGTCCCCGCGCTCGATGCGGTGACCGATGCACTGTCACGAATGTTGGGCCAGGAGGCGAAGGCGCGGCCGGGGCGCCAGCATCAGCTCGATGCTGCCTATTTCGCCCGCGTCGAGGCGATCCAGTTCACCGTCGCGCATGATGACGGCATCGGCTGGGAAAATTGGGAACAGGCCGACATCGTGCTGGCCGGGGTGTCGCGCACCTCGAAGACTCCGACCAGCATCTACCTCGCCAACCGCGGCTTCAAGACCGCGAACATTCCGATCGTCCCTGAATCGCCGCCACCCGACGCCTTGTACCGGCTGAAACGGCCGATGGTTGTCGGGCTGACGACCGGGCTCGACCGGTTGGTCCAGGTGCGGCGCAACCGGCTGCTGTCGCTCAACCAGGCGCCCGAAACGAGCTACGTCGACGACGAGCGGGTCAAGGCCGAGCTGGCCTATGCGCGGCGCATGTTCGCCGACAATGGCTGGCCGGTGATCGACGTCACCCGGCGCTCGATCGAGGAAACCGCCGCGGCGGTGATCAAGCTGGTCGAGGATCGCGGCGCGGGCACCGGGGCATGACCCTCTTTCTCGCCTCGCAAAGCAGCGGCCGCGCCGCGATGCTCCGTGCCGCCGGGCTCGAGTTCGAAACGACTGCCGCGCATGTCGATGAAGAGGCGCTGACCGCGTCGCTGCTCGCCGCCGGCCAGACCCCGCGCAACATTGCCGACGCGCTCGCCGAGGCGAAGGCGATCAAAATCTCGTCGCGCTTGTCCGGGGTCACGGTGATCGGCGCCGACTCGACCCTCGCGCTCGACGATGGCACGATGCTCTCGAAGCCTGAGACGCCCGAAGAGGCGGCCGATCATTTGCGCCGCATGGCAGGCGCGCGCCACCGCTTGTTCAGCGCCGCAGTCGCCGCGCGCGATGGTGCGCCCGTGTGGCGCACCATCGGTGAGGCGAAGCTGTGGATGCGGCCCTTGTCCGATGGCTTTATCGCCGACTATGTCGCGCAACATTGGGACAGCATCCGCTGGACCGTCGGCTGTTATGAAATCGAGGGAGCGGGGGTGCAATTGTTCGAACGGGTCGAGGGCGATCCCTGGACGATCATCGGCATGCCGATGCTGCCCTTGCTGGCGTGGCTGCGGACCACCGGGTTGGCACCACAATGAGCGCGCAGCCCTATGCCGAAGTGATCGGCGATCCGATTTCGCACTCGAAATCGCCGTTGATTCACAAGTTCTGGCTCGACGCGCTGGGCATCGCGGGCGATTACCGCCGCGCGCATATTAAGCCCGACGCGCTGGCCGCCTATATCGAACAGCGCCGCTCCGATCCCGACTGGCGTGGCTGCAACGTCACCATTCCGCACAAGCTGGCGGTGATGGATCTGGTCGATGATCCGGGTGATATTCGCGGCACCATCGGCGCGATGAACACGATTATCCGCCAGAAAGATGGCGCGCTGATCGGAACCAACACCGATGCGGCGGGCTTCTACGCGCCGCTCGCCGAGCTCGTCCTCGACGGCGCCCCTGTCGCTGTCGTCGGCGCGGGCGGCGCGGCGCGGGCGGTGCTGTTCGCGCTGGCGCGCGCAAACGTCGGCCATGTGACGATCCTCAATCGCTCACCGCTGAAAGCCATGGGCCTGCTCGCGACCTTCGGCCTCAAGGGTGATGTCGTGGCGCTCGATGCCCAGCTTCCCCCGGCCGCGCTGCTCGTCAATTCAAGCAGTCTGGGGATGACCGGCCAGCCGCCGCTCGACCTCGACCTGTCGCCGCTGGCTGACGATGCGATCGTCTATGATCTCGTCTATGCGCCGCTCCGGACCGGCTTGCTCAAGGCCGCCGAGGCGCGCGGGCTCGACACCGTTGACGGGCTCGACATGCTGATCGGTCAGGCAGCGCTGGCGTTCGAGCTGTTCTTCGGCGCACCGCCCCCCGAGGGCCGCGACGACGAACTGCGCGCACTGCTTATGGCATGAAGCATCGCCCTTCCCTTGGCCGACGGCCGGGTTCGCGGCTGCGGCGGCCGTTCATCCTCGGCCTGACCGGCTCGATCGGCATGGGCAAATCGACTGCTGCGGCGATGTTCGAACGCGAAGGTGTGCCGGTGTTCGACGCCGACGCCGAAGTACATCGGTTGCAGGGGCCGGGCGGCGCGCTGGTCGCGGCGATCGAGGCGCGATTCCCTGGCACGACAGGACCGCGCGGCGTCGATCGGCAAAAGCTCGGCGCGCTGGTCCTCGGCAACCGCCACGAACTCGCGGCGCTGGAGGCAATCGTCCATCCAGCCGTGTTCCACGCGCAGAAGAAATTCCTCGCCCGGCACCGCGCCCGCGCTGTCGTCGTGCTCGACATCCCGCTGCTGTTCGAAAAGGGCGGCTGGCGCCGCGTCGGGGCGATTGCTGTCGTCTCGGCGCCGACATGGATGCAGACCAAGCGGGTGATGCGCCGCCCAGGGATGAGCTACGGTCGCCTGAAAGCCATCCGCCGCCTGCAAACGCCCGACCGCGTCAAACGGGCGCGCGCCGATTTCATTATCGAAACGGGCGGACCGAAAAGCGAGACGCATCGCCAGATTCGCGCCATCGCCTCTTGTTTCCGCGCCCGATAGGGTCCAGATTGATCGTTCAATGCGCGAGATAATCTTCGATACGGAAACCACGGGGTTCGACCCCAAGACCGGGGACAGGCTGGTCGAAATCGGGTGCATCGAACTGGTCGACCGGCGCGAAACCGGGGTCAACTTTCACGCCTATTTCAACCCCGAACGCGACATGCCCGCCGCTGCCGAAGCGGTGCACGGGCTGTCGATCCAGTTTCTGGCCGACAAGCCGCTGTTCGCGGCGCGCGTCGACGAGCTGCTGGAGTTTCTGGGCGATGCGCCGCTGGTCGCGCATAATGCCGCTTTCGACTTTGGTTTCGTCAATGCCGAGCTGGCGCGCGCCGGACGCCCGGCGCTCGACATGACGCGGATGTGCTGCACGGTGCAGATGGCGCGCAAGCTGCATCCCGGCGCCAAGCACAGCCTCGACGCGCTGTGTACCCGTTACGGCATCGACCGCAGCCACCGCGTCAAACACGGCGCGCTGCTCGACGCCGAACTGCTCGCGCATCTGTATATCGAAATGACTGGCGGGCGGCAGATCGGGCTGGGATTGGCCGCGTCTTCCCCCGACGGTTCGACTGCGGCGGCGGCGGCGCCTTCCCCGGCGCCTCTGCGTGGTGGCGACCGTTTGTTTCGTGAACCCAGACCCCATATGGCATCGGCCGCCGATCTGGCGCGCCATGCCGAATTTGTCGCAGGGCTGAACCAGCCGCTGTGGCTCGATACGGTGTGATGGCCTCTCCCTGACCATCGCACCGGCCATAAAGGAGAAGAAAAATGGAAATCCGCGTCTCTGGCCACCAGATCGAAACCGGCGAAGCGCTGCAGGCGCATGTGTCGGACCGGATGAACGCGATTGCCGACAAATATTTCTCCCGGGCGATCGGGGCGCACGCGACCTTCGGCAAAGGACCACATGACAGTTTCCAGTGCGACATCGTCGCGCATGTGATGCAAGGGCTGGTGCTCAAGGGGCATGGCCAGGCGCAGGACGCGCATGTTGCGTTCGAGGGCGCCGCCGAACGCATCGAAAAGCAGCTGCGGCGCTATATGCGGCGATTGAAGGATCACAATAATGGCGTAGCGCAGCCGTCGCCGACGGTTGACGAGATCGAGGACAATGCAGGCTATACCGTGTTCGACGCTGGCGACGACGAGGATGCCGGTGACGCGCCCGCGATCATCGCCGAAACGCGCGTCGATATCCCCAGCAGCAGCGTGTCCGATGCGGTGATGATGCTCGACCTGCGCAACACCAATGCGCTGTTGTTCGTCAACAGCAAGACCGGGGCGCACAATATGGTCTATCGCCGCGACGACGGGACGATCGGCTGGGTCGAACCACGATAGGACTGGATTTTCTTCGCCAACCGGCATAAGGGCCGCGCCCAACAACGTCCCATGCCGGTATGGCGGGGCGCCGGCATCACTGATCCGCGATTCATCGTTACGGAACAACCGGCCCCTCGCCCGTTGGCTACACAGATTTGACTAGACCCATGAACCTTTCCTCCCTTCTGTATCCGGCGACCGTGCGCGCGCATGTGCAGCTCGATTCGAAAAAGGCGCTTTTTCCCTTTGTCGGCGATCTCGCCAGCCGGTCGCTCGGCCTCGACGCGGGCGAAGTCAGCGAAGCGTTGCTCGAACGCGAACGGCTGGGGTCGACCGGGTTCGGGCGCGGGATCGCGCTGCCGCATGCCAAGATGGCCGACCTGACCGGCGTGCGCGGGCTGTTCCTGCAACTATCGCGGCCGATCGATTTCAACGCGGTTGATGGCTTGCCCGTCGATCTGCTGTTTGTCCTGTTGTCGCCGCTCGATGCCGGCGCCGACCATCTGAAGGCGCTCGCTGGCGTCTCGCGGATGCTGCGCAACGAGCCGATTGCCGAACGGCTGCGCGGGGCAAAGAGCGATGAAGCGCTGTACGCCCTGCTCGCCGACACCGAAACGCGTGACGCGGCGTAACGCCGCGGCGCGAGTTTTCCCATGACGCGGCTCGCCAGCCGCTTCCTCGTCGATCTGCTGCTGCGCCGGACTGAAGCGGCAGGCGGCTTTGCGACTGTGCTTGCCAAAGGCGATGAGCATTCGGGAATCATATTGGTCCAATGCACCGAACGCGGCGCATCTGGCCCGCTGCTCGAACGGCGTTTTTCGGCGAGCGGCCACTATATCTGGGAGGCCGTTGGCCCGGGCGACCCCAAAGATGGTGAATCGCGCGCCAACTACCAAGACCGGCGGCGCGCCGCCGATCCCGATTTGTGGATCGTTGAACTGGATATCGCAGATGCGCCACGACTCGTCGCGGAGTGGGCCGCGTTAACTTGACTCTGTTGCGGTGCACAATAAGTGGCGCCCATTCGATAACGCGTAGGTCGTTCCGTGGGTTGCATCGTCTGGACGATGCCCCGGCAAAACGGGTTGGACACGCAGTCGGACGATGACCGCAGGCGGCGATACTGGACGTTAGTCCCCCGCCTGTTTTGAGAGGTTCGGTTCATCGGCCGCACTTTTGACGGACATTATGAGTCGCATTTTGAATACAGCCAGCGTGGCTGCCGTCGGCATGACTGCCGCCACCATGCTGCTTTTGGCGGAACCTGGCTTTGCAAGCGATCTTGCCGCCGACGCCAATCTCCCCGCGCTGATCGCCCCCGCTGCTGATGCACCGGTCGTGGCAGACCAGGCGGATCTGTCGATCAAGGCCGATGTGCCGGACGATGACACCCCCAAAAATCTCGAAGAAGCACCCGCGCCGGACGCAAAGCCGACTCCGGTGACCGCCGAATCGCTTGCCGCGCTGGTGGCGGCCACGCCGCGGCCCGCCGATATGGATCCCGAACTGCGCTGCCTGGCTGGAACGGTTTATTTCGAATCGCGCGGCGAATCGCTTCCGGGCCAGCTCGCGGTCGCGCATGTCGTGATCAACCGCGCCCAATCGGGCCGTTTCCCCAAGAGCCTGTGCGGCGTCGTCCATCAGAAAAGCCAATTCAGCTTTGTGCGCGGCGGCAAGATGCCCGCGGTTCGCGAGGGCACCCAATGGGCCAATGCTATCGCAATCGCCCAGATCGCCCGCGACGGCAGCTGGAAGAATCACGCCCCGGGCGCGCTGTTCTTCCATGCCCGCTACGTCTCGCCGGGTTGGCGCAAGACGCGCATCGCCCAGATCGACAACCACATCTTCTATCGCTGAGTGGGTGGGCTGCTGCCACGGCGCTCCCTCCTCATTCGTCATCCCATTCATTGCCAAGCCATATTTGCTGGCGCATGATGGCTGGATGACGCGTCAACTTTCCGTCGCCCTGCTTTGTGCAGCGGCGCTTTCGTTCGGCGGCTGTGCCACCGCAGTGCCGCCGGTTGAAGTCACCCGTTTCCATAATGCCGTGCCCGGCTGGGCGCCGGGGACGCGCTATGCGATCGCGACCGCGCCGCTCGATGGCCCTGCGGTCGGTATGCCGTCGCTCGAATGGAACAGCTATCGCGCCGCGGTCGACCAGCAATTGCAGCGTCAGGGGCTCGTCGCGGCAGGCAGCAATGACCGCGCGCCGTTGCTGGTTCGCGTCGCGTTCGAACGCAGCGAACAGCCGAGCGCGGCGCGCCGGTCGCCGGTCTCGGTCGGGGTCGGCGGATCGACCGGCAGCTATGGGTCGGGCGTCGGGCTGGGTATCGGCCTCAATCTGGGCGGCGGGCCAAAGCGGATGGCCGATGTGCAGCTGTCGGTCCGTATTGACGATGCCGCCACCGGGCAGGCTTTGTGGGAAGGCCGCGCGCTCGCCGCCATCCCCGTGAAGGCGCCCGCGTCGCAGCCGTCGCTCGCCGCGGCAAAATTGGCTGAAGCCCTATTCAAGGACTTCCCCGGCGAATCGGGACGCACTATCAGCGTCCCATGACCATCACCATCAACGCCGCTTTCGACAGCGGCAATATCGTCGTGGATTCGATCGACGGCTCTGCGGCGCGTCTGTCGATCCGCAAGGATCGCGAATCCGATTTCTTTCAGTGGTTTCACTTTCGCGTGTCATGCGCGGTCGGCGATGCGCTGGAAATCGCGATCACCGGGCTTGATGCCTCGGCCTATCCCGATGGCTGGCCGGGCTATGCGGCGTGCGCCAGCTATGATCGCGACTACTGGTTCAGGGTCGATACCAGCTATGAAGCGGGCACGCTGACGGTCCAGCATACCGCCGAAAGCCCGATTCTCTATCTCGCCTATTTCGCACCCTTTTCGATGGAGCGGCACCATGATCTGGTCGCCAGCGTCGCCGAGTGCGAGGGCGTCACTTATCGCTGCCTCGGCACCAGCATTGAGGGCCAGCCGATCGACTGCCTCGAAATGGGGACCGGCGACACCCAGGTGTGGCTCTATGCGCGTCAGCATCCGGGTGAGAGCATGGCCGAATGGTGGGTCGAGGGCGCGCTGGAAAAGCTCACCGACCCCGCCGATCCGCACGCGCGATCGCTGCTGAAAAAATGCCGCTTTCACATCGTGCCGAACATGAATCCCGACGGGTCGCGCCGCGGCCATCTGCGGACCAACTATGCGGGCGTGAACCTCAACCGCGAATGGGACAACCCGACCGCCGAACGCAGCCCCGAAGTGCTGTGCGTGCGGAACGCGATGGACGAAAGCGGCGTCGACTGGGCGATGGACGTCCATGGCGACGAAGCGATTCCGGCGGTGTTTCTCGCAGGCTTCGAAGGCATCCCGTCGCTGAAGCCGGAACAGATGGACAAATATAAGGCGTTCCAGGCCGCGCTCGCGGCGAACACGCCCGATTTTCAGGTCGCCCTCGGCTATAGCGAATCGGCGCCGGGCAAGGCCAATCTGTCGATGTCGACGACCCAGCTCGCCGAACGCTTCGGCGCGGTGTCGATGACGATCGAGATGCCTTTCAAGGACAATGACGACCTGCCCGACCCGGTCGCCGGCTGGTCGCCCGAACGCTCGAAGCTGCTCGCCCATGCGTGCCTGGCGACGCTAGACCAGATGCTGTGAGCGCGGCGGCGGCTTGGCGGATCGTCGAAGATGATCTGTCGGGCGCCGCGATCCGCGCCCTGCTTCAACAGCATTTCGCGGGGATGCTCGCCAATTCACCCGCGGGTAGCTGTCACTTCCTCGACTTCGACGGGCTGAACGCCGCCGACGTGACCTTTTGGTCGATCCACGACGGCGATGCGCTGGCGGGGTGCGGGGCGCTTAAGATGCTCGACGCCGCGCATGGCGAGATCAAATCGATGCGCACCGCCGATGCCTTTCTGCGCCGCGGCGTTGCGGCGCGGATGCTCGACCATATCATCGCCGAGGCCAAGCGTCGCGGGCTGGCCCGACTGAGCCTCGAAACGGGTTCTGGCGCGGCGTTCGAAGCCGCGATTGCGCTCTATCATCGCTACGGGTTTGCCGATTGCGCCCCCTTTGCCGACTACCAGCCCGATCCGTTCAGCCGCTTCATGACGCGCGAAATCTAGAGCGGGATGACTTCAGTCGGGATCGTCATTGCGAGGAGCGAAGCGACGCGGCAATCCAGCGTGGCGGTAACCGCCGTGGATTGCTTCGCTCGCGCAACGCGCGAGTTTATCCTGAGCGACTGCAAGGCAGTCGAAGGGCTCGCAATGACGAGTGGAGTAACCTAAACTCATCAATCTCTAGACAAGAAAACGGGGTCCGGAAGGGACTCCGGACCCCGCTCATGATGCCCCGCGGGGCATGGCGTTACAGGCGCTTATGCCGCCTGCTTGTCCTCGACCAGCGTCGGGGTCGCATTGCCGCCGATCGCGATCTTGTGCGGCTTCATCGCCTCGGGCACTTCGCGCACCAGGTCGATGATCAGCAGCCCGTCGGCGAGGTCAGCCGCGCTCACCCGCACGAAATCGGCGAGCTGGAAGCGGCGCTCGAAGGCCCGGGTCGCGATGCCGCTATACAGCAACTGGCGGCCTTCGCCCTCGGCGGCGGGGGTCTTGCGGCCGCTGACGGTCAGCATATTCTGCTGCGCGACGATGTCGATTTCGTCGCTTTTGAACCCAGCCACCGCCACGGTGATGCGGAAATGGTCGTCGGCGATCTTTTCGATGTCGAACGGTGGATAATTTTCGGCGCCCGACCCGCTGGTTTCGAGGAAATCGAACAGCCGATCGAAACCGACGGTCGAACGGCGATAGGGGGTCCAGTCAAAACTGTTACGCATGGTCTTTCTTCCTTTTCCAAAAGCGAAGTCAGGGACCGCAGCAGCGCGCCGCGATCGCCACCCGGCCCCGTGTCGGCAGCCGGATGCTGCAAATCTGGTAAGCGTTGAAACCATTTCAAGAGGGGCGTTGGCCTTCGCCGAAAAGCCGCGCTATGGGGCAGCCGACCGCTTGCATCGAAGGACAGAAAAATGCCCCAGCTCATCCTCATCCGTCACGGCCAGTCGCAGTGGAATCTCGAAAACCGCTTCACCGGCTGGTGGGATGTCGATGTCACCGAAAAGGGCGTTGCCGAGGCGTGGGCGGCGGGCGAGTTGATGAAGGCCAAGGGGATCGCCCCCGATACCTGCTTCACCTCGGTTCAGTCGCGCGCGATCAAGACGCTTAACCTTGCGCTCGAAGCGATGGGGCGGCTGTGGTTACCAGTGACCAAGGACTGGCGGCTCAACGAGCGCCACTATGGCGGGCTCACCGGGCTCGACAAGGCCGAGACGGCGGCAAAGCATGGCGACGATCAGGTGAAAATCTGGCGCCGCAGCTTCGACATTCCGCCCCCGCCGCTCGACGCGGGATCGCCGTGGGATTTGGCCAGCGATCCGCGCTACGTCGGGATTGCGATCCCCTCCGCCGAAAGCCTGAAGGACACGATCGACCGCGTCCTGCCCTATTACGACAGCGCGATCGCGCCAGAGTTGGCGGCAGGCAAAACGGTGCTGATTTCGGCGCACGGCAACAGCCTGCGCGCGCTGGTCAAACATCTGTCGGGCATTTCGGACGCCGACATCACCAGCCTGGAAATCCCGACCGGCCAGCCGATCGTCTATGAGTTGAGCGACGATCTGACCGCGCGCGAACGCTATTATCTCAGCGAGCGGTAACGGATTTCGTCAGTACGAGGAGCCGAAGGCGACGCGGCAATCCAGAGTGCGCCTAAACCGCTCTGGATTGCTTCCCCCGGCTTTCCCGGGGTCGCAATGACGATGGCTCAGAGCGTTCCCGTCACGGTCAGCTGGACATATTGCCCGAACCCCCGCTGACGGCTTTCGCGGAATGCGACCGGCCCGTCGCGGCGATCGACGAACACGGTGCGGTCAAAGCCGTCGTTCATCCCCGCAAGATTGCGGTACGACAGCTTCACGGTAAAGCCCGCGACGTCCTTGTGCTCGACAAAGGCGGTGACGAACGCGCCATCGGTATATTCGCGCTCGATGGCGCCAAGCCGCAGATTGGGGCTATAGCGTTCGTCGAAATAGCCGCCGCCCCACGCCAGATTGCTGCCGGGGATATCGTGGCGGAGGCTCAGATCGACAACATACTCCTGCCCCGCGCTCTGGTCGCGCCAAGCTCCGGTGAGCGGGTCGCGCACCCGGTTGCGGCGCCAGGTGATGTCGCTGTTGATCCGCGCCCCCTTCCATCCCAGCCGGTCGAGCAGCAGGGTCGCTTTCGAGCTGATCCGATACAGATGCGCTGGCGGCAAGTTGCCGCGGCCTTCGGTCGTCGGTGACAGCGGCACCTGATCGACCAGATCTTGGGCATAGGCATAAGCGACGGCAATGGAGGCATTGCCCCATGCGCCCATGTCCTGAACCAATTCGAGTTCGGTGCGATTGAGCACCGGCGGGACGAGCAGCCCGTTGCCGCCATTACCCTGCCCGTTGGCGACATCGACCGAGCTTGCGAAATCGAAAAAGTCGAGTTGATCGACGCGGCGCTGGAGGAACCAGTTGACCGTCGTCTTGTCGCCGAGCTTCCACGCTAGCGCGATCTTGCCCTTGGGTCGGATGAAACGACGGGTCAGGCCGCCGGGGCCGGATGATGACAGTTCGCTATATTCGGCGCCAAGGTTGATCTGTGCGGTCAGGTTCGATGCCAGCGCGCGTCCCCAGGTCAGCGACGCCTCGCCGCGCTTTTCCTCGACCTTTGTTCGTTCGCCGCCGAAGACGACGGGCAGGAAGCTGCCGTCGGCCTGCAAGGTCGCGAATTCGGCGTCGACGTCGAGCGTGTTGTACGCCCCCTCCAGCGCGACCTGCCAGTCGGTGCCGCCGCCGGTGCGCCAGCTATATTCGCCGCGCAGGATCGATTCGCTCTCGTCGGCAGTCTGCCTGAACCGTTCACCCGTCCGCCCACCAGTGCCGCGATCGACGATAAAGCTGTCGGCGAAGGGGCTGTGCTCGAACCGGTAGAGGGTGATCAGCTTCAACCGCCCCTTGCCGAGCCCCAGCTCATAATCGCCGCCGATGTCGAAGTTGAACTCATCTTCCTTGAACTTGAACGTCTCGCGAACCGTGCCGTCCGCCGGCCGCTCCGACACGCTATCGACCCGTTCGTCGAGCCGTTGCAATTGCCCGCCAAGGTTCAGGTTCCACTTGTTGCCGTTTGCCGTCGTGCGCGCCAGCGCCGCCGAAAGCCGCGGCCGATCGCCATCATAGGCACCGAATTCGTCGCGCGTGAACAGCAGTACGCCGTTCGCGTCATACACTTGTTCAGGCCCCCAATGACCCTGACGGGTCGCCTCGTTCTTCAGGCTCAGGGTCAGAACGGAGCCGCCGATCTTGCCGGTCGTTGAAATCTCGCCGTTCAGCCAGTTGTTTTCCAGCCGCGGGCGCCATTCGGGCTGCCAACGGATCGTTGTTTTGAACCCGCTGCTCCCTGCGCCCGCGACGAGTACGACATTGGCGACCTGCCCGGTCAGGCCCGGGACATTCAGCCCGGCGCCGTCGACGATGTCGATATAGGCGACCTCCGCCGCGGTGATGCGCGCCAGCGCGGTGCGCGCATCGGTCGATTTGTTCGCGATGCGCTCGCCATTGATCAACACATTTTCGGTCGCTGCGCCCAGTCCGCGCTCGCCGCCATTGGTGCCGGTGACGATCAGGAAGCCGGGCACCTTTTCGACCATGTCGAGCGCGGTGCGCGGCGCGAAGCGCGTGAAGTCGGCGGGTGTATAGCGTTCAGCGCCATTCACCGGGACCGGGATCGCGGGCGGCGCGTCGCCCGTGGGCTCCTGCGCCGAAGCAGGCGCGACCGAAAGCAGCGCCGCAATGGCAAGCGATGACCCATGAAAAACGGCCGACATAATTCCCCCTCGCGGCCGCTATCGAAACAGATGGCCTCCCCAATCGCGAATAATTCGCAACAATTATATTGTCATATTATGTCTACCAACGGGCAGCATGCCTCGACGAGCGTCGGACAATTCTACCCATGGACAGCGTGCTTACCCCAGGCAACGCGGACGATCTGCGTCAATCGCGCAGGAGCTCGTTGATCCCGGTCTTGGCGCGCGTCTTTGCATCGACGCGCTTGACGATCACCGCGCAGTAGAGTGAGGGGCCGGGCGATCCGTCGGGCAGCGGCTTTCCGGGCAGCGCGCCGGGCACGACGACGGCATAGGGCGGGACTTCGCCGATGAAGACCTCGCCCGTCGCGCGATCGACGATCTTGGTCGAGGCGCCCAGATAGACCCCCATCGACAGCACCGCGCCTTCGCGCACGATCACGCCCTCGGCGACTTCGGCGCGGGCGCCGATAAAGGCGCCGTCCTCGATCACCACCGGGCCGGCCTGCAGCGGTTCGAGCACGCCGCCGATGCCGGCGCCGCCCGACAGATGGACGTTGGCGCCGATCTGGGCACAGCTGCCGACGGTGGCCCAGGCGTCGACCATCGATCCCTCACCGACATAGGCGCCGATGTTGACGAAGCTGGGCATCAGGACCGCGCCCTTGCTGATAAAGGCGCCGCGGCGGACGATCGATCCGGGGACGGCGCGGAAGCCTGCGTCACGAAAGCGGTTTTCGCCCCACCCGGTGAATTTCGACGGCACCTTGTCCCACCAGCGCGCGCCACCGGGCCCGCCCTCGATCAATTCCATGTCGTTGAGGCGGAACGACAGCAGCACCGCTTTTTTCAGCCACTGGTTGACTTGCCACGTCCCGTCCGCCTCGCGCTGTGCCACGCGCAGGCTGCCGTCATCAAGCCCGGCGAGTGCGGTTTCGACCGCATCGCGGACCGCGCCCGTCGTGGTCAGGCCCAGCGTGTCGCGATCTTCCCACGCGGCATCGATCGTCGTTTGCAGGTCGGTCGTCATGAAATCCTCCAGGGCGCAGCCCCCCCAAATTCTGGAAGCGTATCGAGCCAGTCGGCAAGGTCGGCGACGTGAAAATCGACCTGATCCGGCAGGTGGTCCCGATGGCCGCTTTCGCTGCCATTGTCCAGCCAGACAGTGGTCATCCCCAGCGCCTTGGCCGGGGTCAGGTTGCGCGCCATATCCTCGACGAACAGGCTGCGCGCCGGGTCGATATCCAGATGCGCCGTCATCATCGCATAGGCGGCCGGATCGGGCTTGGGCGTATAGGCGGTGGCGCGAATGTCGCAGATGCCGCCGAACAGATCGGCGATGCCGCGGGCGTCGAGCACCCGCGCGGCGTAATCGGCATCGGCATTGGTGAAGATCAGCCTGCGGCCGGGCAGGCGCTCTAGCCCCGCGCGCAGCCGCGCATCGGGCGTGATGCGGTCGAGCGCGATGTCATGGACATCGACCAAAAAGGTTTCGGGCTCGACGCCGTGGTGGCGCATCAGCCCGGCCATCGTCGTGCCATGATCGTGGAAATATTGCTTTTGCACCCGCCGCGCCTCGATCGCATCGCAAGCGAGCAGCCGCATGATGAACGCACCCATACGGTCGTCGATCAGGTCGAACAGCTTTGCCGATGGCGGATAAAGCGTATTGTCGAGATCAAAGATCCAGCAATCGATATGGTCGAGCGATATGGGCATGACGGTGCGGCGCATAGGCGCTGGGGGATACGGCGGCAAGCGCGCCGCTTTACCTTCCCGCAATGTCTTTGGCCCTACATCGGAAACTGCTAATCCGATCGGGATCCCGGCGCAGTTCGGGATGCCGACAAGAAGGGGACCCGCAATGGCCGACGCGACGCCACGCAGCTGCATCCGCCGGAAGATGGGGCGGCCGCTGCCCCTGTTGCTGAGCGTCGCCGCGCTGTCGCTTGCTGGTTGTGGCGGCGGCGGGGCGCGGCCTGCGCCGACCCCGGCGCCGCCGACGTCCCCCGCACCGACCCCGGTGCCAACACCGACGCCTGCTCCTACGCCGACGCCAACTCCGCCGCCGACAGGAAATTTCAATACGGCCGAAACGCGGCGATCGGACGGGGTCAATTTCCACGGCGCGATCACCGCCTATCAGGCCGGCGCGAGCGGGCAGGGGATTTTGGCGGGGGTCATCGACGATGGCATCGACGAAGACAGCCCCGAGTTCGCCGGACGCATTTCGTCCTTCTCCGCCGATCTGGCCGGATCGCGCGGTATCAACGGCGAGGGCAGCCACGGCACCAACGTCGCGCAGATTCTGCTCGGCGGCAAGAATGACGCGGGCACCTTCGGCATCGCGTTCAACGCCAATCTGCTGGTGCTGCGCGCCGACCGGCCGGGGAGCTGTGCGACCGAAGATCCGGCCAACGACGAAAGCGGCTGCCAATTCCCTGAAAGCGCGATCGCTGCCGGACTCGATCGCGCGATCAGCGCCGGGGCGCGGGTGGTCAACATCTCGCTGGGCGGCGACGATGCGCCGGGCGCGACGCTGCGCGGCGCGGTGCAGCGCGCCACCGCGGCCGGCATCATCGTCATCCTGTCGGCGGGGAACGAGGGCGATACCACCGCGAACGGCAATGACCCGAACAACCCCGGACTCTTTGCGCAGGGGATGCGCGACGCTGGCGGCGGGCTGGTCATCATCGTCGGGTCGGTCAACGAAAATGGCGTGAGTTCGGATTTCAGCAACCGTGCAGGGATCTATGCCGGATCCTATCTCGCGGCGCTCGGCGAAGATGTGTGCTGCACGTACAAGGACGGCGTGATCGAGACCGAGGGCAATTTCGTCTTTGTCATCAGCGGCACCAGCTTTTCGGCGCCGCAGGTCGCGGGCGCGGTGTCGTTGCTGGCGCAGGCTTTTCCGAACCTGTCGAGCCAGCAGATCGTTCAATTGCTCTATCAATCGGCGCGCGATGCCGGGGTGGCGGGCGACGACGCGGTGTACGGGCAGGGCGTGCTCGACATTGCGCGGGCGTTCCAGCCGATGGGGGCGACGACGCTCGCGGGGACCGCGACCGCGGTCAATCTGGGTAGCGCGCTGGGAATGCTCGGCGGGCCGATGGGCGATGCGGGGGCAGGACGTCCGGGATCGACCGTTGGGCTGGTCGCCGATGGTTTCGGCCGCGCCTTCAGCGTCGATTTCGGCCAGTCGCTGGCGCCGCGCCGCCCCGACTTCAAACTATCCGGCGCGCTCGGCGGGCTGATCCGTCAGCAAAGCGCCGCCAGCCAAGCGACCGCGCTGTCGCTCGTGACCGCGCCGCGAATGGGCGCGGGCGATGCGCTGGCCGGCCTGTCGTTCCATGATGCGCAAGCCGCGCGCACGCTTGCCGCGTCGGTGGTGACGCCGCTCGATGCGCGGACGCGGATCGGCTTTGCCGCCGGGCGCGGCACGTCGGGCCTGCTTGCGGGCGAGCGCGGCGAGAGCGGTCATGCGATGCTGATCGGCGATGGCGCGCATGCCGGGCTGGGGTTTGCCGTCAGCCCCGGTGTCGGATCGATGTTGCGCCATAATATACAATCTAATCAATATATTAGTATTTCTTTGGAAGATGGCTGGGTGTCGGGTTCGCGGTGGCAGGACGATCCGTTGCTGCGTTACCGCTCGGGCCGGGACAGCCGTTACCAGCGCGTCGGTGCCGCTTGGGACGGCCGCTTCGGTCCGGTGCGCGCGATGCTGGGGGGCGGCTGGCTGCGCGAATCGGACAGTCTGCTCGGCGCGCGGCTTGGCCCCGTGTTCGCGGCCGGGGGAGCGACGAGCCTGGTTGGCGACGCGAGCCTGGGACTCGATCTGGCGAACGGCTGGCGCTTGTCGGGCGCGTGGCGTCAGATGTGGACACGCCCCGATCGCGCCGGTCTGGTCGCAGGCGGCGCCTTGTGGTCGTCGGCTTTCTCGTTCGACGTCGCCAAGACGGGCTTGCTCGGCCCAGGCGACCGCGCCGCACTCCGCTTTGCCCAGCCGCTGCGCGTCGCACGCGGCGGCATCGACCTGCTGCTGCCCGTTGCGCATGATTATGCCAGCGGCCGCACCGATTTCGGCCGCCTCACCTATAATCTCGCGCCGACGGGACGCGAACTGGTGGTCGAGGCGAGCTATGCGCTGGCGCTGCTCGGCGGCGATCTGATCGCCAATACATGGTGGCGGCAGGATCCCGGCCATATCGCCGCGATGCCCGACGACAAGGGTGCGGCGCTGCGCTTTACGCTGGGCTTCTGATCGGCTTTAACGGCTCCCAACGTCAAATCAGGGGATGCCAGAATGAAACCGATCCATTGTCTTCCGCTTGTTCTGCTCAGCGCCGCGCTGGCCGCGCCGCTCGCGGCGCAGGCGCCCGCGCGCACCGTGATTCATGCCGGACAATTGCTCGCCGAACCGGGCAAGCCGGTGCGCGGCGCGTCAACGATCATCGTCGAGAACGGCCGGATCACCAGCGTCGCCGACGGCTACCAGCCCGCCGAACCAGGCGCGATATTGATCGATCTCAAGGACAAATATGTCCTGCCCGGGCTGATCGACAGCCACGTCCATCTGACCAGCGATGCGGGCGGCATCGCCGGCCAGCTCGAAGAAATCACCCTCAGCCCCGCGGCGCAGGCGTTCAATGCCGAGGTCAACGGGATGAAGACGCTGCGCGCCGGGTTCACCACGGTGCGCAACCTGGGCGATGGCGACGGTGCGACACTGGCGCTGCGTGATGCGATTGCCGCAGGCAAGGTGCAGGGACCGCGCATCGTCGATGCCGGGAACAGCATCTCGGGCAGCGCCGGGCATATGGATGGCTCGCTCGGTTACCGTGACGAACTCCGGCCCTTCTTCGCGGGCGCGGGCAACACCTGCAACGGCGCCGATGATTGCCGCCGCGCGGTGCGGTTGCAGGTCGGGCGCGGCGCCGACGTGATCAAATTCGCCTCGACCGGCGGGGTGAACAGCCGCATCGGCGCGGGGCTGGGCAAGCAGATGTTCGACGACGAGGCGCAGGCGATTGTCGAAACCGCACGGCTGTTCGGCAAGAAGGTCGCGGTCCATGCGCACGGCGCCGACGGCATCCGCCTCGCGCTGACCGCGGGCGCCGATTCGATCGAACATGGCACGATCCTCGACGACGCGACGATCAGCCAGTGGGCGAAATCGAAAACCTATTATGTCCCGACGCTGTCGACGGTGAACGGGTATAAGGAACGCATCGCCGCCAATGCCGCGGCTTATGAACCTGACGTGCTGGCCAAGATCAAGTGGCGCATCGAAATCACCGGCAAAAGCCTGGAGCAGCTCGTCCCGCGCGGGGTGAAAATCGCCTTCGGCACCGATGCCGGAGTATCAAAGCACGGCCGCAACGGCGACGAGTTCGAATTGATGGTCCAGCACGGCATGACCACGGTCGCGGCGCTGAAAGCGGCGACGGTGAACGCCGCCGATCTGCTCGGCCTGTCGAACGAGATCGGCAGCATCGCCGCCGGCAAGAGTGCCGACATCATCGCGGTCGCCAGCGATCCGATTGCCGATGTGCGGGTGCTGAAAAAGGTCGATTTCGTTATGGCGCGGGGCAAAGTGGTCGAGTGACTTCTCCGCTTCGCTCGCAATGACAAGGATTAGGTGAGGAGTGCCGCTTTAAGCTGCGACCACCGTTCCAGCTTTATTCCGTAACCGCTTGTATTCGCCGCGCTGCTCGACGGCAGGTCGATAACAGCGATGTCACCCAGCATCGGCAATTGCCGCCGCCCGATCGCCGCGGCCTTACCGCCGTTGAACGCGATCATCCGCAGATCGGGCAACGTCGCGATCAGCGCCGCCAGATCGTGCGGATCGGCTTCGCGGATGTCCGAATCGCTGCTGCTTCGCCGCTCGGCGGTGCGGATCACGTCCCACAGGCCGATCTTTGCGGCGCGCAGCGCGGCCAGCCGTGCGTCATAATCGCGCTCGGCGAGCGGTGCGCCGATGATCGCGCCGACCAACCGCCAGAACTGGTTCGTCGGATGCGCGTAATATTGCTGCTCGGCGAGTGAGCGCGCTCCTGGCAGGCTGCCGAGGATCAGCAGCCGGGTGTCCGAAGCGACATGGGGCGCAAAGCTGGCGTGGCGCACGACGGGCATCGCCAACCGATAGCCCGTCCCGCGCGGCGCAACAATCTTGCTCACCCCTTGACCCTTAAGGGAATCACCGCTAGGGGCCGCGTCGATCGAAAGTGGCGCTTAACCGCCGCATTCGGTTGCAACAGCGCTGAACATTGCTGGCGCGGATGGAGCCTCCGGACGATCAATTGCGATTGGCCGGGGTCTTTTGCTGTTACAAGGTTGCCCGTTTTTCGCGGTTTTCTGCGAAGTTTTGGGTCGATGCTTCGTCCACCGCGGTACAGTAACCGTTCGCTTTGATGGGCGGACATTTAAAGGTGAAGCATTCATGCCCACGATCAACCAGCTGGTCCGCAAGGGCCGGACTCCCCAGAAGGTGAAGTCCAAGGTCCCGGCGATGGACGCAAACCCGCAAAAGCGCGGCGTTTGCACTCGTGTCTATACGACGACCCCGAAAAAACCGAACTCGGCGCTCCGCAAGGTTGCAAAGGTCCGCCTGACCAACCAGCGCGAAGTCATCACCTACATCCCCGGCGAAGGCCACAACCTCCAGGAACACAGCGTTGTGCTGATCCGCGGCGGTCGTGTCCGCGATCTTCCCGGTGTGCGTTACCACGTCCTGCGCGGCGTGCTCGATACGCAGGGTGTGAAGGACCGCAAGCAGAGCCGTTCGAAATACGGTGCGAAGCGTCCGAAATAAGGACCGCTTTTTCGGCTATTTGATCATCCCGAGCTGCCCACGCGCCGGGATGCTGTTGTAAAAGGAATTACCCATGGCTCGTCGTCGTCGTCCTGAACGCCGCGAAATCCTGCCCGATCCCCGTTTCGGTGATACGGTGCTGTCGAAATTCATGAACAGCGTCATGCTGGACGGGAAAAAGTCGGTCGCCGAAAGCATCGTTTATGGTGCGCTCGAATCGGTCGAAGCCCGTGCCAAGAAGGAACCCATTGGCGTGTTCCACGAAGCACTGGCGAACATCCGCCCGAACATCGAAGTCCGCAGCCGCCGTGTCGGCGGTGCGACCTATCAGGTTCCGGTCGAAGTCCGTCCTGACCGCGCCCAGGCGCTGGCGATCCGCTGGCTGATCACCGCAGCGCGCAACCGCAGCGAAACCACGATGGCCGCGCGCCTGTCGGGCGAACTGCTCGACGCGTCGAACAACCGCGGGAATGCGGTCAAGAAGCGCGAAGACACGCACCGCATGGCGGAAGCGAACCGCGCGTTCAGCCACTACCGCTGGTAATTGCGCGGACGCCCCCGCTGTCGGCGGCCGGGCGTCTCGCAATCGTAACAATCGTTCCTATATCGGGGGAGGCTCCAAAGGCCTCCCCCCACATCCAAGGAAAAGACCATGGCACGCAGCCATCCGCTCGAAAATTATCGCAACTTTGGGATCATGGCGCACATCGACGCCGGCAAGACCACGACGACCGAGCGTATCCTTTACTACACCGGCAAGTCCTACAAGATCGGCGAAGTCCATGACGGCGCCGCGACCATGGACTGGATGGAGCAGGAGCAGGAACGCGGCATCACGATCACGTCGGCTGCCACCACTTGCTTGTGGAAAGCTGACGAAGGTCAAGGCCCCGAGCATCGGCTGAACATCATCGACACCCCCGGACACGTCGATTTCACCATCGAAGTCGAGCGCAGCTTGCGCGTTCTCGACGGCGCGATCACCGCGTTCGACGGCGTGGCCGGCGTCGAGCCGCAGTCGGAAACCGTGTGGCGCCAAGCGGACAAATACAAGGTTCCGCGCATGTGCTTCGTCAACAAGCTCGACCGCACCGGCGCCGATTTCTATTATTGCGTCCAGACGATCATCGATCGCCTCGGTGCGACGCCTGCCGTCCTGTATCTGCCGATCGGCGCAGAAGGTGACTTCAAAGGTCTCGTCGATCTGGTCAACGAGCGCGCGATCATCTGGAAGGACGAAAGCCTGGGCGCCGAATTCTTCTATGAAGACATCCCCGCCGACCTTGCCGACAAGGCCGCCGAATATCGCGAAAAGCTCGTCGAACTCGCCGTCGAACAGGACGACGATGCGATGGAAGCCTATCTCGAAGGCACCGTGCCCGACGTCGCCACGCTCAAGAAGCTGATCCGCAAGGGCACGCTGGCGCAGGCGTTCGTTCCGGTCCTCTGCGGTTCGGCGTTCAAGAACAAGGGTGTCCAGACGCTGCTCGACGCGGTCGTCGACTATCTGCCGAGCCCGCTCGACATTCCTGACGTTCAGGGTCTCAAGCTCGACGGTGCGACCCCTGATTCGCGTCCGGCTGCCGACGACGCGCCGCTGTCGCTGCTCGCTTTCAAGATCATGAACGATCCGTTCGTCGGCTCGCTCACCTTCGCCCGAATCTATTCGGGGACCCTGAACAAGGGCACGTACCTGAATTCGGTGAAGGACAAGAAGGAAAAGGTCGGCCGTATGCTGCTGATGCATGCGAACAGCCGCGAAGACATCGAAGAAGCCTATGCAGGCGACATCGTCGCGCTCGCCGGCCTGAAGGAAACCACCACCGGGGACACGCTCTGCGCCACCAGCGCGCCGATCATCCTCGAACGGATGGAATTCCCCGAGCCGGTCATCGAGCTGTCGGTGGAACCGAAAACCAAGGCCGACCAGGAACGGATGGGCATCGCGCTCAACCGTCTGGCTGCCGAGGACCCCTCGTTCCGCGTGTCGACCGATCATGAATCGGGCCAGACGATCATCAAGGGCATGGGCGAGCTTCACCTCGACATCCTCGTCGATCGCATGAAACGCGAATTCAAGGTCGAAGCGAACGTCGGCGCGCCGCAGGTGGCCTACCGCGAATCGCTCGCGAAGGCGGTTGACGTCGATTATACCCACAAGAAGCAGTCGGGCGGCTCGGGCCAGTTCGGCCGCGTCAAGGTGACGGTTGCTCCCGGCGAACGCGGCGCGGGCATCACCTTTCTCGACGAGATCAAGGGCGGCAATATTCCGCGCGAATATATCCCGTCGGTTGAAAAAGGCATGCGCGAGTCGGCCGAGAATGGCCACATGATCGGCTTCCCGATCATCGACTTCGAAATCAGGCTGACCGACGGCGCGTATCACGACGTCGACTCGTCGGCGCTGGCGTTCGAAATCGCAGGCCGTGCGGCGATGCGCGAGGTGGCGGCAAAGGCCGGCATCAAGTTGCTTGAGCCGGTGATGAAGGTCGAGGTTGTTACCCCTGAGGAATTCATGGGTGACGTGATCGGCGATCTCAACAGCCGTCGCGGGCAGATTCAGGGCACCGACAGCCGGGGTATTGCCCAGGTTGTCGAAGCGATTGTGCCGCTGGCGAACATGTTCGGCTATGTGAATCAGCTGCGCAGCTTCAGCCAGGGTCGCGCTAGCTACTCGATGCAATTCTCGCATTATGAAGAAGTGCCGACCAACGTCGCGGAAGAAGTGAAGGCCAAGATGGCCTGATGCTCTGGCCGTGCGGGGGTTGCCTCGCACGGCAAGACCCTCTAAGGGCGGCGCCTGATTCAGCAGGCCCGTCCGGACTGATCAAACGAAACACCTAAGAAGAAGGTTCTTAAATCATGGCCAAGGCTAAATTTGAGCGGACGAAGCCGCACTGCAACATCGGCACCATCGGTCACGTCGACCATGGCAAGACCTCGCTGACCGCAGCGATCACCAAGATCCTGGCAGAAAACGTCGCCGGCAACGCCGCCGTCGATTTCGCCAACATCGACAAGGCGCCCGAAGAGCGCGAGCGCGGCATCACCATTTCGACCGCCCACGTCGAATATGAAACCGACGGCCGCCACTATGCGCACGTCGATTGCCCGGGCCACGCCGACTATGTGAAGAACATGATCACCGGTGCTGCCCAAATGGACGGCGCGATCCTCGTCGTGTCGGCCGCTGACGGCCCGATGCCGCAGACCAAGGAGCACATCCTGCTCGCCAAGCAGGTCGGTGTGCCGACCATGGTCGTCTTCCTCAACAAGGTCGACCAGCTGGATGATCCTGAACTGCTCGAGCTCGTCGAGATGGAAATCCGCGAAGAACTTTCGAAGCGTGGCTTCGACGGCGACAATATTCCGATCATCCCGGGTTCGGCGCTTGCTGCGCTGGAAAGCCGTGACGACAACATCGGCAAGGACGCGATCCTCAAGCTGATGCAGGCCGTCGACGACTGGATTCCGCAGCCCGACCGTCCGCTCGACAAGCCCTTCCTGATGCCGATCGAAGACGTGTTCTCGATCTCGGGTCGCGGTACCGTTGTGACCGGCCGTATCGAAACGGGCGTCGTCAAGGTTGGTGAAGAAGTCGAAATCGTCGGCATCAAGGACACCAAAAAGACCGTCGTGACCGGCGTCGAAATGTTCCGCAAGCTGCTCGACCAAGGCCAGGCTGGCGATAACGTCGGTGCGCTGATCCGCGGCGTTGGCCGTGAAGAAGTCGAGCGTGGCCAGGTTCTCTGCAAGCCCGGCTCGATCAAGCCGCACACCGAGTTCACCTCGGAAGTCTATGTGCTGTCGAAGGATGAAGGCGGCCGTCACACGCCGTTCTTTGCCAACTATCGTCCGCAGTTCTACTTCCGCACCACGGACGTCACCGGCGAGGTCATCCTCCCCGAGGGCACCGAGATGGTCATGCCGGGCGACAACGTCCAGCTGGCGGTCAAGCTGATTGCTCCGATCGCCATGGACCAGGGTCTGCGCTTTGCAATCCGCGAAGGCGGTCGTACCGTCGGCGCAGGGGTTGTGGCGACGATCACAAAGTAATATAGGGCCGCAAGCCGCGCGATTCGGAACTGATTCGCGCGGCTTGTAGCTTAAAGATTTTTGATGGCCGATCCGGCTTCCCTATGGAAACCGGAGCAGGCCATTTCGGCTCTTTCGCATCGTCAGACGGGATTCGACTGGAACAGTCATGGAAACGCAGAATATTCGCATTCGCCTGAAGGCCTTTGATCACCGCGTGCTCGATCAGGCCACCACCGACATCGCCGACACGGCGCGTCGTACCGGAGCGCTTATTCGCGGCCCGATCCCGCTGCCGACGCGCATTGAAAAATTCACCGTGAACCGCGGCCCGCACATCGACAAAAAGTCGCGCGAGCAGTTCGAGGTTCGGACCCACAAGCGGTTGCTCGACATCGTGCAGCCGACCCCGCAGACCGTCGATGCGCTGATGAAGCTCGACTTGGCTGCGGGCGTGAACGTTGAGATCAAGCTGGCCTAAGTCAGCGCAGCCCCGGACTTGGTCCGGGGTCTCTATCGGCGGCTACTTCGGTGGCTGCATTGTCCGGAGCGATCCGGACCGACGATAGGGTGGATACCGCCGGTCGCTTTCTTCGGAAAGCATAAACGACCGGGCTGCGTCCCCCGTCTCGCCGCTCCTCCCTCGGGAAGGCGGCACCTCAGCCCGGACGGGGCGACCATCGAAATTCCGGGCTGGGAGGGTTCGCATCGGGTTTGCCTGATGCGGTCCCGCAAGCCGTGCGGAATGGTCCGCCCGGCCTCTGTTGAGGAGTATGATCATGCGGACTGGCGTGATCGCGAAGAAAATGGGGATGACCCGCCTGTTTCAGGACGACGGCCGCCACGTGCCCGTCACCGTCCTGAGCCTCGAAGGCTGTCAGGTTATCTCTGTGCGCGAACAAGAACGTGACGGCTATGTGGCCGTTCAACTCGGTGCCGGCTCGGCGAAGGCGAAGAATGTTGCGAAGCCGCAGCGTGGCGCTTTCGGCAAGGCCGAAGTCGAACCCAAGGCGAAGGTCGTCGAATTCCGCGTCGCTGACGACGCGACGCTCGACGTCGGCGCCGAACTGTCGGCCGACCACTTCGTCGCTGGCCAGATCGTCGATATCCAGGGCGTGACCCAGGGTAAGGGCTTTGCCGGTGCCATGAAGCGCTGGGGTTTCGGCGGTATGCGCGCCACCCACGGCGTGTCGATCAGCCACCGTGCCCATGGTTCGACGGGTAACCGCCAGGATCCGGGCCGCGTCTTCAAGAACAAGAAGATGGCCGGTCACATGGGCGCCCGCAACCGCACCCAGCAGAATCTCGAAATCGTCCGCACCGACGTCGAGCGCGGTCTTCTTTTCGTCAAGGGCTCGGTCCCTGGCTCGAAGGGCGGCTGGCTGATGGTCCGCGATGCCGTCAAGCTGCCGCGTCACCCCGAAGCCCCCTATCCGGCGGGCATCAAGAGCGCGGCGAACGCCAATCAAGAAGCCCCGGCTGATGCGCCTGTGGAAACCCCGGTCGAAGACACCGTGGTCGACACTGCCACCACCGACGGCGCACAGGAGTCCTGATCATGAAGGTCAAGGTTCACACCATTGACGGCAAGGCCGGCGCAGACATCGATCTGAACGACGATGTGTTCGGCGTCGATCCGCGCGCCGACATCCTCCACCGCGTTGTCAGCTGGCAGCTCGAAAAGCGCCGCGGCCCGGCGCGCGCCGCCCGCGAACGCAGCGATGTGTCGCGTACCGGCAAGAAATTCGGTCGTCAGAAGGGCGGCGGTACCGCCCGTCACGGCGATCGCGCAGCCCCGATCTTCATCGGCGGCGGCAAGGCGCACGGCCCCCGGGCTCGCACCTTCGGCCACTCGCTGAACAAGAAGATCCGCACCCTCGGTCTGAAAATGGCGCTCAGCGACAAGGCGAAGGGCGGCAAGATCCTCGTCCTCGACACGCTTGAGCTCAAGGATGCGAAGACCAAGGCGCTCGCCGGCCAGCTCGGCAAGCTCGAACTCGGCAATCGCGCACTCTTCATCGATGGCGATGCGGTGCACGAAAGTTTCGCCATGGCGTCGGCCAACCTGATCGGCATCAATTCGATGCCGGCGATGGGTGCCAACGTCTATGACATTTTGCGCGCCGATACGCTGGTCCTGACCCGCGCCGGCCTCGAAAAGCTGGAGGCACGCTTCAATGGCTAAGGCAAAAACGGTCGATGCACGTCATTATGACGTGATCCTGGCTCCAGTGATCACCGAAAAATCGACGATGCTCAGCGAAAATAACGCGGTGGTGTTCAAGGTAGCGAATGACGCAACCAAGCCCGCCATCAAGGCCGCCGTCGAGGCGCTGTTCGATGTCAAGGTGATCGGCGTCAACACGCTCATCACCAAGGGCAAGACCAAGCGCTGGAAGGGCAAGCCCTACACCCGCAGCGACGTGAAGAAGGCGATCGTTCGTCTGGCCGAAGGCCAGTCGATCGACGTCACCACCGGCGTCTGATTGTAGGAAGAGGCAAAGAAAATGGCACTTAAATCCTATAATCCGACCAGCCCCGCGCAGCGCGGCCTGATCCTCGTCGACAAATCGTCGCTGTGGAAGGGCAAGCCCGTCAAGGCGCTGACCGAAGGCAAGAACAAGACCGGTGGCCGCAACAACAAGGGTCATGTGACCTCGCGCGGTATCGCTGGCGGTCACAAGCAGCGCTATCGCATCGTCGATTTCAAGCGCCGTCTGTGGGACGTCGAAGGCACCGTCGAGCGGCTGGAATATGACCCCAACCGCACCGCGTTCATCGCCTTGGTCAATTATGGCAAGGATGACGCTGGCAAGGACCGCGTCGCCTACATCCTGGCGCCGCAGCGTCTGGCGGTTGGGGACAAGGTCATCGCGGCCAAAAAAACCGACGTGAAGCCGGGCAATGCGATGGAATTGTCGCAAATGCCGGTCGGCACGATCGTCCACAACATCGAGATGAAGCCGGGCAAGGGCGGCCAGATCGCCCGTTCGGCTGGCACCTATGCCCAGGTCGTCGGTCGTGACCGCGGTCTGGTGATCGTGCGTCTCGGTTCGGGCGAGCAGCGGTACATCCGCGGCGATTGCATGGGCACGGTGGGTGCGGTGTCGAACCCCGACAACCAGAACACCAACCTCGGCAAGGCCGGTCGCAGCCGCTGGCTCGGCAAGCGTCCGCTGACCCGCGGCGTAGCCAAGAACCCGGTCGATCACCCGCATGGCGGCGGTGAAGGCCGCACCTCGGGCGGCCGTCATCCGGTGACCCCGTGGGGCAAGCCGACCAAGGGTGCGCGTACGCGCCACAACAAATCGACCGACAAGATGATCATCCGGTCGCGTCACGCCAAGAAGAAGAGGTAAGCCATGGCTCGCTCGGTCTGGAAGGGTCCTTTCGTGGACCTCCATCTGCTCAAGAAAGCCGAAACGGCCCAGGACGGCGGCAGCAATGCCCCGATCAAGACCTGGTCGCGCCGGTCCACCATCCTGCCGCAGTTCGTGGGGCTGACCTTCAACGTCTACAACGGCCGCAAGTTCGTGCCGGTATCGGTGAACGAAGATATGGTCGGCATGAAGCTGGGTGAATTTGCGCCGACGCGCTTCTTCCCCGGTCACGCTGCCGACAAGAAGGGCAAACGCTAATGGGCAAGGAAAAGTCCCCCCGCCGCGTTGCGGATAACGAGGCGCTCTCGGTCGGCACGCAGATTCGCGGTTCGGCGCAGAAGCTCAACCTCGTCGCGGCGCTGATCCGCGGCCGCAAGGTCGAAGACGCGATGAACATCCTCACCTTCTCGAAGAAGGCGATGGCGGTTGACGTGCGCAAGGTTCTCGCCAGCGCCGTCGCCAACGCGGAAAACAACCACAACCTCGATGTTGATGCCCTGGTCATCCAGGAAGCCAGCGTCGGCAAGTCGATCTCGATGAAGCGTTGGCACGCACGTGGCCGCGGCAAGTCGACCCGGATCGTCAAGCCGTTCAGCCGCATCCGCATCGTTGTGCGCGAACAGGAAGAAGAGGCGTAAGATGGGCCAGAAGAGCAATCCGATCGGCCTGCGCCTGCAGGTCAACCGCACCTGGGACAGCCGCTGGTTCGCCGAAGGTCAGGACTATGGCCGCATGCTGGTCGAGGATCTGAAGATCCGCCAGTTTGTGTTCAAGACCCTGCCGCAGGCAGCGATCTCGAAGGTCGTGATCGAACGCCCGGCCAAGCTGTGCCGCGTGTCGATCTATGCCGCCCGTCCGGGCGTCATCATCGGCAAGAAGGGCGCGGACATCGAAAAGCTGCGCAAGAAGCTGGGTGAACTGACGAACAGCGACGTGTCGCTGAACATCGTCGAAATCCGCAAGCCCGAAGTCGACGCGAAGCTCGTCGGTCAGGGCATTGCCGACCAGCTCGAACGCCGCGTCGCGTTCCGCCGGGCCATGAAGCGCGCCGTCCAGTCGGCGATGCGTCTGGGCGCCGAAGGCATCCGCATCAACTGCGCCGGTCGTCTCGGCGGCGCGGAAATCGCTCGTACCGAATGGTATCGCGAGGGCCGGGTGCCGCTGCACACGCTGCGCGCCAATGTCGACTACGCCGAATCGACCGCGCACACCGCCTATGGCGTGTGCGGGATCAAGGTGTGGATCTTCAAGGGCGAGATTCTCGGCCACGATCCGATGGCGACCGACCGTCTGATGCTCGACGCACAGACGACCGGCGTCCGTCCGGCTCGTGAAGATCGCCGCTAAGGACAACTGACATGTTGCAACCGAAAAAAACCAAGTTCCGCAAGGCCTTCAAAGGCCGCATCCACGGCAATGCCAAGGGTGGGACCAGCCTGAACTTCGGCTCTTACGGGCTGAAGGCGATGGAACCCGAGCGGATTACCGCCCGCCAGATCGAAGCGGCTCGCCGCGCGATCAGCCGCGCGATCAAGCGTCAGGGCCGTTTGTGGATCCGCATCTTCCCCGACGTCCCCGTGTCGTCGAAGCCGGCCGAAGTGCGCATGGGCAAGGGCAAGGGTTCGCCGGAATTCTGGGCCGCGCGCGTCAAGCCGGGCCGCATCCTGTTTGAACTCGACGGCGTTCCCGGCCCCGTGGCCGCGCTGGCGTTCGAACGTGCGGCGATGAAGCTGCCGATCAAGACCAAGGTGATTGCCCGTCTCGGCGACACCACGCATCTGGAGGGTTAAGGGCCATGTCCAAGACCGAAGATTTCAAGGCCAAGACCGACGATCAGTTGTCGGAACAGCTTGGCGAACTGAAGCGCGAGGCGTTCAACCTCCGTTTCCAGGCGGCCACCGGCCAGCTTGAAAAAGCATCGCGTGTCAAGGAAGTCCGGCGTTCGATCGCCCGCATCAAGACGCAGCAGACCGAGCGTTCGCGCTCGGCCGCGAAGTAAGGAGACGATCGATGCCGAAGCGCATTCTGACCGGTACGGTGGTGTCCGACAAGGGCGACAAGACCGTTGTGGTGAAGGTCGAACGGAAGGTGAAGCACCCTCTGTACGGCAAGATCATCCGCCGTTCGAAAAAGTACCACGCCCACGATGAGGACAACGCCATCAAGGCTGGCGAAACCGTCCGCATCGAAGAAACGAAGCCGATTTCGAAGCTCAAGACGTGGAAGGTGCTCGACAAGGTCGACACCCACAGCAAGCCGGCAACGGCTGCTGCTCCCGCCGCGGCCGAAGGCTGACACCAGTTCACGGAACCGCCGGGGTTGCCCGGTAGGCCACAATAGAAGGAAATGCATCGATGATTCAGATGCAGTCACAATTGGAAGTCGCTGACAACAGCGGTGCCAAGCGCGTCCAGTGCATCAAGGTGCTGGGCGGGTCGAAGCGCCGCGTTGCAGGCGTCGGCGACGTCATCGTCGTGTCGATCAAGGAAGCTCAGCCGCGCGGCAAGGTGAAGAAGGGTGACGTGCATCGCGCCGTCATCGTCCGCACCCGCAAGGATGTGCGCCGCGCCGACGGTTCGGTGATCCGTTTCGACACCAATGCCGCCGTGCTCGTCAACAAGAACGAAGAGCCCATCGGTACCCGTATCTTTGGCCCGGTGGTCCGCGAACTGCGCGGCCGTGGCTATATGAAGATCATCAGCCTGGCACCGGAGGTTCTCTGACCATGGGTATGGCCAAGATCAAAAAGGGCGACACGGTTGTCATCCTGTCCGGCAAGGACAAGGGCAAGACCGGCGAAGTGACGCAGAGCCTGCCGAAAGACGGCAAGGTTGTGGTCGCGGGCGTCAACATCATCACGCGGCACCGCAAGCCGAACCAGACCAACCCGCAGGGCGGTCTGGAACGCAAGGAAGCTCCGCTGCACGCAAGCAAGGTCGCGATTGCCGACCCGAAGAGCGGCAAGCCGACGCGCGTGCGTTTCGAAACCAAGGACGGCAAGAAGGTGCGTGTCGCCGTGAAGTCCGGGGAGACCATCAGTGGCTGACAATTACACCCCGCGCATGCGCAAGCGCTACGACGATGTGATCGTCAAGGCGATGACCGAGAAATTCGGTTACAAGAACGCGATGGAAGTGCCGAAGATCGAAAAGATCACGCTCAACATGGGCGTCGGCGAAGCCACGCAGGACAAGAAGAAGGTCGAAAAGGCCGCCGAGGAAATGGAATTGATCGCCGGGCAAAAGCCTGTTGTGACCAAGGCCAAGAAGTCGATCGCCCAGTTCAAGCTGCGCGAAGGCATGCCGATCGGTTGCAAGGTGACGCTGCGCCGTGAACGGATGTACGAATTCCTCGACCGGCTGATCACCATTGCAATGCCGCGCATCCGCGATTTTCGCGGCGTGTCGGCGACCAGCTTCGATGGCCGCGGCAACTATGCCATGGGTCTGAAAGAGCAGATCATCTTCCCCGAGATCAATTATGACCGCATCGATCAGGTGCGCGGCATGGATGTGATCGTGACCACCACGGCGCGCACGGATGACGAAGCCCGCGAACTGCTCAAGCTGTTCGGCTTCCCCTTCCCGATCGCAGCCGAAGAAAAAGCGGCCGCCTGATCCTTTGGGATCAGAGTGGCTCTTTCAAGAAGGAAAGAGAACTTAAGTCATGGCGAAACTGAGTTCGACGAACAAAAATGAGCGTCGCAAGCAGCTGGTGAAGAAATATGCCGGCCGTTACGCGAAGCTGAAGGCGATTGCGGCGGACAAGTCCCTCGACGAAGGCGAGCGTCTGATCGCGCGCCTCAAGATGGCGGAAATCCCGCGCAATGGTAACCCGACCCGCATCCGTAACCGGTGCGAGATGACGGGGCGCCCGCGCGCTTATTATCGCAAATTCCGGCTGTGCCGTATTCAGCTCCGCGATCTGGCCAACAAGGGCCTGATCCCCGGTGTTGTTAAGTCGAGCTGGTAAGGGACTGACAAGATGGCAATGACCGATCCTTTGGGTGATATGCTCACCCGCATCCGCAACGGCCAGACGGCGAAG
Organism: Sphingopyxis sp. BE259; assembly: GCF_031457495.1. Lineage (NCBI taxonomy): Bacteria > Pseudomonadati > Pseudomonadota > Alphaproteobacteria > Sphingomonadales > Sphingopyxidaceae > Sphingopyxis > Sphingopyxis sp. BE259. The sequence continues at coordinate 149,933 of NZ_JAVDWM010000001.1, forward strand.
AAGGACAGCGTCCTGACGCCGGCCTCGACGCTGCGCGTCCGCGTTCTCGACGTGCTCCAGCGCGAAGGCTATATCCGCGGCTACAGCGAAGAAGCGCTGGGTGCCAAGGGCGAGCACAAGGGCATCCGCATCGAGCTGAAATATTTTGAAGGGCAGCCGGCGATCCGCCATGTGGCGCGCGTTTCGAAGCCGGGTCGCCGCATCTATTCGGGGTCGAAAGATCTGCCGATCGTGCGCAACGGCCTGGGCATCACCATCGTGTCGACCCCGCGCGGCGTCCTGTCGGATGCCGAAGCTCGCGAGCATAATGTCGGCGGCGAAGTGCTGGCGGAGGTGTTCTGATGTCACGCATTGGTAAAAAAGCAGTCCCGATCCCCAGCGGTGTTACCGCTGCGATCGATGGCGGCCAGCTGTCGGTCAAGGGTCCGAAGGGCACCCTGGCGATGCCGCTGTCCGACAACATCACCTATGAAGTCGGCGAAGGCAGCATTTCGGTGCAGCCGGCGAACGGCAGCCGCGAAGCTCGCGCCTTTTGGGGCATGCAGCGCACGCTGGTCCAGAACCTGATCACGGGTGTGACAGAAGGCTTCACCAAGGTGCTCGAAATCACCGGTGTCGGCTATCGCGCCAACTCGCAGGGCAAGAATCTGAAGCTGCAGCTTGGCTACAGCCATGATGTCGATTTCGCGGTTCCCGAAGGCATCGAGATCAAGACGCCGGACAACACGACGATCGAGATCAGCGGTATCGACAAGCAGCAGGTCGGCCAGGTCGCGGCGGAAATCCGTCGCTGGCGCAAGCCGGAGCCCTATAAGGGCAAGGGCATCAAATATCGCGGCGAGTATATCTTCCGCAAAGAAGGCAAGAAGAAGTAAGCCATGGCACATCTTACCCCTTTCCAAAAACGCCGTCAGCGCGTCCGTACCGCCCTCCGTCAGCGCGCCGGTGGCCGTGCGCGCCTGTCGGTGCACCGTTCGGGTCGGCATATTTATGCCCAGCTTATCGATGATGCCGCCGGCCAGACGCTGGCTGCGGCTTCGACGCTGGACAAGGATGTTCGCGGCAAGACCGGCGCGACCACTGCGGCGGCTGCCGACGTCGGCAAGCGCCTCGCCGCTGCCGCCAAAAAGGCGGGCGTGACGCAGGTCGTGTTCGACCGCGGCGGTTTCCTGTTCCACGGGCGCATCAAGGCGCTGGCCGACGCGGCTCGCGAAGGCGGATTGGAGTTCTAATCATGGCAGACGAAGTACAGAACGTCGAAGGCGCTCCCGAAGCAGCCCCCACCACCGACGGTCAGGCTCCGCGCCGCGGCCGTGGCGGCGGCGCTGGCGGTCGTGACGGTAACCGTGGCGGCCGTGATGGCGGTCGTGGTCGCCGCGACGATCGTCGCCCGCGCGACGAAGATGGCGGCGAAGAGCTGATCGAAAAGCTCGTGCACATCAACCGCGTGTCGAAAACCGTGAAGGGCGGCAAGCGCTTCGGTTTCGCAGCACTCGTCGTCGTCGGCGACGGCAAGGGTCGTGCGGGCTTCGGTCATGGCAAGGCACGCGAAGTGCCGGAAGCCATTTCGAAGGCGACCGCTGCTGCGAAAAAGTCGATGATCCGCGTGCCGCTGCGCGATGGCCGCACCCTGCACCATGATGGCCTCGGCCATTTCGGCGCCGGCCTGGTCACCGTTCGTTCGGCGCCTGCCGGGACCGGCATCATCGCCGGTGGCCCGATGCGCGCCGTGTTCGAATCGCTCGGCGTTGCCGATGTGGTGACCAAGTCGAACGGCACCTCGAACCCCTATAACATGATCCGCGCGACCTTTGAGGCGCTCGGCGAACAGACCAGCCCCAAGTCGGTCGCGCAGCGTCGCGGCAAGAAGGTGTCGGATCTGATCAAGCGCGGCGGTGCATCCGACCGGGCAGCCGAGGCCGAAGCGGCAGCGGTGACGGAGTAAGATCATGGCTGACAAGAAGATCAAAATTCGCCAGATCGGCTCGCCGATCCGTCGGCCCAGCAGCCAGCGCGCGATCCTGACCGGCCTCGGCCTGGGCAAGATGCACCGCGAAGTCGAGCTGGTCGACACCCCCGAAGTGCGCGGCATGATCCGCAAGCTGCCGCACATGGTGGAAGTCGTCGAGGGCTAATCCCCTTTATACGCCTCTCCCCTTGGGGGAGAGGCAGCGAGACTTGGCAGCTTGCTGCCTAGTCGCAGCGGAGAGGGCGGCGACATCAAAACCCTCACCAAGTCCGACTAGGTCTTTCAGACCAAGTCTCCCTATCCTCTCCCCCAAGGGGAGAGGAGCGCGACAAAAGCGAAAGCGAGTGCACAATGACCATCAAACTGAACGAACTTCGTGACAACAATGGCGCCCGCAAGGGCCGGATGCGCGTCGGACGCGGCATCGGCTCGGGCAAGGGCAAGACCGCCGGCCGCGGTCAGAAAGGCCAGAAGGCCCGCAGCGGCGTTGCGATCAACGGCTTCGAAGGCGGTCAGATGCCGCTTCACATGCGGATCCCGAAGCGCGGCTTCAACAACATCTTCGGCAAGGACTTCGCGATCGTCAATCTGGGCATGATCCAGAAGCTGGTCGACGCCAAGAAGCTCGATGCCAAGGCGGTGATCGATCATGCCGCGCTCAAGGCCGCTGGTGTGGCCCGCGGCGGCAAGGACGGCGTCCGTCTCCTCGCCAAGGGTGATTATAGCGCGAAGCTGAACTTTGCGGTGGCCGGTGCGTCGAAGGGCGCGATCGAAGCGGTCGAAAAGGCCGGCGGCAAGATCGAATTGCCTGAGGTCAAGGACGTGGCGCCCGACGGCAAAAAGGCCAAGCGCCGCGCCGCCGCAGCGGCCAAGCAGAACTGAAAGATTCGGGGGTGGACGACATTGGGTCGATCCGCCCCCGACGCATTTGAATCGGGCCTTTCCCCCTTGCGCTTCGTGACCTCCGAACGCACATAGGCGCCGGGTCGCGGGGGGCGCGGTCCGGAACCCGAGGAAAATTACCCATGGCCTCTCGCGCCGACCAGCTTGCTTCCAACCTGAACTTCTCGAAATTCGGCAAGGCGACCGAACTCAAGAACCGCATCTGGTTCACGATCGGCGCGCTGATCGTCTTTCGTTTCCTGTCGTTCGTGCCGCTGCCTGGGGTCGATCCCGTGGCGCTGTCGACGCTGTACAGCCAGGCTGCTTCGGGCGGCGTTCTCGACATTTTCAACACCTTCTCGGGCGGCAGCCTGGAGCGCATGAGCATCATCGCGCTCGGCGTCATGCCCTATATCACCGCCTCGATCGTCGTGCAGCTGGCCGCCGCCTTGTCGCCCAGCCTCGCCGCACTCAAGAAAGAGGGCGAAAGCGGGCGCAAGAAACTCAACCAATATACCCGCTATGGCACCGTGTTCCTGACCGCGATCCAGGGCTATTTCATCGCCGTCGGCCTTGAAACGCTCGGCGCCAGCCAGGGTATCGCCGCGGTCGTCGATCCGGGCATGATGTTCCGCATCGGCGCCGTCATCAGCATCGTCGGCGGCACCCTGTTCCTGATGTGGCTCGGCGAACAGATCACCGCGCGCGGGATCGGCAACGGCGTGTCGCTGATCATCATGGCGGGCATTCTGGCCCAGTTGCCGCGCAGCTTTGCCCAGATGTTCACCCAGGTCCGCGAAGGATCGATGGGCGGCGGCACCGTGATCGCGGTCTTCGCTGGCGCGATTTTGGTCATCGCCTTCATCGCCTTCATGGAACGCGCCCAGCGCCGCGTGCTTGTCCAGTATCCCAAGCGCGCGACCCAGCGCGGCGGGATGCAGGCCGACCGCAGCCATTTGCCGCTCAAGGTCAACACCGCGGGCGTGATCCCGCCGATCTTTGCCTCGTCGCTTTTGCTGATGCCGCTGACCATCACCCAGATGATGGGCAATAATGTTCAGGGCGACACTGCGACTGGCGATTTCCTGATCTCGCTCAACCAATATCTGGCGCATGGCCAGCCGCTGTACATGGCGCTTTATGCGTTCGGCATCATCTTCTTCTGCTTCTTCTACGTTGCTGTTGTCTTCAACCCCGAAGAAACCGCCGACAATCTGAAGCGCCAGAACGGGTTCATCCCCGGCATCCGCCCGGGCAAGAACACTGCCGCCTATCTCGACCATGTGCTGACGCGCATCACCGTCCTGGGCGCGGCCTATCTGGCGGCGATCTGTCTGATCCCCGAATATTTCATTGCCCAGTCGGGACTACCTTTTGCGCTCGGCGGCACCAGCCTGCTGATCATCGTCAACGTGACGATCGACACGATCAGCCAGATCCAGAGCCATATGCTCGCGCATCAATATGGCGACCTGATCAAAAAGGCGAAATTGAAGGGCGGCGTTGCGCGGCGCTAAACGCCAAGCTACGGCAACTGTCACAGGGCAGAGGCAACAGGGGCTTCCATGACGCTGAACATCATTTTGCTGGGTCCGCCGGGGGCGGGCAAGGGAACGCAGGCGGTGCGCCTGGAAGACGAGCATGGCATGGTCCAGCTGTCGACCGGCGACATGCTGCGCGCCGCGGTCAAGGCGGGCACCCCGATCGGGGTGCAGGCGAAAGCAGTGATGGACGCGGGCGAGCTGGTGTCGGACGACATCGTTTCGGGGCTGATCGGCGAACGGCTCGACCAGCTCGGCGCCGAGACATCGGTGATCTTCGACGGCTATCCGCGCACCGCGGCGCAGGCCGACGCGCTCGACACGATCCTCAGCGACCGCGGCCGCAAGCTCGACCATGTGATCGAACTGTTGGTCGAGGAAGACGCGTTGGTCGATCGGATTACCGGACGCTTTTCGTGCGGCAATTGCGGCGCGGGCTATCACGACCGTTACAAGCTGCCCAAGGTCGCAGACACTTGCGACCAGTGCGGCGGACATGAGTTCAAACGCCGTCCCGACGACAATGAGGAAACCGTGCGTACCCGCATGGCCGAATATCGCGCCAAGACCGCGCCGATCCTGCCGATCTATGACGCGCGCGGTATCGTGACGCGGGTGAATGGAATGGCGCCGATCGACGAAGTCAACGACGCGATCGAAACCGTCCTCGCGCCTGAGGGCTAGCGTCCGCACTTAATCGTCATTGCGAGGGGCGAAGCCCCGTGGCAATCCAGAGCGGTGCAAGGCCGCCCTGGATTGCTTCGCTTCGCTCGCAATGACGAAGCCGGGTTGCGGCGAGCGGGGGACAGGTCATGAATTTCAGCTCAATATTCGTGAGTGCAATTTCAGCCGTCGCAATGCTGGCCTTGGCGCCTGCGGCGACCGCCAAGGTCGTCGATCAGAGCGAGGCGGGCTTCACCGTCGCGCACACCGCGCAGGTCGCCGCGACCCCCGCCGATGTGTGGAAAATGCTCCGCATGCCGCAAAATTGGTGGTCGAAAGAGCATAGCTGGTCGGGCGACGGCGCGAACTTCTGGCTCGATTCGCAGGCTGGCGGCTGCTTTTGCGAGAAATTGCCCGACACCGGCGCCGGGGTGGGCAGCGTCCAGCATGCGCGGGTGCTGTTTTCGAAACCGGGGCAGATGCTGCGCCTGTCGGGGGCGTTCGGGCCGTTGCAGGGCGAAGCGCTGAACGGCACGCTGACGATCCAGATCAAGGAATCCCCGACCGGCAGCGCGCTGCGCTTTGACTATGTCGTCGGCGGCTATATGCGCTTCAAGGTCGCCGACATCGCGCCCGCAGTCGACAAGGTGATCGGCGAACAATTGCTCGGCCTCGCCAATGCGCTGGGCGGTGCTTTGCCGCCGTCGCGTGAAGAGAAGGCTGCAGCTGCGGCCGAAGCGGCTACCAAGCCCGCCACCGAAACCCCGCCTGCCGCGGATGAGCCGGGCCTCGACGCCGCGGTTGCCGACCTGGTTGAGGACACGCCGAAGGCTGAGCCCGAAGTGCGTTAAGGTCAGGCCGATTACAGCCAGATCGTCATCCCGGCGAAGGCAGGGATCCCGACCTCACGTCATTCAGCACCGGTGAGATTCCGGCCTACGCCGGGATGACCGAATAGGAAGGTCTAAGCGTCAGGCTTCCCGCGCAACTTCGCCAACGCCGCGAAAGGCCCGGCGGCTTCTTCGCTCAGCACGCCCTTTTCGGCCAGGACGCGGTCGGCGTCGGGATGGCGCGGAAAGGGGTCGAGCGCCAGCGACAGCGTCTGCACCGCTGCCTCGCCCAGATCGACGCGGTCGCCGTCGAGCGGCAGCAGGTCGCAATCCTCGCTGCTGATCTCGATCTCTTCGTCGGCATCGACCGGCGCGTCGATGTCGCGCAGAAAGCGGAGGTCGAACGGCTCGCTCAGCGTCGCCGGGACGGGCAGGCCGGTTGCGGCGCATGACTGGACCAGATCGGCCTGCACATCGCCCTTCGCCCCAATACCGCCCGCAACGGCGCGGACCTCGGCGGTCAAGGCAAAGCGATCGACGGCGATCAGGCCGAGCCGTCTGGCGATTCGCGCGCGCGCGTCAGCATCGGCCTCGACCGCAATGTCGCGGCCTTGCGCCGCATCCGACATGGTCAGGATCAGCGAAAATTCGGGTGCCGCGCTCAAACCGGCGCTCCGTCCAGCCGATCGGCGACGATCAGCGCGGCGACCGGTGTCGCCATCAGCGCCGCGCGCAGCTTGCCGACCTCGGCCATGACATGCGCCAGCCCGGCGGCGTCGGGCTGGTTGCCGCGCCACAGGTTGCGAACCAGCGCGGCGCGCAGGTCGTCCGATCCGTCGGCGGCGCGATAGACGCCAAGCCGCCCGCCGAGCGCCCCGACCATCCGTCCGATCTGTTTGCCGACCACCATGTCGCCAAAGCCGATCTGGCGCATCTGGCCGTCCATGTCGGTCACGAACAATTCGGTCAGCTCGACTCCGGCGCGGGCGTGTGCGGGGTCGTCGTCGATGCGGTGGAGGACGAGCGCGAGCACCAGACTGACCATATCAAAGCGGCCGTCGAGCGTGTCGGGGACGGTGCCCTGGGCATACCAGTGCGGCGCGCGCGCGGTCGCGATGACGGCGTTCCACAGCGGGCGGCGGGCTTCGCGCGGGTCGGGCTGCGAGCGGAAGAGGTTACGGAGCGAGAACATGCCCACCGCTTAGGCGCAATCGGCGCTGCGGAAAAGGGGGCGGTGGCGGCGGATGTTGGTCAGCTTCCAGCAAGGCTTGGCGCGCCACAAGCACCTTGTGCGCTGCGACCGCTTGCGGTTAAGAGGCGCCAGAGCCAGCGCCGCCCGCCGGAAGAAGCGGCGGACGGGCGCCATGGAGATTATTGATGCCGAATATCAACTTTTCGCTTCCTGCCCCGCGCGCGCGCCTGATTGCCCTCGGCTTGGTGGTCGCGGTGGCGACCAGCGGCTGCACGCAGCTTAAAGGTCGCCAAGGCTATGTCGTCGATCCGCTGCTGACCTCGGCGATTACGGCAGGCGTCGATAATCGCGAATCGGTAGAAAAGACGCTCGGCCGCCCGACCTTTGTCGGCCAGTTCAGCAACAATGAATATTATTATGTGTCGCGCGAAACGCGCCAGCTCGCCTTTGCCAAGCCGCGTCCGGTGGGGCAGCAAGTGCTGCGTGTCCGCTTCGATCCGGCGGGCAACGTCGTCGCGGTCGATCGCACCGGGCTGGAACTGGTGAGCAAGATCAGCCCCGAAGGCGACAAGACCCCGACGCTGGGCCGCGAGCGCAGCTTCTTTGAAGACATCTTCGGCAACATCGGCGCCGTTGGCGCCCCGGGCGCTGGTGCTCCCGCCGGACAGTAAGGCCATCCTCGCCCCCGCGAAGGGCGAGCGGAGTCACGCGCCTCCGCACGCGGCCGCTGGAAATGTTGCGCTACGCTGATAGCGGCCCCCGCCTTCGCGGGGGCGACGAGACCGCTACTGCGCGATTCCGCCCGCCGCCAGCACCGCCAGCGTCACCAGATCGGACGCCGGTGATGCCATCGTTGCGACCTGCACTGGGTGTTCCATGCCGACCAGCATCGGGCCGATAACGGCGCCGCCGCCCAGCTCGCGCATCAGCTTCGCCGACAGGTTCGCCGATTGCAGGCCGGGCATGACCAGCACATTCGCCGGCCCCGACAGGCGGCAGAACGGATATTTCGCCATCACCTTTTCGTTCAAGGCGACGTCGGGCGCCATTTCGCCTTCATATTCGAACGCCGGTTTGCGCTGATCCAGAATCGACACGGCATCGCGGATATTGTCGAGCCAGCTGCCCGGCGGATTGCCGAAAGTCGAATAGGACAGAAACGCGACGCGCGGCTCATGCCCCATCCGCCGCGCGACCTGCGCGGTGCGCTCGGCGATGTCCGCCAGCATTTCGGCGGTCGGGCGCTCGTTGACCGTCGTGTCGGACATGAAGATCGTCTGATGCTGGCCGACCAGAACATGGATGCCGAACGGCGTCTTGCCCTCGGCATGGTCGATCACCCGGCGCACTTCGCGCATCGTCTGCGAATAGGTGCGGGTGACCCCGGTGATCATCGCATCGCCGAGGCCCAGCTTGAGCATCAGCGAGCCGAAGATGTTACGGTCGCGGTTGACCATCCTTTCGACATCGCGGCGCAGATAGCCGCGGCGTTGCAGCCGTTCGTACAGGATTTCGACCATCTGCGGCACATGCGGCGAATTGACGCTGTTGTGGACCTCGTAATTCTCGGGGTCGGCGACCCCCATCTCCTTCAGCTTGTCGCGCAGCCCTTCGCGACCGACCAGCACCGGGGTGCCATAGCCGCCGTCGCGGAACTGGATCGCTGCGCGCAGCACCACCTCTTCCTCGCCCTCGGCAAATACGACCCGCTTGGGATTGGCGCGCGCCGCTTCATACGCCAGCGTCAGCACCGACGTCGTCGGGTTGAGCCGCGCGCGCAGGGACGTGCGATATTCGTTCAGATCGGCGATCGGCCGCTGCGCGACGCCGGTTTCCATCGCCGCCTTGGCCACCGCGGCGGGGACGATTTCCATCAGCCGCGGGTCGAAGGGCGAGGGGATGATATATTCGGGGCCAAAGCTCGACGCCCGTCCGCCATAGGCCGCGGCGACTTCCTCGGGCACCTGCTGGCGCGCCAGGTCGGCGATCGCATAAGCCGCCGCGATCTTCATTTCCTCGTTGATCGCGGTCGCGCGCACGTCGAGCGCGCCGCGGAAGATGAAGGGGAAGCACAGGACGTTGTTGACCTGGTTGGGATAGTCGGAGCGCCCCGTCGCAATGATCGCATCGGGCCGCGCGGCGCGCGCGTCGGGCGGCGAGATTTCGGGATCGGGGTTTGCCATCGCAAAGATGATCGGCGCCGGGGCCATGTCCTTGACCATCTCGGGCTTCAGTGCGCCCGCCGCCGACAGTCCCAGGAACACGTCGGCACCGACCAGCGCCTGCGTCAGGTCGCGCGCTTCGGTCGGCACCGCATGCGCCGACTTCCACTGGTCCATGCCCTCGGTGCGGCCTTGGTAGATGGTGCCCTTGCGGTCGCACATGATGACATTTTCGTGCCGCACCCCCATCGATTTGATCAGCGACGTGCAGGCGATCGCGGCGGCACCGGCGCCGTTGACGACAACCTTGACCGTCGCCAGATCGCGGCCGGTCAGGTAACAGGCGTTGATCAGGCCCGCGGCGGTGATGATCGCGGTGCCATGCTGGTCGTCATGGAACACCGGGATGTTCATCTTTTCCTTCAGCGCCGCTTCGATGATGAAGCAGTTGGGCGCCGCAATGTCTTCCAGGTTGATGCCGCCAAAGCTCGGTTCGAGCAGTTCGACCGCTTCGATGAAGCGCTGCGGGTCTTCGGTGGCGACCTCGAGGTCGATCGAATCGACGTCGGCAAAGCGCTTGAACAGCACCGCCTTGCCTTCCATCACCGGTTTCGAGGCCAGCGCGCCGAGGTTGCCGAGCCCCAGAATCGCGGTGCCGTTGGAGATGACGGCGACCAGATTGCCCTTGATCGTATAATCATAGGCTTTCGCCGGATCTTCGGCGATCGCCAGCACCGGGACGGCGACGCCCGGCGAATAGGCAAGGCTCAGGTCGCGCTGGGTTGCCATCGGCTTCGACGCGACAATCTCGATTTTGCCGGGCCGGCCATATTCGTGATAAAGCAGAGCCTCGCGGTCCGAAAACTGCACCTTGCTGCCGCTGTCCATCCTCTATCCCCTATCCAAACTCATCAGACGCGCGCCCGAACCCTTTCCCTAACGTCGCGGGCGGCGATTGTAACCCCGCCAATGTTGTGAAGCGGTGGTTCCAATGAGAAGGTCCCCGGCCACTAGTGGCACCGGAGGCAGTCGGGTTTCGAGCGATTGCGGACGTCAATAACTTCGTCATCCCCGCGAAAGCGGGGACCCAGAGCGTGCGGCGGCGGATCCCACCTTGGGTTCCCGCTTTCGCGGGAATGACGAAGAGGGCATAGAGCCGCTATCCACCCCCAAGCCGTCATCCGCCGCTCAAAAAAACGCTGTCCTACATTGTTCCGCTGTGCCAGCCTTCATCTCAGCTCTTTCAATTTACAGGCAAAAGCGGTCGCCGCCTGGATTGCGGATGCGGTCAAGAACCATCCGCTACCTGCCCGCCGAGCGCGACAAATGCGGCGCCGCACTGGGCTGAACTTTCCTGAACTTTGGCGTGATGGCCGGTCCATGCGCCGGCCCGATTGCGGCCCCGGCGCGGGACAACCGAAGACGGCATCCCCTCACGCGACCTTGCCATGCCGCCCCCAATCACTAAGCAGGGTCCGATGCCCGCCGCCGCCGCCAAACCCGCGAACAACAACAGTGCCGCCCCTGCCGCGACGCCGATGATGGCGCAATATTGGGCGCTGAAATCACAAGCGGGCGACTGCCTGCTGTTCTATCGGATGGGCGACTTCTTCGAGCTGTTCTTTGACGATGCCAAGGCCGCCGCGGCGACGCTCGACATCGCGCTGACGTCGCGCGGCGAACATGATGGACAACCGGTGGCGATGTGTGGGGTGCCCGTCCACGCCGCCGAATCCTATCTCGCGCGGCTGATCCGCGCCGGGCATCGTGTCGCGATCGCCGAACAGGTCGAAACCCCCGCCGAGGCCAAAGCGCGCGGCGGGTCAAAGGCGCTGGTGGCGCGTGCGATCGTCCGCTTCGTCACCGCCGGGACGCTGACCGAGGAAAGCCTGCTCGAAGGGCGCAGCGCCAACCGCCTCGCCGCGCTCGCCGAGGTCGGCAGTGATGGCGAGGTGGCCATCGCCGCCGCCGATATTTCGACCGGACGGTTCGAGGTGGTGGCGGTGCGCCGCGATCAGGTCGACGCCGAACTGGCGCGGCTTGCGCCGTCGGAGTTGCTGGTCAGCGAAGCGGCGAGGGATGCGCCCGCATGGACCGCGCGCCAGCTCGTGCGGCGTTCCGCGGGCGATTTTTCGAGCACGGCGGCGCAGAAACGTCTCGAAACTTTCTTCGGCGTCCAGACGCTCGACGGGTTCGGTGTCTTTTCGCGCGGCGAGATTGCGGCGATGGGTGCGCTCGTGGCGTATCTTGACCATGTCGGCACAGGGTCGGCGGTGTTCCTTCAGCCGCCTTTGCGCGTGTCGGCGGGAGATCGCATGTCGATCGACGCCGCGACGCGCGAAAGCCTCGAACTTGTCCGCACGATGACAGGGGCGCGCGACGGCAGCCTGCTCGGCACGATCGACCGCACCGTCACCGCAGCGGGAGCGCGGCTGCTCGCCGACGATCTCGCCAGTCCGCTGACCGACAAGGCGGCGATCCTCGACCGGCTCGACCTCGTCGACGGCTTGGCGCGCGATGCGCTGTGGCGCGGCGAGCTGCGCGCGGCGCTGCGCGCGCTGCCCGATGCCGGGCGCGCGATCGGGCGTCTCGTTGCCGGACGTGGCGGGCCGCGCGACCTCGCGCAGCTGCGCGACGCACTGGGCGGGGCGCGAGTGCTGCGCGAACATATCGGTCGCCGGCCCGATCTCCCGCCTTTGCTCGCGCGGCTGCTGCCCGCGCTTGACGGCCATGGCGCGCTGGTCGACGAACTCAGCCGCGCGTTGATCGACACGCCGCCCGTCGATGCGGCGCAAGGTGGCTATATCGCCGAGGGGTACGACCACGCGCTCGACGCCTTGCGCGAAACCGCGCGCGATGGGCGCAAGGCGATCGCGCTGCTCGAAGCGGGCTACCGCGACCGCACCGGTATCGCCTCGCTCAAGATCCGCCACAATGGCGTGCTCGGCTATCATGTCGAGGTGCCCGCGAAACACGCCGACGCGCTGATGCTCCCCGAATCGGGCTTTACCCACCGTCAGACTCTCGCTGGTGTGGTGCGCTTCAATTCGGCCGACCTGCACGAGGCGGCGAGCCGGGTGACGCAGGCGGGGGTCCACGCCGTTGCCGCCGAAGCGGCGCATCTTGAATCGCTCACCGAAGCGGCGACCGCGCGCCGGGAAGCCATCGCCGCGAGCTGCGATGTGCTGGCGCGGATCGACGTCGCCGCCGCGCTCGCCGACCATGCGATGAGCCATAACTGGTGCCGCCCCGACCTGGCCGATACGCCCTGCATCGACGTCGTCGGCGGGCGTCATCCGGTGGTCGAGGCGGCGCTGGCGAAGGCGGGCGAGCGGTTCGTCCCCAATGATCTGTCGCTGTCCGAAACCGACCGATTGTGGCTGGTCACGGGCCCGAACATGGGCGGCAAATCGACCTTTCTGCGTCAGAACGCGCTGATCGTCGTGCTCGCGCAGGCGGGGGGCTTTGTGCCCGCGGCTTCGGCACGGCTCGGCCTCGTCGACAAACTGTTCAGCCGGGTCGGTGCCAGCGACAATCTGGCGCGCGGACGCTCGACCTTCATGGTCGAAATGGTCGAGACCGCAGCGATCCTGGCGCAGGCAACCCCGCAAAGTTTCGTCATCCTCGACGAGGTTGGGCGCGGCACCTCGACCTACGACGGGCTGGCGCTCGCCTGGTCGGTGGTCGAGGCGGTGCACGAGGTCAACCGGTGCCGCTGCCTCTTCGCGACCCATTATCACGAGCTGACCCGCCTCGCCGAAACGCTCCATGCGCTGTCGCTCCACCACGTGCGCGCCCGCGAATGGCAGGGCGATCTGGTCCTGCTCCACGAACTCGCCAACGGGCCCGCCGACCGCAGCTATGGCCTAGCGGTCGCGCGGCTCGCCGGAGTTCCCGCGGGCGTCGTCAAGCGCGCCGAGGCGGTGCTGGCCAAGCTGGAAGCGGGGCGCGCGGCGACCGGCGGCCTCGCTGCGGGGCTCGACGACCTGCCGTTGTTTGCCGCGACCCTTGCCGCCGCGCCGGTCGCGATGACCGACGCGCTCCGCGAGGCACTGGGTCAGATCGACCCCGATGCCCTCGCCCCGCGCGAGGCGCTCGACGCGCTTTACGCACTGAAACGGCTACTGGCGGACGAAGCATGAGCGATCTGTTCGACAATCTCGACCAGCGCCGCGCGATCATCGATCGCCGCGCGCTGGCGGAGCGGCTCGACGAGATCGCGGCGGCTTGCCCCGATAGTGCCGCGTGCCGCCGTTCGATGGTCGCGCTGCTCAAGACTGCGCTCGACGAAGGGCGGGCCGAGATCGACCGCCGCCTATGTGCCCGCCCGTCGGCGGGGCGCGTTGCCGCGAACGCGACCGCGTTGCTCATCGACCAGATCATCCGGCTCAGCCATGATTTTACCGTCGATCATCTCTATCCTTCGGCGAACCGGTCGGCGGGCGAGCGGCTGACTCTGATCGCGGTCGGCGGCTATGGCCGCGGCGAAATGGCGCCGCACAGCGACATCGATATCGGTTTCCTCACCCCGTTCAAGCAGACGAGTTGGACCGAACAGGTGATCGAGGCGCAGCTTTACACGCTGTGGGATCTCGGGCTGAAAGTCGGCCATTCGTCGCGCTCGCTCGACGAGATGGTCCGCGCCGCGAAGGACGATCTGACGATCCGCACCGCCTTGCTCGAAGGCCGCTTCATCTGGGGCGACCGCGCGCTTTATGATCAGGCGTCGGCGCGGTTCGATGCCGAAGTGGTCGCGGGCAATGCGCGGGCGTTTGTCGCCGAAAAGCTCGCCGAGCGCGACGAGCGGCACAAGCGTATGGGCGATTCGCGCTATGTCGTCGAACCCAATGTGAAGGAAGGGAAGGGCGGGCTACGCGACCTCCACACCCTGTTCTGGATCGGCAAGTTCATTCACCGCGTCCGCACCGTTCCCGAGCTGGTCGACGCGGGCTTGTTGTCGGCCCGCGAGCTGCGCCAGTTCGAACGCGCCGAAAATTTCCTGCTCGCCGTGCGCTGCCACCTCCACACGCTGGCCGGGCGTGCCGAGGACCGACTGACGTTCGATTTCCAGCGCGAGATCGCGGCGCGGATGCAGTTCGCCGACCGGCCCGGAAAGAGTGCGGTCGAACGCTTCATGCAGCTCTATTTCCTCCACGCCAAAAGCGTCGGCGACGTCACCGGCACCTTCCTCGCGCATCTCGACGACCAGATGGCAGCGCGCGGGCGGCGGTTTTTGCCGACGATCCGGCGGCGCCCGGGCAAGCTCAATGGCTTCGTCCTCGATCGCGGCCGCCTCGCGCTGCCGTCGGACGATTTTTTCGCGGCCGATCCTGTGCGCCTGATTGAAATCTTTGCGCTCGCCGACAAGCACGGCCTCGAAATCCATCCGCAGGCGATGCGCCAGGCGCGCCACGAGGCGAAGCTGATCGAGACGCAGGGGGTGCGCCGCAATCCGCGCGCCAACGCGCTATTCCTCGACGTGCTGACCAGCCCGCGCGATCCCGAAACGGTGCTGCGCTGGATGAACGAGGCGGGGGTGTTCGGCCGCTTTGTGCCCGATTTCGGCCGCGTCGTCGCACAGATGCAGTTCGACATGTATCATCACTACACCGTCGATGAACATACGATCCGCGCCATCGGGCTGCTGGCCGACATCGAACAGAATCGGCTGGAGGGCGACCATCCGCTGTCGACGTCGATTATGGGCCAGATCCACTCGCGCCGCGTCATTTACTGCGCGGTGCTGCTCCACGACATCGCCAAGGGGCGCGGCGGCGACCATAGTGTGCTCGGCGCCGAACTGGCGCTGCGCGTCTGCCCGCGGCTGGGGCTGACCGCGGCAGAAACCGAGACGGTGTCGTGGCTGGTGCGCTATCATTTGCTGATGTCGGCGACGGCGTTCAAACGCGACCTTGCCGATTTCAAGACGATCCTCGATTTCGCCGGACAGGTGCAAAGCCCCGAGCGGCTGCGCCTGCTGCTCGTGCTGACAGTGGTCGACATCCGCGCCGTCGGGCCGGGGGTGTGGAACAGCTGGAAACGGCAATTGCTCACCGAACTCTACGACGCGGCGGAGGAAGTGCTGCGGCTCGGCCACAAACAGCGCGGCCGCGAACAGCGGATCGCAAGCAAGAAGGACGCGGTCGCGGCGCAATTCGGCTTCGACCGCAAGACGTTCGACAAGGTCGCGCGGCGCCTGCCCGAAAGCTACTGGATCGCCGAACCGGTCGAGGTGATCGCGGCGAACCTCGTCCATATCCGGCAAGCGGGCAGCGCACCGCTGCACATTGCCGCGGTCCCCGATGACGATCGCGGCGCGACCCTGGTGATGGTGCTCGCCGCCGACCATCCAGGGCTGTTCTACCGGATCGCTGGCGGCATCCACCTCGCTGGCGGCAACATCATCGACGCGCGCATCCACACCACCCGCGACGGGCTCGCGCTCGACAATTTCCTCGTCCAGGATCCGCTCGGCCGCCCGTTTGCGGAAGCGGGGCAGATCGGGCGGTTGACCCGAGCGATCGAGGACGCGCTCGCCAATCGCCACAAATTGCTCCCCAAACTCGAAGCGCGCGCGCTGCCGCGCACCCGCGCCGAAGCGTTCCGCATCGCCCCCAACGTCTTCGTCGACAACAAGGCCTCGAACCGCTTCACCGTGATCGAGGTCAACGCGCAGGACCGCCCGGCGCTGCTCAACCAGCTCGCCTATGCGCTCTTCCAGTCGAAGGTGACGGTGCACAGCGCGCACGTCGCAACCTATGGCGAACGCGCGGTCGATACCTTCTACGTCACCGACCTGATCGGCGACAAGATCGACAGCCCCGCGCGTGTGAAGTCGCTCGAGAAGCGCCTGCTAGAGGCGGCGACGAGCCAGAGCGAAGACGCGGTGGCGGCTTAGAAGTCGAAGCAGCTTTGAACGGGGGCGAGCGGCACGCCTTCGAGTTCAAGCATAAGCGCCTTCGACCGCGCCCCGCCCGGCGCGGAAAAGCCACCAATCCCGCCGCCCCCCGCCATGACGCGGTGGCAGGGGATGATCAGCGGGACGGGATTTGTCGCCATCGCCTGCCCGACCGCGCGCGTATGTTCGGGTCCCGCGTCGAGCGACCGCGCGACGGCGCCATAAGTGGTCGTTCCGCCCCAGCCGAGCTTGCGGACCTGCTCGTACACCCGGGCGAAGAAAGGCGACGGTTCACCCAGATCGATCTGCACCTTGAAAAAATCGACACGCTCACCGGCAAAATATCGAACAGCCGCATCGATAACCGCCGCTATCCCGGCTGCCGGTTCGGCGCGGATCGCACCGGGCAGATGCCGCAAAAAGGCGCGTTCCACGTCGATCGCAGACGGCGCGGGTAGACGCAGGCTCGCAACGCGGGCGCCTTTCCAGCCGATTGCGGCGACGCCGCTCGCGGTTTGGAAAAGCTGATAGTGACGATCTTCGGCCAAGCCCTATTCGTCGCGTTCGGCGGGAACACAGGACGGCTTTCGGCCGAAAATCTGGGTCACCCGCGCAACACCGCCCCCACTTTCGCCGCCGCCGTGACCACCTTGTCGGCGATCGCCTTCAGTTCGGAATCGGTGAAGCTCTTGTCCACCGGCTGCAATTCGACCTCGACCGCCAGGCTCACCTGTCCCTCGGGCACGCCTTGGCCGGTGAAGCGGTCGAACAGGCGGGCATCGACAATGCTCGCCTTGTCGGCGCCGCGGATCGCGCGGACCAGATCGGCGGCGGTCAGGGTAGTTGGGGCCAGGAACGCAAAGTCGCGGCGCACCGATTGCAGCGCGGGCGGGGTGAAGGCGGCGCGCGCCGGGCCGCTCGCGCGCTTGGCCGGGATCGCGTCGAGGAAGATCTGCACCGCCATCACCGGGCCGTCGACATCGAAATGGCGGGTCAGCAGCGGGTGGAGCGCGCCGAACTCGGCGAGCACCGCCTTGGGGCCGAGGCGTAGCGTCGCCGACTGGCCGGGGTGCCAGATGCTGCCTTCGCTGACGGCTTCCATCACCTGCAAGCGGTCAGCGGGGGCGCCCGCGGCGTCGAGCAACGCCAGCGCTGCGGCCTTGGCGTCAAACGCGTCGAACGGCGCGGCCTTGCCCGTCTGCCAGCCGCGCGCGCTTTTATCGCCCGCCATCAGCACCGCCAACGTCGGATGCTCGGCATCGGCCAGATAGCGGCGGCCGATTTCGAACAGGCGGATGCTGGCTGCGCCGCGGTTCTGGTTGCGTTGCGCCGCGGCGAGCAGGCCGGGGAGCAGCGAGGGGCGCATGACCTTCAGATCTTCGCTGATCGGATTGGCGAGCGACCAGTCACCGCCGCCGAACGGCGCGGCGTCGCGGTCGCTGATGAACGACCAGGTCACCGCCTCATGGAAACCCGCCGCCGCGGCAGCGCGGCGCACACGGCGTTCGAGCATCTGTTCGGCCGTCGCAGTTGGTTTGGCTACCCCATCCGTGCGCGGCAGCGCCACCGACGCGATCGCGTCGAAGCCGGTGATGCGCGTGACTTCCTCGACCAGATCGGGCGCGCCGTCGATGTCGCGGCGCCAGCTGGGTACCGCGACCTGCCAGCGCTCGCCCTGTTCGGTGACCGAAAAGCCCAGCGCGGTCAGGATGTCCTGCTGCCGGTCGGGCGCGATCGCGATGCCGCCGAGCGTTGCCGACAGCGCGGGGTCGTAATCGACCGTCTTCACCGCGGCGGGCGGCGCCCCGGCGCGGGTGACCGCCGAGGGGGTGCCGCCGCAGATCGCCAGCACATGCGCGGTGACGATCGCAGTCGCATCGTCGAGGAAAGCCGGATCAACCCCGCGCTCGAACCGGCTGCGCGCGTCGCTGGTCAGCGCCAGCGCCTGTCCGGTCAGCGCGATGCGCTCGGGGGTGAAATAGGCGATTTCGAGCAGCACGTCGGTCGTCGTCTCGCTGCACCCGCTATGCTCGCCGCCCATGATTCCCGCGATGTCGTGGACGCCGCTGTCGTCGGCGATCACTGTCATCGTGTCGGTGAGCGTGTAAACCTTGCCGTTGAGCGCGGTGACCGTCTCGCCCGCTTTGGCGCGGCGCGCGACGAGCGGCCCGGTCAGCTTGGCACGGTCATAGATATGGCTGGGGCGACCGAGGTCGAACATCACATAATTGCTGATGTCGACGAGCGCCGAGATCGACCGCTGCCCGACCGCGTCAAGGCGGCGGCGCATCCATTCGGGGGCGATGCCGTTGGTGACGCCCGCAATGGTGCGGCCATAAAAGGCGGGGCAGCCTTCGGGATCGTCGGTACGGATTTCGGTCGCAGGGGCGCCTTGCCCCTCGATCGTCGGGACAGCGAGCGGCTTCAGCGTGCCGAGCCCGGCAGCGGCGAGATCGCGCGCGATGCCGCGCACGCCCATGCAATCCTGGCGGTTCGGGGTGATCGAAATGTCGATCACCGGGTCGCCCGCGCCGCTGTAATCGGCAAAGGGGGTTCCGATCGGCGCGTCGGCGGGCAATTCGATGATGCCGTCATGGTCGTCGCCGAGTTCGAGCTCACGCGTCGAACACATCATGCCGTTCGATTCGACCCCGCGCACTGCGGCGACCTTCAGCTCCATGCCGTTCGCGGGCACGACGGCGCCGGGCAGCCCGAGAACGCCGACCAGTCCGGCGCGCGCGTTGGGGGCGCCGCACACCACGGTCAGCGGCGCGCTGCCGTCGCCGGCATCAACGGTCAGCACCTGCAACTTGTCGGCCTGCGGATGTTTCTCGGCGGTCAGCACCTTGGCGACGCGGAAAC
Organism: Sphingopyxis sp. BE259; assembly: GCF_031457495.1. NCBI lineage: Bacteria > Pseudomonadati > Pseudomonadota > Alphaproteobacteria > Sphingomonadales > Sphingopyxidaceae > Sphingopyxis > Sphingopyxis sp. BE259. Next base: position 168,932 of record NZ_JAVDWM010000001.1, read on the forward strand.
CGGCGAGCTTCTCGGCCGGATTCTCGACGCCTTCGACCTCGTGGCCGATGCGGTTCAGGGTGTCGACAACATCGGCGACCGCGAAGTCACCATTCAGATGCTCGCGGAGCCAGTCGAGGGTGATCTTCATGCCGAAATCCCCCCACTCAGCGTCGGGACGCTTAGCGCGCCGAACCCGTAATGCGCCAACCAGCGCAGGTCGCCGTCGAAGAAGGCGCGGAGGTCGTCCATGCCATATTTCAGCATCGCCAGCCGGTCGACCCCGACCCCGAAGGCAAAGCCCTGCCACTCGTCGGGATCGAGCCCGCAGTTCGCGATGACGCGGCGGTTGACCATGCCGCTGCCGAGCAGCTCCATCCAAGCATGGCCGTCGTCGTCGCCGTGACCGCCGACGATGCGGCGGCCTTTCTCTTGCTTATAGCCGACATCGACCTCGGCCGACGGTTCGGTGAAGGGGAAATAGCTCGGGCGCAGCCGCAGCACGATGTCGTTGCGCTCGAAATAGGCTTTGAGGAACGTCTCGAGCGTCCATTTCAGATGCCCCATATGGATGCCGCGGTCGATCACCAGCCCTTCGACCTGATGAAACATCGGCGTGTGCGTCGCGTCGCTGTCGCTGCGATAGACGCGCCCCGGCGCGATGATGCGGATCGGCGGCTCCTGCGACATCATCGTGCGGATCTGCACCGGCGAAGTGTGTGTGCGCAGCAGCATCGCGCGGCCCTCGGCATCCTTGTCGGGGAAATAGAAGGTGTCGTGCATCGCGCGCGCCGGATGCGTCTCCGGAATGTTGAGCGCGGTGAAATTGCGCCAGTCGTCCTCGATCTCAGGACCGGTGGCGACGGCAAAGCCCATATCGGCAAAGATTTCGGCGAGCTCGTCCATCACCTGGCTGACCGGATGCACGCTGCCGCGCGGGGCGGTGTCTGCAGGAAGCGACATATCGATCGCCTCGGCGGCGAGCTTGATATCGAGCGCCGCGGCGTCCAGCGCGGTCTTGCGGTCGGCCAGCGCCGCGGTGACGGTTTCGCGCAGCCCGTGGATCAACGGTCCCTGCGCCTGCCGTTCGTCAGGGGTCATACCGCCCAGCGATTTGAGCAGCGCGGTGATGCTGCCCGCCTTGCCCAGTGCGGCGACGCGCAGCGCCTCAAGCGCGTCGAGGTCGCCTGCTGCCGCTATGTCGTCCACCAACCGGGTCTGGGTGGCCTGAATATCGCTCATCGTCATTTATCCTGCAGCGGCCGCGCTTCGCCCGCGCCGCCGCTTGCACCGAACGCGATGGGCGGGTCAAGTGTTTGGGGTCGCGCCCATGGGCTCAACCGCCGGGCTTGTGCAGCCCTTGCACCGCGGCGCCCGCCGCGGCGGCGCGGGCTTTGGCGGCGGCGCCCAGGATCGGTTTGGGGCGCGCGGCATATTCGCGCGGGCTCATCCCCATGAATTTGGCAAAGTCGCGGGTGAATTGCGCCTGGTCGTAATAATGATGATCCATTGTATCGATCCACGCCATCGACGGGTCGAGCATGAAGCGCGCCAGCGAGCGCAGGAAACGCTGGCGGCGCAGGAGCAGCTTCGGCGAAAAGCCGAAGGCGCGGTGGCTCAGCCGTTCGACCGAGCGTTCGGACAATCCCAGCTTGGCCGAAAGGTCGGCGACGGTCGCCAGATCATCGTCCACCAGCGCGCGGTGCGCCGCCAGGATCGCGGGATCATCGGGCGGCGCGCGATCGAGCAGGGCACAGAAATGAGCGTCGATCATCGCCGCGGCGGCATCGACGTCATTGACGCCGCGCAAGGCCTGACCCAGCGGGGCGATCGCGGCAAAAGCGGGGTGCGCAGCGCCGTCGCAAAACCGGTCGGCCAGATCGTCGGCAGGCAGCGGGATGAACTTCGCCCAGCCCAGCGGCACGATTCCGATTCCCCAGACGCGCATCGTGCCAGCGGCGAAATAGGTGGCGGTGCTGGTCGGGCCGGTGGCGATAAAGCGCGGCGTGGCGATGACCGATCCGCCGCCCACGGACGTGAGCGGCACCTCGCCGTCGACAAAGCGCAGGTTCGCCCATTCGGGATGCAGATAGTCGTCGACCCGGGTGCCCACCGGCACCGACACTTCGGTCAGATAGATCGTGCTGACATAGGACCGCAGCGCCGATGACACCGCGAAAAAACGGGTAGCGATTCGGACGTCAGTTCTATCCGGCGCAGAAGCGGTGCTTTCTGGCATCGATTGCCTCCTTGCGGGCATTAACGACGAAAAACAATATTTTGACGCTGCTGCGTGTCGGGTTTTTACAATTTTCTGCGCGCCAACTTCGTCATAGTTGCGCCAAGCAAGTTTGGAATGACGTCCAACGTCCAGATATTGTGTGAGCTTCACCCGGCCGGCAGCTTTCTGCGACCCACGGCTTTTCGGAACGGGCGGGGGGGCGATGGTTTCCACTGGAACCATTGTCGAAGCGGCGCGGAGCGAAAGCTCCGCGCCGCTTCTTCGTTTCATGTCGGCGCGTTTCGGATCGTGTCCGCAAAACCGGTCAGGCGATGAGCTTTGCGCAGTCGATCATGCGATCGGTCATTTCTTCCGCGGTCGAGCTCGCTTCACCAGTCAGCCAGCTTCGCAGCATGGCGATCTGCGCCGCGGCAATCCCCGTCGCCCGGATCGACGAAGCCATGCCCGTGGGCGCCGCGCGCTCGACATGCGGCTGGATAATCTCGGCAAGACGGCGCTGGACAATCGGACCGGCTGACGAATTCAGGATCGTCCGCCCCAGCGATCGCCGCTCCCATAAATGGCCGATCATGCCGTGGACATAGGGCCGCGCCGCGCGGCCCGATGCCGCGGTGGCGAGCGCCAGCAGGATCGGCTCCATCGCAGCCAGCAGGATGTCGTCCTTGCTGCGGAAATGTTCGTAGAATGTCGCCCGCCCCACGCCCGCTGCTGCGACCAGATCGGCGATGAGAATCATATCGTATCGCCGGTCCATGACCAATCCGACAAAGGCTTCGAGAATGGCCTGTCGCGTCCGCACGGCGCGCTGATCGGTGGAGCGTGGCTGGCGCATCGGTTCGGTATAGGCGGCCAACAGCGATAGCGCGACACCGGGGTTACTGGCGGTCCCGGACATCTGGCGGCAAGAGTCCGGCATCGCGGCCAGAGGGGCGATTGGGACTCGTCAGTCAGCGGAAACTGCGCGAGATCGGCACGACGGAAAACAAATCGGAGTCCTCATGTCTGGAAATCATCATGCCGTTGCCATCATTCCCAGCAGCGACCTCGACGCGAGCGAGGCTTTTTACAAACGGCTCGGATTCGATGTCACAAGCGACTACGGCCATTATCGCATCCTGGCCGACGGCCGCGGTTGGCATTTGCATTTGACGCTGTCGCCCGGCTGGCCGAAGCGTATCGAGGACAATCCCTTCGGCTTGTACCTTTATGTCGATGATGTGGATGCTGTCGCCGCTAGAGTGCGCGAGCTGATCATCGAGACAGGCAGTCCGAACGCCAAGCCATGGGGCACCTATGAATTTGCGGTGAGCGATCCCAGCGGCCTGCTCGTGCGCGTCGGCCGTGCCATAATCTAGCCCAACGAAAAAGGGCGGCCCCATGGGGACCGCCCTTGTTTCTGGTCGCTCGGGCGAGAAGCGTCAGGCTGCCTTGGGCAGCGCCGCTTTTGCCTGGGCGATGATCGTTCCGAAGACATTGCCTTCGTTCATCGCGAGGTCGGCCATGATTTTCCGGTCGAGATCGATCCCGGCCAGCTTCACGCCGTGCATGAACTGCGAATAGGTCAGACCTTCGGCGCGAACCGCGGCGTTGATGCGCTGGATCCACAGGCCGCGGAAATTGCGCTTCTTAACCTTGCGGTCGCGATAGGCGTATTGGCCAGCCTTTTCGACCGCCTGCTTGGCGATGCGAATGGTGTTCTTGCGACGGCCATAATAGCCCTTCGCCTGTTCCAATACGCGTTTGTGCTTGGCGCGCGTGGTGACGCCGCGTTTGATGCGTGACATGCCTTAGCGCTCCTTACTTCAGGCCGTAGGGCGCCCAGAGGCGCACATGGGCCACATCCGAATCGCTCAGCACGCTGGTGCCGCGGTTGGTGCGGATATATTTTGCATTGTGGCTGATCAGGCGGTGACGCTTGCCGGCGACGCCGTGCTTCACCTTGCCCGAGGCGGTGAATTTGAAGCGTTTCTTCACACCGCTCTTGGTCTTCATTTTGGGCATTTTGGTCTCCTTTGGAAGTCCGTTTGCGTATCGACCTGGCAGCCCTTGTCGCCAGCCGACACAATCGGAAGCGGGGCGCTTAGGGGGATTCGCCCGGAAATGCAAGCGTTGCGGGGCGGCCAACGCATCTGGCCCATCGCCGCCGGATCAATGGTGGCAGGCGAGCCCTTCGATCACGTCTTCGAGCCGCGCCGGATCACCCAATGCGATGACATGACCCTGACTGTCGGCGTTGAGCGGATCGCCGTTCCAGTCGCACATCGTCCCGCCGGCGCCCTCGACAACCGGGACCAGCGCAGCAAAATCGTGGAGTTTCAGTCCCGCCTCGACCACCAGATCGACGTGCCCGCTCGCGAGCAGGCCGTAATTATAGCAGTCGCCGCCGAAAATCAGCCGTTTGTGCGCGGTCTGCGCTGCGAGCGCCATGAAATGCTCGGCATCATGGTCGGCGAAATATTGCGGGCCGGTGGTCGCCAGCGTCGCATCGGCCAGCGCGCGGCAAGGGCGAGTGCGCGCCGGTTGGCCGTTGAACAGGGTCGGCTGTCCCAGCGCGCCGACCCAGCGCTCGCCGCTGATCGGCTGGTCGATGATGCCCAGGATCGGCCATCCGTCCTGGAGCAGCGCGATCAGGGTACCGAAAATCGGCCGCCCGGCCATGAAGCTGACGGTGCCGTCGATCGGATCGAGCACCCATTGGCGCACCGCATCGGGGCGCTCCGCACCATATTCCTCGCCGATGATCCCGTCGCGCGGTGCTTCGGCATCCAGCAGACGGCGCATCGCGGCTTCGGCAGTGCGGTCGGCCTCGGTCACCGGCGAGGCATCGGCCTTGGCTTCATGGGCAAAGGCGGCGCGGAACAGCGGGCGGATGGCGGCGCCGGCGGCGTCGGCAAGGGCGTTGGCAAGCGCAAGGTCAGAGGTAATCGACACGCTTCAGGTCAATCGAAAAGCGACGACACGCTCGATTCGTCGGCGATGCGCTTGATCGCCTCGCCGAGCAGCGGCGCGACGGTCAGCGCGCGGACCTTGGCGCTGTCGTTGACCGCATCGGTCGGCTGGATCGAGTCGGTGATCACCAGCTCGGTCAGCTCGCTCGCCTCGACGCGCGCGACCGCGCCGCCCGACAGCACGCCATGGGTGCAATAAGCGACGACGCCCTCGGCGCCCGCGGCCTTCAGCGCCCCGGCGGCGTTGCACAGCGTGCCCGCCGAATCGACGATGTCGTCGATCAGGATGCAAAAGCGCCCCTTCACGTCGCCGATGATGTTCATCACTTCGGATTCGCCAGCGCGTTCACGGCGCTTGTCGACGATCGCCAGCGGCGCGTTGTCGAGCCGCTTGGCCAGTGCGCGGGCGCGCACCACACCGCCGACGTCGGGCGACACGACCATCAGATTCTTGCCCGCAAAGCGCGCCTGAATATCGGCGCTCATCACCGGCGCGGCATAGAGATTGTCGGTCGGGATGTCGAAAAAGCCCTGGATCTGTCCGGCGTGCAGATCGATCGCCAGCACGCGGTCGGCACCCGAGGTGGTGATCAGATTGGCGACCAGCTTGGCCGAGATCGGCGTGCGCGGGCCGGGTTTGCGGTCCTGGCGGGCATAGCCGAAATAGGGGACGACGGCGGTGATGCGTTTCGCCGACGCGCGGCGCAGCGCATCGGTGATGATCAGCAATTCCATCAGATTGTCGTTGGCGGGGAAGTTGGTCGGCTGGACGATGAAGACATCTTGGCCGCGGACATTTTCATGGATTTCGACGAACACTTCCTCGTCGGCAAAGCGGCGCACGCTGGTGTCGGTCAGCGGCAGTTCCAGATAGTCCGCGATCGCGCGGGCGAGGGGCAGGTTGCTGTTGCCGGAGATCAGTTTCATGGGGTGCGCGGCCCTTTCGCGGCGGAATAGGATTGCGCGCCCCTTAGCCAGCGGGGGGCGATAGGGGAAGAGGGCATCTTGCGTTGTCGCGCCGCGTGCGCGCCACGCTACAGCCATCCAGCCGCGCGCAGCACCGGCATCATGTCGCGCGCCACCGGCACCTCGTGCCCGCCGGTCAGCGTCAGGATGGCGGTGCGGCCGTCGCGGCGCACCGCCGCGATCGCCGAGCGCGTCACCCACCAGCTGCGATGCACGTGCAGACCATCGCTGTCGCCCAGCCGTTCGATCGCATCGCGCATCCGCATAAGCACCAACTCCTCGCGGCCGTCGCCGACGACGCGCACATAATGATCCTCGCCCTTGAGCGCGCGCACCGGGCCGAAACCGGGCGCGAGCGGCAAGGCCGGGTTCAGGGAGGCTGCGGTGCCGCCGTGGGTTGCTGCGGCAGCGGGTTCCGGCGTCGGGGGCGCTGCCGGGGACGCTTTCTGTTCGGGATCAGCGGCAGGGCGGAACAGCAGATACATCGCGCCGTAGATGATCACTCCGATCACCAGCACTTGCAGATAGAGCGGACCCAGCACGGGCGATTGCAGCGCCTGACCTATCGAAGCCCGTCGCCACAGCAGCATGACGAGCAAGGTCATCGGCAGCGCGCCGACGATCAGCCCCAGCGCAATGGTGACGGCATAGGGGATGCGCGCCGCCTCGGCGAGCCAGCGCGCGACGGCGCCGAGGCCGCCGAAGATCGGATAACCACACAGGATCATCAGCGGCCACAGGATCAATCGCTGGACCAGCGGCAGTTCATAACTGCCGAACGGGCCGATCAGCGCGAGGATGATCCCGGCAACAATCATCAGGAACGTTTCGATTATGATCCGCCTCGCCATAAAGCCGGTCTGACCGCCGGTTGGCGCTTCGTCAATTGGCAGAAGGGCCGGATTCGCGAAGATTTCGGCCGTCTCGGCGAAGTCCCGATTGCCCGTGAACGACCATCGGGCATCTGGGGTGCATCGACCAGCAAGGAAATGTCCGATGACCACCCACGCCGCCGCCTCGCCGATCCACCGTCACGCCTCCGTCTTGCGCGCGGTCGTCGCGACCGCCGCGGTCACCGCGGCAGTGCTGGCGCTCGGTTATCTGATGCGCGGGCAGGGCGAGTATCGCACCCCCGCCTGGGCGCTGTGGATCCATCTGGGCACGGTGATCCCCGCGGTGCCGCTGGGCGCCTTTGTGTTGTGGGCGCCCAAGGGCACCCGCGGGCACAAGGCGGCGGGGCGGGTGTGGGCGCTGCTGATGCTGGTGACTGCGATCGACAGCTTCTGGATCCGCGGGCTGACCGGGGGCATCGGGCCGATCCATATCTTTTCGGTGATCACCCTCTATTCGATTCCGATGGGCATCTGGCACATTCGCCGCGGCAATGTGGCCGCGCATCAGCGCGCCATGCGCGGCGTCTATATCGGACTGATCGTCGCGGGTGTCTTTGCGATGATGCCGGGCCGCTTCCTCGCCCACCTCGCCTTTGGCTGAGGTTTGCAATCGCGGCGACCGGGGGTAAGGCTCGGCGGCATGAACGACGCCGCTCCAACGCTCACCATCGTGCTGGCCCAGATGACGCAGGCGGTCGGCGATCTTGCCGCCAATGCCGACGCGATGCGCGCGGTGCGGGCGCGGCATAGGCAAGCCGACCTGATCCTCTATCCCGAATTGCAATTGATCGGTTATCCGCCAGAGGACCTGGTGTTGAAGCCCGCGCTTGCCGAGCGGGCCGCGGAACTGCTCGCCGAACTCGCCGCGGATACCGCCGACGGCGGTCCGGCGATGCTCGTCGGGTCGGTCGAGCGAGACGGCGATGCGCTCTATAATATCATTGCGTTGCTCGATGGCGGCCGGATCGTCGCGACGCGGCGCAAGCATGAATTGCCCAATTACGGCACTTTCGACGAAAAGCGCGTTTTCGCTCCCGGTCCGCTCCCCGACATCGTCGAATGGCGCGGGATCAAGCTGGGCCTGCCGATCTGCGAGGACGGCTGGTTGCCCAAAGTGTCGCGGCATCTGGCCAATCAAGGCGCAGAACTGCTGATCTCGGTCAACGGCAGTCCCTATGAGATCGACAAGGACGAACGGCGGTTGAGCCAGGTGTTTGCGGGCCGGGTTGCCGAAACCGGCCTGCCATTGATCTTTCTCAACCGCATCGGCGGGCAGGACGAACTGGTGTTCGACGGCTGTTCGTTCGTGCTCAATGCTGACGGTGCTACCGCGCACCGGCTGACCGATTGGGACGCCGAGGAGCGCGTCACGCGCTGGGCCAAGGAGTCCGACGGCTGGGTGTGCGAAGCGGGCGCGATCGCCGAATGGGAGGCGCACCCGGCCGACATCTATAGCGCGATGATCCTAAGCCTGCGCGACTATGTGACGCGCAACCGCTTTCCCGGCGTCGTGCTCGGGCTGTCGGGCGGGATCGATTCGGCGATCTGCGCCGCGATCGCCGCCGACGCGCTGGGCCCCGACCGGGTGTGGTGCGTGATGATGCCCAGCCGCTTCACCAGCCAGGCGAGTCTCGACGATGCCGCGGGCTGCGCCGCGATGATCGGGTGCCGGCTCGACACGATCCCGATCGTCCCCGCGGTCGAGGCGTTCGACACGATGCTGGCGGGCAGCTTTGCCGATGTCGAGGTCGACATCACCGAGGAAAATGTCCAGTCGCGCATCCGCGGCGTGACGCTGATGGCGCTATCGAACAAATTCGGGCCGATGTTGCTGACCACGGGTAACAAGAGCGAGATGAGCGTCGGTTATGCGACGATCTATGGTGACATGGCGGGCGGCTATAACCCGCTCAAGGACGCCTATAAGATGACGGTGTTCGCGGTCGCGAAATGGCGCAATGACAATGTGCCGCGGCTGTCGCTTAACCCGGTGGCCCCGGTGATGCCTGACAGCATCATCACCAAGCCGCCGAGCGCCGAACTGCGCCCCGACCAGAAGGACGAGGACAGTCTGCCGCCCTATGCCGATCTTGACCGCATGCTGCACATGCTGGTCGAGGAGGAAGCGAGCGTCGACGATGTCGTGGCGCGGCATGGTTTCGACCGCGATGCGGTGGCGCGGATCGAACGGCTACTGATGCTCGCCGAATATAAGCGGCGTCAGGCGCCCCCGGGGGTCAAGCTGTCGACGCGCAATTTCGGTCGCGACCGGCGCTATCCGATCACCCACGGCTTTCGAACGGCCTAGCGGGCACCGGTACGTCGGCGCGGCTTCGCCACCGCTTGGGGCGACGCTAGACCACCCTGATCGGGGGCTTGCCAAAAGGGAGCGGGAGATGGGGTTTCTGGGACAGTCGGCGTCGCCGCAGCGGGCCGAACGGGCGCTCGACGTGCTACGCGTTACCGTCGCGCTGCTGATTTTGATCCACGGGCTTTTTCGTCTCGTCGCCGGCGGTGTGGCACCGTTCGGCGTCTGGCTGGAAAGCCAGGGTTTTCCGATGGGTTTTGGCTGGGCGCTGGCGGTCACCTTGTTCGAACTGACCGGCCCGATCTTGATGCTGATCCGTCGCTGGACCAGCTTCGCCGCGCTGGGCCATGCCGCGATCCTGACGCTCGGTATGCTGCTGGTGCATCGGCCCTTCGGCTGGTTCGTGGTCGGGGCAGGGCGCAATGGAATGGAATATAGCGTGATTCTGATCGTGTCGTTGCTCAGCATAGCCTGGGCCTATTGGCCGCCGCGCGGCGCGGTGCCGAAGCAGGAGCGTTGAGGACTTGGCGAACTGGCTGACCGGAATTGGCTATGTGCTGTCGATCGTCAGCGTCGCGTTGCTGGCCTGGGTCGCCTGGCCCGCGCGCGATGAAGATCGCGCGCTGGCGGGGGCAGTGATCGCAGGCGCGGCGCTGTCGGTGGTTGGCATGGCGCTACGCTGGGCCGCCCACATCGCGATGAACCGCAAGATCGCCGAAGACGACTGACGGCGGCCGATTATGCGGTTATAGGCGCGGCGATGACTGTCGTGACCCGCTTCGCCCCTTCGCCGACCGGCACCCTGCATGTCGGCAATGTCCGCACCGCGCTCCATAATTTTCTGTGGGCGAAAAAGCATGGCGGGCGCTTCCTGCTGCGGATCGACGATACCGACCTGGAGCGGTCGAAAGAAGAGCATGTCGATGCGATCCGCGCCGACCTGGCGTGGCTGGGCTTCGACATCGATGGCGAGGAACGCCAGTCGGCGCGGTTCGCGCTGTACGAGGCTGAATTCGACAAGTTGAAGGCCGCGGGGCGGGCCTATGCCTGCTATGAAACCCCCGAAGAACTCGACATCCGGCGCAAGATTCTGCTCTCGCGCGGGTTGCCGCCGGTGTATGAGCGTAAAGCCGCCGACGCGCCGGTGCCGGAGGGCGTGGCGCCGCACTGGCGCTTCCGCCTCGACCATGATGCACCGATCGAATGGACCGATATGGTTCGTGGTGATCAGCATTTCGAACCGAAAACCATGTCGGATCCGGTGGTCCGCCGCGCCGACGGCAGCTGGCTCTATCTGCTGCCGAGCGTGATCGACGACATAGCGATGGGGATTACCCATGTCGTGCGCGGCGAGGATCATGTGTCGAATACCGCGGCGCAGATCCAGATGTTCGACGCGCTGGGCGCTGTGCCGCCGCGCTTCGCCCATGAGGCGTTGCTCGTTGGCACCGAGGGCAAATTGTCGAAACGGCTCGGTTCGCTCGGCATGGCCAGCCTGCGCGATGCCGGGATCGAGCCGATCGCGCTAGCGGCTTTGCTCGCGCGGCTGGGAACCAGCGATCCCGTCGAGCCGGTGACCAGCCTGGCGCCGCTGATCGAGCATATCGATTTTGCGCGCTTCGGCCGCGCCCCGGCGCGGTTCGACGAGGCCGAGCTGGCGTTGCTCAACCAGAAGATTTTGCATCATACCGACCATGATGCAGTCGCGGACCGCCTGCCCGCCGCGATCACCGCGGCGCGCTGGCATGCGATTCGCCCGAACCTGATGACGGTTGCGGAAGCCCTGGACTGGGTGCCGGTGTTCGAGGGACCGTTGCCGCCGCCGCCGGTCGAGGACGCCGACCGGCCGGTGCTCGCCGCCGCTGCCGCCGCGGCGCCCGCGATCGACTGGAACGCCGATCCTTGGCACGCGGTGACTGCCGCGGTGAAAGCGGCGACGGGGGCCAAGGGCCGGGCGTTGTTCCTGCCGCTTCGCCGCGCGCTGACGGGCCGCGACCATGGTCCCGACATGGCCGAATTGCTGCCGCTGATCGCCAAGGATCAGGCGGTCACGCGGCTGGCTGCCGCCTAACCGACCCACGAAAAAGCGTCGCTGTTCTTGCCTACCGGGCCACTTGACAAAAGTGGTGATGATATACTATCACTGAAGCCTGACTTGGCCGACAACGGTGGTCGAAACACGGCGGGGCCGGGTCTGACAGGCAAGGAGAGATGCCATGACCCTGATACCCCTGATTTCGACCATATTGACCGCCCCCGAGGCGACGACCGCCCCGGCGGGCGCGGCGATGGCGCTGCCCCGTAACAGCTATGGCAGCGATAACCGCCGCCACCCGGTCGCCGCGGTCCTGGCCGTCGGACTGCCCGCAGCGCTGGTCGTCGCGGTGGCGCTGTCGCCGATGGTCATGGTGACGCCGCCCAAGACCGAGCCGATGCAGGGCACGTTGATCGAACTGACGAAACCGCTCGATCCGCCGCCGCAGCCGACGGAGGAGGCGCAGCCGACCGAGAAATCCGCATCGGCGACAGACACGGTGAAATCGACCATCGACATCAACCCGACGACGGACAATCGCGTGGTGGAGGGGCCGATCATTGTCGATCTTCCTCCGCTCGATCCCGGCCCCGCGGCCCGCCCCGCCGATCCGCCGCCGCAGCCCAAACTGGTCTTCGCCGAACTCGACCCGCGTTACGCCGGGGCGTTCCAGCCCGATTATCCGGCGAGCGAGCAGCGGCGCGAGATTGAGGGCGTCGCCAAGGTGCGCGTGCTGATCGGCGCCGACGGGCGGGTAAAGGCGGTCGAGCTGGTCAGCACCGATAGCCCGGGCTTCTTCGCCGAAACCAAGCGCCGCGCGCTCGCCAAATGGCGCTTCACCCCCGCGACGCGCGGCGGGGTGGCCGAAGAAAGCTGGAAGACGATGACGGTGCGGTTCGAGATCAAGTCCGCTTAGGCGCCCCACGATACCCCTCGCTGGGCGGATGGCGGCGCGCCGTCCGCCCGCTCTTTTGCTTGACAGAAGCGCCGAATCCGGTCAGAGGCGCGCGGATATTGAGGGGCGGCGCGGCTTCGCGCGGCCCTCTCATGTTTTTCACACCAACGTCGGGGCCCTAGTCCCGCCGCATCCTTCGGACCTCCGGCGGATGTGCAGATATTTCGAGGAACAGGGCCATGGCCAAGCCGACGACCGTCAAGATCAAGCTGGTGAGCACCGCCGACACGGGCTTTTTCTATGTGACGAAAAAGAACCCGCGCACGATGACCGAAAAAATGTCGGTGCGCAAATATGACCCGCGCGTGCGCAAGCATGTCGAGTTCAAGGAATCGAAGATCAAGTGACGCATCGTACCGCGCGCTGAATGCGCGCGGTCGTGGATATGCGTTATCCCGGTGAAAGCCGGTGTCCAGAAGGGCGGCCGTTCGCGCCGCCCTTTTTTGCGTGCGGACCACAGCCGCTTTGGGGTGGCGAGCTGCCATTCCCCACCCTCGTCATTCCCGCTTTCGCGGGAATGACGAAGTAAAAAACGCGTGACGTCATTTACCGGTCGCTGGCCGACATCCACGCCGGGCCATCCGCTCCCGACCCTACCAATCGCGCAACGGCCGCCGCGCGACTTCATTCTCGACGATGTTGCGGATCGCGATCAGCGTCGTGAACGAGTGAACGCCCTTGTCTTCGCCCAGCGCACGGCGGGTGAAAGCGTCATATTCCTCCATCGTGCCGACCTGGACCTTGAGCAGGAAATCATCGACGCCGGTGACGTCCCATGCCGCGGTGATCTCGGGATGCTGGCCGATCGCGCGTGCAAAATTGTCCATCGTCTGCGGCCCCGCCTGCTGCATCTGGACCAGGACGTGCATGGTCAGCGCCGATCCGGTGAGCGCCGGATTGACCACCGCAATGTCGGCGACGATTATCTTTTCGTCGCGCAGCCGCCGCAGACGGCGCAGCACCGCCGACAGCGACAACCCGACCTTCTCTGCCAGCACGCGCGCGGGCTCCAGATTATTTTCGCGGACCAGCGCGAGCAGGCGGCGGTCGAAACCATCGAGGTCGATCATTTTTCGCATCATTGACTCAATAGCGCCAAAATTGCTCACTCGCACGGTCAATTTTAGCACCAATCGCCATTTCGGCGGCGTTAGAAAGGCGTCGTTCGGGCCGCCCTCTCCCTCCCTTTGCGGCGCCGGATGCAGGAGACAAATCATGACCCACACCACCGAATCGAACCGGCTCCATCGCTTGTGGACAGCGGTGATCGATGCTTCTGCTGCGATGGTAGCGATCCGCTATGCTGCGCCGTGGAGCGAGCCGGGCGCCTCGCGCGGCGCGGACGACAAATGGCGTTGGAATGGCTGAAGTCGCGCGCCGTCACCGCCAAGGCGTTCGGCGGCGCGCCATTTTCGACGAGGATCAAAGGGGCGGCCAGCTGGCTCGCCCTTTTTTGCGCGCGCGTGGCAGGTTGGCTCGGGGTGACTTCCAGATCGTCCTCTATTTCCGTTCGTGTCGAGCGAAGTCGAGACTCCCATCGGCAGCGCATGAGGTCGGGGTGTCCGAGCTTCGCTCTACATGACCGGGATTTAAGGCACCGCTCGTCCGCAATCGGGCGCCCGCCGCGGTTCGCGCCGCCTCAGCTCAGCAGTGGCTCAAGCGCGTCCCATTCGCGGTCGACCGCGCGGCGGCCGGCATCGATCGCGGCGCGGATTTTGGCGGGGTTGAATTCGAGCGTTTCGGCGACTTCTTCCTCGGGTTCGATGATGCGGATCGGGGCGAAGCGGTAGCGCGCGATCTGGACGTCGAGCGGGCGGAGGATGCGGGCGGCCTGCACCCCGCCGATGCCCTCGCTTTGCAGCGCGCGCAGCTGCGATTCGCGCGCCGCGATCAGGTCGTTGATCAGCGCCGCGCCCGCGAGATCATTGGCCGACACCTCCGATTGCAGGATATCGACCGCACGCAGCCCGATCTTGATGAGGTTGGGAAAGGTGCGCACCGGGCCGGGGCGCGGTGCGGGCGAGGCGCGGACCGCGATCACGCCGCGCGGGTTCATGCCGAGCGCCGCGCTGAGCGGGGTCACGTCGCGCACCCCGCCGTCGACCCATTGTTCCTCGGTCCCGTCGCTCGCGCGCGTCTTGAGCGGGTCGAAAAACAGCGGCATCGCGCAGCTGGCATAGACCCAATTGTGGATGCCGGGGACATTCTCGTCGATGCTGCGGTAGGTGCCGGTGCCGAGATTGACGACGCCGAGCAACAATTTGCGGCCGCTGGCGCGCAGTTTGGCGTCGTTGGCAAAGCCCTTGAGGAGGCTTTTGAGCGGCGCGGTGTCATAGATCGCATCCTCGCCAAGCAGTCCGCCGACGACGCCGAGCGGGCGCGATTTGTAGATCGAGCTGTTGCCGCGGATCGCTAGCCAGGCGTCGAGCAGGCCCGGAACATCGTCTTGCGCGACCCCCAGCGCCTGAATCGCGCCGGTCGAAACCCCGGCGACAATATCGAGGCGAACGCCGCGGCTCACGACGAGTTCGTGGACGACGCCGACCTGAAAGGCACCCTTGGCGCCGCCGCCGCTCAAGACAATTGCCAGACCACCCGCCATGTCGTGCGCCTCCTTTGGCCACGGAAAGTTTATCGCAATATGGGCGGCACGCCCAGCGGCGAAAGGCGGATATGCGGCGAATCGCGACCCCGAATTAACCGATCCTTAGCCATGTTTGGCCACTGCCGAACGCAGTCTTGGGCCGACGCCTGAGCGTCGGCCACCTTGGCGACTACGACAAACGGATGATACGGTAGATGCAGCGGACCGAAAAAAAGGGTGAACTTTTCAAGCCTATTGGGGTCAGCGGCCTGACGGTCATGTTGTGGCTAGGATTTGTGGCAGCCAGTATTGCGATCCATCACGACGCAATCGCCAGCCTCACTTTTTGGGATCCCGATAACGCGATGCGGCTGGCGCAGGTGCGCGATCTCGCTGCCGGACAAGGCTGGTTCGATACCGTGCAGTATCGCGCCAATCCGGCGGGCGGCGGCGGTCTGATGCACTGGTCGCGCTTTATCGACGTACAGATTGTCGGGCTCACGACGCTGTTGGGCGTGTTTTTTCCTGCCGAACTCGCGGAGCGGTTGGCGCTGGCACTTTATCCGCCGCTGCTTGTTTTGCCCCTGCTGCTGCTGCTCGGTCGGATTTTGGCCATGCTGGGCGATCGGCAAGTCGTCATTTGCGGGCTGATTATCGCGTCGACGACGATTACCTTTCTTCATCATTTCGCGCCGATGAATATCGACCACCACAATTGGCAAATCCTGCTGGCGCTGACCATGTTGTGGGCGACGTTCAACGAACCGTCGTTTTCGGCTGGAATGATCGCAGCCTTTGCCGGCACTCTTTATGTCGAAATTTCGATCGAGGGCTTACCGTTTCTCGCCCTGTTCGGGGGACTTTTCGTTCTCGACTGGTCGCGCGATCCAAGCAAGAAATCTCGTTTGGTGGGGTTTTCGGTCGGTTTGCTGATTGTACCGACGCTTTGGCTGCTTGCGTTTCGCGGGCCATCCTATCTGATCCGCAGCTATTGCGACAGCTTCTCGCTGCCTTACCTCATCCCGATCGCCATAACCGCGCTTTGCCTGTTGGCGATTCTGGCCAATGCCAGATTGTCATCCGCATCGCCTGCGTTGCGCCTATCGCTCGGTGCATTGGCGGGCGGTATCGGTGCGGCCGTGTTCGCGCTTTTCTATCCGGCATGTCTTGAAGGACCCTTTGGTGATCTAGAACCGCTCGTGCGGACTTATTGGTACGATCCGATCCAGGAGGGACGCCCAATCTGGCACCAGGATCTGAGCATGGCCGTGGTTTATGGCGCGCCGACGATCGTCGGGCTGATCGCGCTGGGGTTTTCGTTGTGGAAAAGTCGCGAATCCGATGCAGCCGACGATTGGGGGCGGTTGGCACTGATCGTGCTGGTCGCGACGGTCCTGGGAATGCTGGTCATGCGGATGACGGCCGTCGCGCACGCATTCATGGTCCCGGCCTTTCCGGTACTGGCCATGGGTTTGTGGCGGTGGAGCCGCGCCAGACTGTGGGCATGGCAGCGGATCGGTGGATCGCTCGCTTTTCTGCTCGCGGTTCCGATCGTCGATGTAGCATTGGCCCTTGTGGTGGCAGGTAACGACGCGGAATCGACGGCGCGTACCGACCAGTCACTTTGCAATTTGTCGGACATGAGCGTGGCGATGGCCAGAGAGCCGGCGACCCTGCTCTTCTCCTCAATTCAGATCACGCCAGCCCTGCTCGTGGGGACGCCGCACAGCGTTGTGACGACAGGTCACCATCGTAATCATGCGACAATGAACCGCGTCCTCACCGCTTTCCTCTCGCCGCCGCCGGTCGCCAGGCCGCTGGTCGTCGCAGACGGCGCCCAATATCTGGTTGTGTGCGATAAAGAGCTCGAGAAGCTGGCGAAAGCGCGTCCCGACGGCCTTGCGGCTTATCTTTTGCATAAAAAGCCGGTCGATTGGCTCGCGCCCGAAGCGCGCTTATCGACCGGCGGCTTTCGCGTCTATCGCATCGATCGGGCATCGAATGCCGTTCAATCGCCAAATCCGAAGGCTTCTTAACCGGTTGTTAGCCATATTTGCGGCACAGCATCGCTCAGACATTTAGCCTGTGTGGGGGAATATTCACGTGACCGACGCCCGAATTTCGAAAAGCCGTCCGACCAGTGCCGACGTGGCCATCATTGGCGCCGGACCGGCAGGGCTGACCGCCGCCTATCAGCTGACCCAACAGGGTTATAAGGTAACGGTGATCGAAAAAGACCCGGTCTACGTCGGGGGGATCAGCCGGACGGTCGAGCATGAAGGCTTTCGCTTTGACATCGGCGGCCACCGCTTCTTTTCCAAAAGCCAGGAAGTCGTCGATCTGTGGAACGAGATTCTGCCCGACGATTTTATCCAGCGGCCGCGGATGAGCCGCATCTATTACGAAGGCAAATTCTATTCCTATCCGCTGCGCGCGTTCGAGGCGCTGTGGAATCTGGGCATCGTGCGTTCGACTTTGTGCATGGTGAGCTATGCGCAGGCGAAGCTGCTGCCGAACAAGAATGTCCGCAGTTTCGAGGATTGGACGATCAACCAGTTCGGGCGGAAGCTCTATTCGATCTTTTTCAAAACCTATACCGAGAAGGTGTGGGGGATGCCGTGCGACGAAATGTCGGCCGACTGGGCGGCGCAGCGGATCAAGGGGCTGAGCCTGGGTGCCGCGGTGCTCGACGGGCTGAAGCGCAGCTTTGGGCTGAACAAGCGGCCAAATGACGGCATGGCGACCAAGACCCTGCTCGAAACCTTTCGCTATCCGCGGCTTGGCCCCGGCATGATGTGGGATGCGGCGCGCGACAAGGTGGTCGCGGGCGGCAACCATGTGCTGATGGCGCACAGCTTCAAACAGCTGACGCAGGATCAGGTGAGCGGCCGCTGGCGGCTGACTGCCAATGGCCCGAACGGCGATGTCGTGATCGATGCGGCGCATGTGATCAGCTCGGCGCCGATGCGCGAGTTGGCGGCGCGTATCCATCCGCTGCCCGCCTGCGCGCTGAATGCGGCGCCGAACCTGAAATATCGCGACTTTCTGACCGTCGCGCTGAAAATCCGGTCGGAGGATCTGTTCCCCGACAACTGGATCTATATCCACGACAGCAAGGTGCAGGTCGGCCGGGTGCAGAATTTCCGCAGCTGGTCCCCCGAAATGGTGCCTGACCCGGAACTGGCGTGCGTCGGCCTGGAATATTTCTGTTTCGAGGGCGACGGACTGTGGGCGTCGAGCGATGAGGATCTGGTTGCGCTGGCGACCCGCGAAATGGCGATCCTCGGCCTGTGCGATCCCAAGGATGTCGTCGGCGGCGCGGTTGTGCGGCAGGAAAAGGCCTATCCGGTCTACGACGATGATTATGCCACGCATGTCGAGACGATGCGCAGCGAGTTGGAAGCGCGCTATCCGACGCTGCACATGGTCGGTCGCAACGGCATGCACCGTTACAACAACCAGGATCATGCGATGATGACCGCGATGCTGACGGTGCGCAACATCGTTGCGGGTGAGCGCGTCTATGACATCTGGGGCGTCAACGAGGATGCCGAATATCACGAAAGCGGCACCGAGGGCGAGCAGGCGGCGCTGGCGTCGGTCCGCGACGTCCCGGCGCGCGTGACGAAGGCCGCCTGACGCCTTGGCCGGAGGGATACTTGCCTTGCAACCCGCGATAAACCTGATCGAATCGATCCGCCGCGGCGAGATCCGCTGGCTGAACTATCTGCTTGCCAGCGTGCTCGCGCTGGGCAGCGATGCCGGGCTGTTCCTGCTGCTGCTCGATTCGGGGCTGTCGCCAATGGCGGCATCGGCGGTTGGTTACTGCGCCGGGATCCTGGTCCACTGGCTGGTATCGAGCCGCCTCGTTTTTGCCGACGGCGCCGCGGCGCGCGGCACCGGTGAGCGGCATCGCCAGAAAATGCTGTTCGTCGGATCGGCGCTGATCGGTCTTGCCGTCACGACGGCGATCGTGGGCACAGGCAGCGCGCTCGGGCTCGACCCGCGGCTCGCCAAGCTGGCGGCGATCGTCGTCAGCTTCCAGACCACCTATTTGCTACGCCGCCATATCGTGTTCCGGGCCGCCGCGGCATGACGGGCGCGCCCGCGCTGTCTGTGGCCGACACCGCGCCTTCGGCCGGAATCAATCTCGGGCCGTGGTTCACGCCGTTGCGTATCGCGCTGTTGATCTGGGCGGCGATGAGCGTGATTGCGATCATGGCCAATTGGCCGGCGATCATTGCGCTGGATCTGGGCGACACCGACGACGCGATGCGTATGGCGCAGGTCCGCGACCTGCTCGCGGGGCAAAGCTGGTGGGATCTGGCGCAGTATCGCGTCAATCCGGCGGGCGGCGGGGTGCTGATGCACTGGTCGCGGATCGTCGATGCGCCGCTGGCCGCGGGCATCCTCATCTTGAAGCCGCTGTTCGGGCAGGCGATGGCCGAACGGATTGTGATGACGTTGTGGCCGCCGCTGCTCGGCGCCGTGCTGAGCGCCGCTTGCGTGCTCGGCTATCGCGGCCTGTCCGACCGGCGGATCGCCTATGTCGTGCCGTTGTTCCTGATCATGTCGGGGTTCATCGTGATGCAGTTCCGCCCGCTGCGGGTCGATCATCACGGCTGGCAGATCCTGTTTGCGATGCTGATCATGGCGCAGGCGCTGCGCCCCGCAACATGGCAGGCGGGGGCTTGGGGCGGGCTGTTTGCGGCGGCCTTGCTGGCGGTGTCGATCGAAGGATTGCCGATTGTCGCGCTGTTCGCCGCGCTGGCGGCCTTTCGCTGGGCGCTGCATAGCCGCGCCCCCGACCGCGATCGCTTGTGCGGCTATCTTGGGGCGCTGGCGGGCGGCGCCATCCTGGTTCAATTCGCGACGCGCGGTCCCCTCGGGCTGACCGGAACCTGGTGCGATTCGCTGTCGCTGCCTTATATGGCGGCATTTGTTGCGGCGGCGGCGGCGACCTTTGCCGTCGCGCGTGCCCAGCCAGGCAGCGTGTGGCTCCGCCTGGCGCTGCTCGGCGGCGCGGGTCTTGCGGCAGCGGGAGCACTGGTGTGGAGCGAGCCGCAGTGCGCGAACGGGCCGTTCGCGTCGCTCGACCCGATCGTTGTCGATTATTGGTACAAGAATATCCTCGAAGGCCAGCCGCTGTGGGCGTCGCGCGGTTATGACGCCATTTTTGTGCTGGTGCCATCGCTGGCCGGGCTGATCGGGTCGCTGCTCGCGTGGCGGGGCTGTTCCGATGGCGACGATCGCAAGGCGTGGACGACGATCATCGTGGCGCTAGTCGGGGCGACGGTGCTGTCGCTACTCGTGCTGCGCAGCGTTGCCACCGCCCATCTCTTCGCTTTGCCCGGCTGCGCTTGGCTGGGCTTGCGCGCCTGGGGCTGGGCGCGCAGGATCCCTGCGACGATTCCGCGCGTGCTGGCGTCGGCGATGGCGTCGCTGACCCTGCCGCTGCTCGGCAGCATCGCGGTCGCGGCGGTGCTCGGCTTGCTGTTTCCGGCCTTGCAGCCCGACGAAGCGGAAGCCGCTGCCAACCGGCCTTTTGCCCAAACCTGCCTAGACCCCGCGACGATCGCCGCGCTGAACCGGATGCCACCGACAACGATCATGACCCCGATCGACCTTGGCGCGCCGCTGATGTTCTGGACGCGCCATGGCCTGGTGGCGACGGGGCACCATCGCAACAGGCAGGCGATGGCCGACACGCTCCGCGCCTTCACCGGCGACCCCGCCAAAGCCGAGGCGCTGGTCCGCAAGAACGGCGCCCAGCTGGTGATGTTTTGCCGCTCCGCGAACGACCTTGTCCAATATCGCCGCGCCCGCAAGGATGCGCTCGCGGCGCAGCTCTACGCGGGCACGCCGCCCGCCTGGCTCGAACCCGTCGCCATCGGGAATCGCACAGGGCTATCGGTGTGGCGGGTGAAGGCCGCGGTGACGGCGCGCTGACGCCGCGGCGTCAGGCAGCGCGAAAGCTCATCGCCGCGCCATTCATGCAATAGCGTTTGCCGGTCGGTTTCGGGCCATCGTCAAACACATGGCCCAAATGTCCGCCGCAGCGTTTGCAATGCACTTCGGTGCGCGCATAGCCGAGGTCGTAATCGGTCGATGTTGCGATCCCGCCCTTCAGCGGTGCCCAGAAACTCGGCCAGCCGGTGCCGCTGTCATATTTGGTCTTGCTCGAATAGAGCGGCAGCGCACAGCCCGCGCAGGCAAAGGTGCCGGCACGCTTTTCCTTGTCGAGCGGGCTGGTGAATGGCCGTTCGGTCGCCGCTTCGCGCAGGACGCGATATTGCAGCGGCGACAGGCGCTTTTTCCATTCGGCGTCGCTCAGCCGCCAGCCGGGCGCAGCTTGCGGCCGCGCCGATTTGGCGAACAGCATCGGGGCGGCGATCACCCCGCCGCCAAGGGCGAGGCCAGCGAGCAGATAACGGCGATCAATCATGGCGGACTCCTGACCCGGTCGCCGGGCCTTCACGTCAGATACGTGGTTTTATCGCGCCAGGTTTCACTGCGCGTCAATATTTCTCCAGCTCGACCTGCATATGGCGATAGCCATGGACGAAGCTGGCGTGGACGCGTTCGGGCTCGGCAAGGACATTGACGCGCAGGCGGCGCTTCTGCATCTCCGAAATCAGCGTGGTCAGCTGCAATTCGGCAACGCGCGCGCCGACGCAGCGGTGGATGCCATAACCAAAGGCCAGATGGCGGCGCGCATTTTCGCGGTCGACGATGATCCGGTCACCGTCGGGAAAGACGCTCTCGTCGCGGTTCGCCGAGGCGTACCACAGGGCAATCTTGTCGCGTTTCTTGATTTGGTGGCCGAACAGCTCGGTATCTTCCATTGCGGTGCGCCGCATATGCGCCAGCGGGGTCTGCCAGCGGATGATTTCGTGCATCGCATTGACCGCGAGTTCGGGGTCGTGATTCGTCTCGAGCTTGGCGCGCTCGTCGGGGAAGCAGTGCAGGCCATAGGCATAGGCCGACATTGAATTGCGCGTCGTGTCGTTGCCGCCGACGATGAGCAGGATCAGATTGCCCATGAATTCATGCTCGCTCATATGCTTCATCGCGTCGGATTGCAGCATGATCGAGATCAGGTCGTGCGGGCCGGGGTTGAGCGCCTTGCGGTCCCACAATTCCTTGAACGCGGCGCCCATTTCAAACGCCTTGGCGGTGCGCGCCTGCCGCTGTTCGGTGGTATCGAACGATTCGATATCGCCCAGCGCGTCGGACCATGCGGTCAGCCGGTGGCGTTCCTCCCAAGGAAAATCGAACAGCAGCGCCAGCATGTCGGTGGTGAGTTCGATCGACAGTTTTTCGACCCAGTCGAACGGCTCGCCGATCGGCAGCGTGTCGATCAGGTCGCTGGTGCGCTGCTGCGTGTCGGCGCGCATCCGCTCAATTTCGGACGGGCCGAACGCCGGGGCGACGGTGCGTCGCTGGGCGGTGTGCTGCGGCGGGTCCATCGCGATGAACATCGGCAGCGGGATTTCGCCTTCTTTGAGATGTTCGACGCCGTCGCCCGCGACGGTGATCCCGCCATATTCCCAGGACGACGAGAAAATCTTGGGCAGCGCCTCGATATGCTGGATGGGTTTATAGGTGGTCACCGACCAATAGGGGCCGAATTTCGAATCCTCGCAATGATAGATCGGCGATTCGGCGCGCAGCTGGCGCATCGGTTCTTGCCAGCGGTCCTCGCTCCACAGCTCGGCGCGGCTGACGTCGAGCGGGTTGACGATTTCGGGAGCGGTGCGAACTTGGGTGGCCATGGCTATCCTCCGTCCAGCCGTCATCGCGCGGCCGATTCAGTTGCAGAATGCCACTATTTACAGCTTTGTCAATGAGGGTCGGTGGCCTGCGCCGTTGCAGCGGCGGCGGTCGCGGCGAGCGCCGCCGCCCGTCCGCGGCGCCGCCAGAATTTCCAGCCGCTGCCGCTGCTCAGCACCCCGGCGCGGAACAGGCGCACCGATATGAAGATGACGAGCGCCACCCAGATCGCCTGCCAGCCGAGCGCGAGCAGGTGCACCGACTTGCTGTCGTCGGTCGCGGCGCGCGCCGCCATCGCGAGCGGTGACGAGAAGGGAAAAATCTGCGCGATCGTTGACAGGCTGCTGCCCGGGGCGCTCGCTGCGGCGGTCGACAGGCTGAACATGCCGACCTGGAAAATCGTGATCGGCAGGCTGAGCATCTGGATTTCGCGCACCGTTGCCGCCTGCGCGCCGACGCCGAGGAACACCGCGCCGAGCAGCAGGAACGACAGGATGAAATAGACAAAGCCGATGCCGAGGAAGAAAGGCCAGCCGGTTGCAGGTGTCGCGCCAAGCGCCGCGGTCGCCTTGCTGGCGCTTTGCGCCGTCGCCAGCGCTGCGGGGTCGAGTTGCGTCGCCGCAATCAGCCCGCCGGCGAGCGCCATCGCCATCCAGAAGGCGATGAACAGCACCGCGACCCCCAGAAAACCGAGCAGCTTGCCCAGAAAGACGCTTTCCAGCGGCACCGCGGCGGCGAGAATCTCGATCACCTTGTTGCCCTTTTCTTCGGCCAGCGAACTCACCGTCTGGCCGGCGAGGAGCAAGGTCAGCAGGAAAATGATGAACACCGCGCCAAAGCCCAGCGACTGTTGCACCGCGATGCTGGTGCCGCCGCGCTGGATGCTTTCAAAGCGCGGGGTCACCGGCGCGATCTCGCCAGCGGCGCGGTCGCGCCGCACCTGATTGACCAGCAGAGTGAGATAGCGTCCCGAGCTGCCCTCGGCGTTGCGCTCGACGATGCGGGGGCTGCCGAGCGGCCCTGTCATCACCGCATAGGTGTCGGTGCCCTTTTCGCGCGTGATCGCCAGCGGATCGGGCGACCCTTGCCCGGCGATGCGATATTCGATGGGCGGCGGCGCATCGTCGCGCGTAAAGGCGTCGCGCAGGCGAGCGTCGGCGGCGCGCAGCGCCTCGACATCGGCGGCATCGACCACCGCAACGATGCGGCCGGTGCCGCGGGCGCTGTCCGCCAGCTGCGACGCGCCCATGCCGCCCGCCAGCCCCATGCCGACCATGAACAGCGGCGCGAGCAGGAACAACAGGAAGGTCGGAGTGGCGACGATCGCCAGAAAGTCACGCCGCGCGATGACCAGCATATTCTTGAGGAACGGGGTCATGCCAGTGCCTCCTCGACCGCGTCGGTTCGGGCGTCGGCAGCGAAACTCGCATCGACCTGGCGAACGATATGAACAAATGCGTCGTGGAGCGCGGGGCGGGTGATCGACAGCCCCGCAACGCCCAGGCCGCTGTTCGTTATCCGTACCAACAGCGGTTCGACGTCGGTGTCGCCGATCGGGAAATGCCAGCTGTCGCCGCGCATTTCGGCGCCCGCGGGGAGCAGCGCGGCGATCGATGCGGTGTCGGCGTCGGCGCGCGGGGTGTAGCGCACCTGCATCGGCAGCAGGCCGCGCGCGTCGTCGACGGTGCCCTCGAACCGGCGCTGCGACCGCGCGATGATCGCCAGCCTGTCGCACAGGCGCTCGGCATGGGCCATGACATGGGTCGAAAACAGGATCGTCGCCCCGCGGTCGCGTTCGCGGCGGACCAGCATCTCCAGCCGTTCCTGATTGACCGGGTCGAGACCCGAAAAAGGTTCATCCAGGACGATCAGGTCGGGGGCATGGACGATCGACCCAATCAGCTGGATCATCTGCGCCATGCCCTTCGACATCTTGCGGACCTTTTCGTCGATCACGCGTTCGAGCCCGAGTTCGGTCATGAAGGTTGCGGCGCGGCGGCGGCCTTCGCGCCAGTCGAGCCCGCGCAGCGCGCCCATGAACGCGATTGCTTCGCGCGCCTTCATGCCGGGATAGAGGCCGCGTTCTTCGGGCAGATAGCCGATGCGGTGGCGCACCGCTTGCGGGCGCTCGCCGAACACGCGGCTGCTGCCCTCGTCGGGGTCGATGATCCCCAATGTCATCCGCAGGCTGGTCGTCTTGCCCGCGCCATTGGGGCCGAGCACGCCATAGATGCTGCCCGTCGGCACCGCCAGGTTGACCTGGTCGACCGCTTTGAAATTACCGAAATATTTGGTGAGGCCAGTCGCCTCGACGCTGAAATTGGTCAAAATTGGATTCCGAAACAAATGCCGTTTGTCCTGAGGAGCGATTGAGCTTCGCGAAAGCGCGTCTCGAAGGATCAGGCGCTGGTGCTGATCCTTCGAGACGGGTCCCTTCGACTGCCTTGCAGGCGCTCAGGACAGGCTTCGACTTCGCTCAGCCCCTCCTCAGGATGAACGGAGGGGGTTATCATAGCCATATGGCACGACAGAGTTGTTGTCGTATAGGGCGCGAATGGTTGCGGAAGCCTTGCCCTCCTCCACAGACACGTTCGAACAGCGGCTCGAAGCGGTGGCGCGCGCCCAGGGTTTCGCGGCGTTCGGGATCGCCGACGCGGGCGCGGCGCCGCAAACCGCTGCACGCTTGACCCAGTGGCTGGCCGAGGGACGCCACGGCGACATGATCTGGATGGAAAGCCGTGCCGCACAGCGCGGTTCGCCCAAGGGGCTGTGGCCCGAGGTGCGATCGGTGATCGCGCTGGGGATGAGCTACGCCCCCGTGCACGATCCGCTGGCGCTCGCCGATCATCCGACACGCGGGCGGATCTCGGTCTATGCCCAAGGCGGCGACTATCATGACGTCGTCAAAAAGGCGCTGAAGGCGGTGGCGCGATGGCTGGTCGCCGAGGCGCCCGACGCCGAACTCAAAGTGTTCGTCGATACCGCCCCGGTGATGGAAAAGCCGCTCGCGGCGGCGGCCGGGCTGGGCTGGCAGGGCAAGCACAGCAATCTGGTCAGCCGCGATCATGGCAGCTGGCTGTTTTTGGGCGCGATCTACACGACGCTCAACCTGGTCACGAACCCGCCGGGGCGCGATAGCTGTGGCAGTTGTTCGGCGTGCCAGGACGCCTGCCCGACCCAGGCGTTTCCGGCGCCCTACCAGCTCGATGCGCGGCGCTGTATCTCGTATCTCACCATCGAACATGACGGGCCGATCCCGCTCGACCTGCGGCGCGGCATCGGCAATCGCGTTTATGGCTGCGACGATTGCCTGGCCGTGTGTCCGTGGAACAAGTTCGCCGACACCGCGCATACGCACCGCGCCTTTCTGTCGCGCGCCGAGCTGGTCGCGCCATCGCTCGCCGATCTGCTGGCGCTCGACGATGCCGGGTTCCGGCAGGTGTTTGCAGGCTCGCCGATCAAGCGCATCGGGCGCGGGCGGATGGTGCGGAACGCCGCGATTGCAGCGGGGAACAGCGGCGATGCCGGGTTTCGACCGGCGCTGGAGCAGCTGGCCGACGATGAAACGCCGATGGTGGCGGATGCGGCGCGCTGGGCGCTGGGTGAATTGACGTTATGACGTCATCGGAAATCCTCCCTGTCGCGCAGCGATGGGGAGGTGGCGGTCCGCAGGACTGACGGAGGGGCTTTGGCGCTGCCGTTGCGGCCCCGCCACCACCCGCTTCGTGAGCGGTCCCCTCCCCATGGCTTCGCTACAGGGGGATCAGATTACCGCCGCAGCGCCTCGATACAGCTGGGGACATTGGCATCGCGGCCGTCCGGGGTGCGCGCATCGACGTGGGTGGCGAGCGCGTCGGCGCCTTGCCGCGGCGCATAATAATAGATGTCGAGAATGCAGGCGGCGCCGCCGAACTGCAACTTGCGCCCCATCCCCTCGGCAACGTCGAGGCGCGGCTTGCCGAACAGGCTGAGCGCCGAATTGGCCGGGCGGCCGATCAGGCTGTTGTTCTGGGTCGGGCGCGGCGCGGTGATCGGACCCGCCGCCGTCGGCGCCTTGGGCGGGGTGGCGCGCGGAATCGCATTGCCAGCGCAGCCGCCGAGCAGCAGCGCCAGGCCGGTGAATATCGCCAAGCGGCTGTTGTTGATCATCTTTTCTGGTCCCCGCTCGCCAAATGGAGCATATGGACGGCCATAGCGGCGCCGACGATCGGCGCCAACAGATTGGCGATAGGCACCACGAAGGTTGCGGCGGACAGCAGACCAAGCGACCAGCGCGCAGAGCGATCCAGCCGCGGGCGTTCGGGGTGGCGCGCCAGCACCATCGCCTCTAGATCGCGGCCGAGCAGCAGGCCGTTGACGAACAAGGCAAAGATCGGGGTGCCGATGCCGGTGACCAGCAGGAGTATATAGACCGGCAGCGCGAGCAGGTTGCCGCCGATCAGCCGCACCAGCGATGCCAGCGCAAGGCGGATATTCTGCCGCCAGCCAACATCGACGGCGCCCGCTGCGGCGCCGGGATAGTGGCGCCCCTCGACATCGGCGACGATCGCGTCGGCGAACAGCCCGACGACGACGATCGCGACGGCGCGAAACAACAGCCAGCTACCCGCGACGATCGCCAGCACGACCAGGACCCCGGCCATGTCGCGTTCGGTCGCGCCCAGCCAACCCCAATGTTCGAGCGCCCAGCGCGCAGCGAAAAAGAGTGCGGCGCCCGCGACGATCAGCAGGAGCAGGGTCAGCGCCAGGCTTTGCAGCAGGATCCGCACGACGCGCGGGGTCGGCAGATCACGAAGTGCGAGCAGAAAGGCTTGAACAGCACGGGTCATCCGTCGGGGATGGTAGGCGCCGCCGCGCGCGTCAAGCGTCGCGCTTGCCTTGGTCCGCCCGCATCCCTAAAGCGCGGCAGCATTTTTCCAAACATCGCAGGATATTTTATGGCCTCCACCGCCCGCCTCGACGTTGTTGCCATCGGCAATGCGATCGTCGACGTCCTCGCTCGCGCCGACGACGCGCTGATCACCGCCGAAAATCTGGTCAAGGGATCGATGCGGCTGATCGACGCCGCCGAGGCCGAGCGGCTGTATGCAGCGATGGGTCCGGCGATCGAAATGTCGGGCGGCAGCGCGGCCAATACGCTGGCCGGCATGGCCGCGCTGGGACGCCGCTGCGGTTTCATCGGCCAGGTCGCCGATGACCAGCTGGGCCAGGTGTTCACCCACGATCTGACGTCGCTCGGCGTCGCGTTCGACACGCCGCCGCTCGCGGTTGGCGCCCCGACCGCGCGCTGCCTGATCCTGGTGACCCCCGACGGGCAGCGGACGATGAACACTTTCCTCGGCGCGTCGCAGAATCTGGGTCATGATTCGCTCGACGCGGCGCTGATCGCCGACGCCGACATTCTCTATCTGGAAGGCTATTTGTGGAACGCCGACGCCTCGCGCGCCGCGATGGCCGAGGCGATCGGGCTGGCCAAAGCGGCAGGCCGCCGCGTCGCCTTCACCTTGTCCGACACCTTTGTGGTCGCGGGGCATGGCGAGGATTTCCGCCGCATGATGGCGGCGCGCGAGATCGATATCCTGTTCGCCAACGAAGCCGAACTGCTCGAACTGGCGCAGGAAGGCGATTTCGAGGCGGCGCTGGCCAAGGTCGCCGCCGACGTGCCGTTGCTGGTCGCGACGCGCGGCGAACATGGCGCGGTTGCGGTGACGAACGGCGAACGCAGCGAAGTCGCCGCCGAACCGATCGACGATGTCGTCGACACGACGGGCGCCGGCGACCTGTTCGCCGCCGGTTTCCTGGCGGGTCTGGCCGAAGGACGCCCGATTACCGACTGCCTGACGATGGGCGCGGTGTGCGCGCGCGAAATCATTGCGCAGGTCGGCCCGCGGGCGCAGACCGATCTCAATGCCAAGGTTGCCGAACGACTGGGCTAGGAACTTTCGGCCACCCAACGCGTCCTATGCGCCAGATAAATGGCACAGGAGGATGACATGGCCGACGAGATTCACGAAACCCGCGCCCCCGACGGCACGACGCACACCACCACGATCATCGACCGCGAACCGCGGCGCGGCGGCGGATTGGGGATGGGCCTGATCCTGCTCGTCGTGCTGGCGGTGGCCGGATTTTTCGCGTTTCAGTTTCTGGGCAATGAAAAGGCCGAAACCGGCGCGATCACCGAAGCGGCGCAAAAGGTCGGCGATGCAGCGCAGGACGTTGGCGATGCGGCGCAGGAAGCGGTAAAGTAATCGAAATAACCGTGGTCCTGAGCCTGTCGAAGGCCGCCTGTCCGGATAAGCGTCCTTCGACAGGTTCAGGGCTACGGTCAATTGACTAACTCGACGCTTCCGCCGCTTCGGGATGTTTTTTGAACAGTGCCCGGTCGGCGGGGCCGAAGCCGCGGGTCCAGATCAACCACGAGTAAATCCCCAGGATCACCGGCACGCCGATCAGCAGTTCGGCCCATTCGGGCAGCTGGGTGGCGCCCCAGCCGAGGATGGCGGCGCCCGCGGTCGCCCAGACGAGCGCCCAGCGCAGGCTGTTGACCGGCGCCTTCAGCACATGCGCCAGCAGCCGCGCCTTGACCAGCGAGGCAAAGCCGAGCGCAAGCATCAACGCGAGCGCGACGGCGGCGGCGTAAGTGATCGGCGGCAGCCCCATCGATTTCGCGATCAGGATCAGCGCGACGCTGAGCACTGCCTGCAACGCGAGCGTCGCGATGCTGATCAACAAATTGCGGTGGCGCGCGACGTAAACCAGCGCCGCCTCGCTGACGACGGCAGTGGCGGCGACGACCTCGGCGGCGAGCAGGAAGGCGAGCGCCGCGGTGCCGCTGACGAATTCGGGGCCGACCAGGCCCATCACCGCCTCACCCGGGATGCCGAGCGCGAGCGCGACCCCCGCCTGCGCGGCGATGATCCAGAAGCCGACCTGACTCACTTGTGCCGCCACGGCGGCAAGCCGGTTTTCGGCGAGATTGCGAGTGATCACCGGCCCCAGAATCGGCTCGAAACTGGTTTTGAGCTTTTGCGGCAACGATGCAACTTGCTGCGCCATGTAATAAATGCCGTAGATGGTCGGCGAGGTGAACTGGCCCAGGATGAACAGGTCGAGACGGCGCGTCCCCCATTCGATCGCATCGGCGGCAGCAAGCGGCGCGTTGCGCCGCGCAACTGCGATCAGATGCGCCGGATGCGGCTGCCAGCCGCGCGGCCCGCCATAATGGCGCAGCATCGGGATCAGCGCGGTCAGAAAGGCGCCGACCATCGCCGCGGCATAGGACAGCATCAGCCCATCGCGCACCGACACGAACCAGAACCCCGCCGCCGCGGCGCTGATCACCCACGGTTCGACGATCGCCCGCGCGCGCACTGTCGCGCCGATGTCGAAGCGATAGGCGCAGGCCGCCAGCGCGATGTCGGTCCCGGCAATGGCAAAGACGAGCAGCGCCATCCAGCGGTCGGCGCCGCCGACATCGCCCGCCGGATACATCAGCTGCGGTAGCAGAAACAGCAGCGCCGATCCTGCTGCCGACGCCAGAAATGCGACGAACATGCCGTCCCACACGACGGTGCGGTGATCGGCGCCGGGAGCACTCAGCTGTTCGGCCAGCCCGCGTTTCAGCCCCAGCGTCGCGAGCTGCGCGACCAGTTCGATGACCAGCACCGCAAAAGCAAAGCGCCCGACCGCTTCGGGCCCGTACCAGCGCCCCGCGACATAGAGGAAGGGCAGGCGCGCGACCAGGCGCAGGAGGAAGCCGAAGAAGTTGGTGCGCCCGCCCTTGGCAAGCGCGGCGGTATCGGCATCGCCCGAGGGTGCGCCAGCAGGCGATGCGGGCGCGGCTGCGCTGTCCGTCTGGCTCAAGCCCGCCGCCCCTTCTGCTGGTCCCCGGACGCCACTCTAGCGTGGCGCGGGGGCGCAGGCAAATCTGTGCAATCGATCACCGACCCTCGGATCGCAGCGGGCGGCTGAGCAGGGCGTGAATGGCATCGACAACGCGCGTTTCCCCCGCGACCAGCTGTGCGACGGTGTCGCAGATCGGCATGTCAATGCCGTCGGCGCGCGCCGCGGCGGCGATCACCGGAGCGCTGAACGCTCCTTCGGCCACGGTGCGGCGATCGGCCATCAAAGATTCGGCATCGGCGCCACGCCCCAAGCCCTGACCGAGCGCAAAATTGCGCGAGTTCGATGAGGTGCAGGTCAGCACGAGGTCGCCAAGTCCGGCGAGCCCCGCCAGCGTTTCCGCCTGCGCCCCGCGGGATAGGCCAAAGCGCGTCATTTCGGCAAAACCGCGGCTGATCAGCGCCGCGCGCGCGTTGAGGCCGAGCCCGGCGCCATCGACGATGCCGCAGGCGATCGCGAGAATATTCTTGATCGCGCCGCCAATCTCGGCGCCGATGACGTCGGTCGAGACATAGGGGCGAAAATGCGGCCGTGCGATCGCGCCTGCAATGGCGGCGGCAAGGTCGAGATCGGCGGCGGCAAGGGTGATTGCGGTCGGCAAGCCCGCGGCGACCTCGTGCGCAAAGGTCGGGCCGGAGAGCACCGCGTGCGGCCGCTGCGGCGCCAGATCGTGCGCCATGTCAATCGGGAAAGCGAAGCTGCCCGCCTCCATACCCTTGCTGCAAAAGATCAAAGGTGCGTCGCCCCTGGGCAGATCGGCGAGCACGGCACGCAGGAACGGTACCGGCACGACGACCAGCAGCGCATCGCAAGCTGCCATGTCGGCTAGCGCGCCGGTTGCGGTGAGCGAAGCCGACAGCGCCGCGCCCGGCAGAAACGCGGGATTGCGATGTTCGGCGTTGATCGCGGCGACGACGTCGTCCTCGCGCGCCCACAGCCGGACAGGGGCGCCATCGGCGGCAAGCAGCTGCGCGAGCGCGGTCCCCCACGCCCCGCCGCCGATCACACCGAAATTCCGATATGACGTCATGCTTTCACTCCCGCACCGCGCACGGTTTCAGCGTCAGGATCGAGCGGCCAGCGCGGGCGCGCGGCGACTGACAGATCGTCGAATAGACCCACCGCGAAGCGCTCGGCCCCCGCCCAGGCGATCATCGCGCCATTGTCGGTGCACAGCCACAGGGGCGGCGCGACGAACGGGCGATCGAAGCGCGCGGCAAGATCGGTCAGCGCGGTGCGGATCGCGCCATTGGCGGCCACCCCGCCGGCGACAACGAACGCCGTCGCCTCGGGGCAGGCGGCAAGCGCGATGCGGCTGCGGTCGACCAGGCAATCGACGACCGCTTGCTGGAACGAGGCGGTGAGGTCAGGGACATTATGTGCACCGCTCGCCGCGGCGCGCGCGACGGCACTTTTCAGCCCGGCGAACGAGAAATGTGGTTCGGCGCTGCCGACCAGCGGGCGCGGGAGCGGCACCGCGTGCGGATTGCCGTCCCGTGCGACGCATTCGACCGCCGGACCGCCGGGAAA
Source organism: Sphingopyxis sp. BE259 (assembly GCF_031457495.1). Lineage (NCBI taxonomy): Bacteria > Pseudomonadati > Pseudomonadota > Alphaproteobacteria > Sphingomonadales > Sphingopyxidaceae > Sphingopyxis > Sphingopyxis sp. BE259. Next base: position 201,050 of record NZ_JAVDWM010000001.1, read on the forward strand.
GCCCAGCCCGAGCAGCTTGGCGGTCTTGTCGAACGCCTCACCCGCCGCGTCGTCGATCGTGGTGGCGAGGCGGCGATAATCGCCGACGCCCCTGACCAGCAGCAACTGGCAATGGCCGCCCGAGACGAGCAGCAGCAGATAGGGAAATTTGAGGTCGGGCTCGACGAGCCGCGGCGACAGCGCATGGCCTTCGAGATGATTGACCGCGATCAGCGGCTTGTTCGCGGCGTGCGCCAGCGCCTTGCCGGTGACGAGCCCGACCATCACGCCGCCGATCAGGCCCGGACCGGCGGTTGCGGCGATCGCATCGACATCGGCGAGCGACACGCCGGCATCGGCGAGCACTCCGGCGACGATCGGTGCCAGCCGGTCGACATGCGCGCGCGCCGCTATCTCCGGAACGACGCCGCCGAACGGGCTATGCTCGGCCTCCTGCCCCGCGACGCGGTGCGCGAGGATGCGCCGATCGCTATCGACAAGCGCTGCTGCGGTTTCATCGCAGCTCGATTCGAGGCCAAGGATGAGAGTCATAATATTGCGCATCCCTTACCCGCCCCTTTATCGGCAGGGCAAGCCGCGGCAGAGCCTTTGAAAAGGCTCTTGATGATGTCTGGAGCATTTCCGGGCGAAAAACCGGTTCCCACTTTTTCTGGAAATGCTCTAGCAGCAACGCGATGAACGACCTTCCCACAATCGAAAATCCGCTGCGTATCGGCACGCGCGCGTCGCCGCTGGCGATGGCGCAGGCGCATATGACCGTGGCGGCGCTGATCGTGGCGCATGGCCTTGCGCCCGAGGCGCTTGAGATCGTGCCGATGACCGCGACCGGCGACCGCATTCAGGACCGCGCGCTCGCCGAGGTGGGCGGCAAGGAGCTGTGGACGCGCGAGCTTGACGCGGCGCTCGATGCCGGGGTGATCGATATTGCGGTCCATTCGCTGAAGGACGTCGAAACGCTGCGCGATGCCCGCTTTGCGCTGGGCGCGATGCTCGAACGTGCCGACCCGCGCGATCGTCTGGTGGTGCGCGAGGGGATGGAAGCGGCAACGATCGCGGCGCTGCCGCACGGCGCCCGGCTCGGAACCAGCAGCCCGCGCCGCGCGGCGCAGATTCAGCGGATTCGTGCAGACCTCCAGCCGGTGCTGCTGCGCGGCAACGTCGCGACGCGGCTGGCGAAGCTGGCAGCGGGCGAGGCCGATGCCACCTTGCTCGCGGCGGCGGGGCTCGACCGGCTGGGGATGCATGGGGTTGGAACGGCGCAGGATGCGGCGGCGCTGTTGCCCGCGGCCTCGCAAGGCGCGATCGGCATCGAGTGCCGCGCCGCCGATGGCGCCGCGCTCGCGCTGCTCCTTGCGATCGACCATGCGCCGACCCACCGCGCGGTGGCGGCGGAACGCGCCTTTTTGGCGGCGCTTGGGGGCGACTGCCGCTCGCCGGTCGCGGCGCATGCGCATTGGCGCGCTGACGGCATGCTCCAACTCGACGCGGAGATTTTCTCCGAAGATGGCGCCGAGCATGTGGTCGGTCATGCGTTGATCGACCACGACGATGCGGCCGCGGCGCTGGCACGGCGGTTGCTCGATGACGCTCCCGCGACGGTGCGGCGGCTGTTCGCACCATGAGCGGCGGCCTGCCGCTGCTCGTCACCCGCCCCGAACCGGGCAATAGCGCCACCATGGCGCGCGCGAACGCGCTGGGATTTGACGCCCATGCGATGCCGCTGTTTGCCGCGCGGGCGCTGCCGTGGACCGCGCCGCCGCCGACAGGTTACGACGCGCTGCTGCTCACCAGCGTGCAGGCTGTGCGGCTCGCCGGGCCGCAGCTCGGACGCCTTGCTATGCTGCCGGTTTATGCGGTGGGCGCAGCGACTGCCGATGCCGCGCAGGCGGCCGGATTGTCGGTTGCGCGAACCGGCGAGGCGAATGCCCAAAGCCTTCTTGATGCCATGACGTCGGAAAATATTGCCGGGATTTTATGGCTTTGCGGTCGCGATCGAACAGACTTCGACCCCCGCGGCGCGGCGTTGGAACCGCTGGCTTGCTATGCGGTCGATCCGGTTGCGCCGTCGCCGGATTGGCAGAAACTCATCGCCGGACCGGCGGTTCTACTCGCACATTCCGCGCGTGCCGCAGCGCGACTCGCCGAGCTCGTTGGTCCCGTGCGCGCGCATCTGACGCTGGTGGCGATCAGCCCCGCGGTTGCGGCGGCGGCGGGCGATGGTTGGGCCGATTTGGTCGCAAGTGAGCAGCCCACCGACGCGGCAATGTTGGCACTGGCCCATGCTTTGTGCCACAAGGGGCGAAAATAGGGTCGTTCGAAAGAGACATATGGCAATCGACAGCATCGACACCTCCTCGCCCGCCGACGAGGCGGTCCCGGCGAGGGGGCCATCGTTTCGGCTGCTCGCCATCGCGGCGCTGCTGCTGCTGCTGATCGGCATTGCCGGGGGCGGCTGGGCGGTGAATCGCTGGCTGACCGGCGATGGCACGGCACCGGCGGCGACCGTCATCGCTCCACCGGTTGTGCGCGACAAGGCCGATCCCATCCGGATTGCCGATGCGGCGCCAAAGGGGGCACCGCTGATCGTCGCGCCGGTCGATGGCGCCAATGCGCTGGCGGCGCGGGTCGCCGAACTCGAGCAACGACTGTCGCGGATCACCCTCGAAGCCGAATCGGCATCGGGCAATGCATCGCGGTCCGAAGGGTTGCTCGTCGCCTTTGCGGTTCGCCGCGCGCTCGATCGCGGGCTGTCATTGGGCTATCTCGACGCGCAGCTGCGCCTGCGCTTTGGCGACGATCAGCCGAATGCAGTGAAGACGATCATCGAAACCTCGCGCGAGCCGGTGACGCTCGAACAACTGCGCGCCGAACTCGATACGCTGGCGCCGCAGCTTGTCGGGCGCGGCGGCGATGGCAATGGCAGCCTGTGGACGGGGCTGCGCCGCGAACTCGGCGAATTGTTCGTCGTCCGCGCCGCAGGAACGCAGTCGCCGCGCGCCGCCGAGCGGCTCGACCGGGCGCGGCGCTATCTGGGTGCGGGGCAGGCCGACCTCGCGATCGCCGAGGTCGAGGCGATGCCCGGCGCCGCCACTGCCAACGACTGGCTGATCGACGCGCGGCGCTATCATGAGGCGCGGCGGGCGCTTGACCTGATCGAGACCGCGGCGATATTGGAGCCGCGCGACAGCCCCGCTGCCGCGATCGTCCGCAGCACCGCGGCCGCACCGACCCCCTAGCGCGCCTCCCGAAAGGGCGGCTCGCCTTACAGAGAAAGCCTTTTTCATGGCCCTCGCCGATCCGCAGCGCATCGAGGCGCTCGACCCGCTCGATCCCCTCCAGCTCGACGCCGAACTGAGCGAAGAGGAGCGGATGGTGCGCGATACGGCGCGCGCTTATGCAGAGGGCGAATTGCTGCCGCGCGTCACCTCGGCGTTTCTCGACGAGCGGTTCGACCGCGAGATCATGTCCGAAATGGGCGCGCTCGGCCTGCTCGGCGCGACGATCGACCCCGAATATGGCGGCGCCGGGCTGAGCTATGTCAGCTACGGCCTGATCGCGCGCGAGGTCGAGCGGATCGATTCAGGCTATCGCTCGGCCTGTTCGGTGCAGAGCAGCCTCGTGATCCACCCGATCAACGCCTATGGCAGCGAGGAGCAGAAGCGGAAATATCTGCCCGGACTGACTTCGGGCGAACTCGTCGGCTGTTTCGGCCTCACCGAGCCCGACGCGGGCAGCGACCCCGGCGGCATGCGCACCCGCGCCGAAAAGATCGCGGGCGGCTACCGCCTCAAGGGCGCCAAGATGTGGATCACCAATTCGCCGATCGCCGACGTGTTCGTCGTGTGGGCGAAGTCGGAGGCGCATGACGGCGCGATCCGTGGCTTTGTGCTCGAAAAGGGGATGAAAGGCCTGTCGGCGCCGAAGATCGAGGGCAAGGTCAGCCTGCGCGCGTCGGTAACCGGCGAGATCGTCATGGATTCGGTCGAGGTCGGCGAGGACGCACTGCTGCCGCATGTGTCGGGGCTGAAAGGCCCGTTCGGTTGCCTCAACCGCGCGCGCTACGGCATCGGCTGGGGCGCGATGGGCGCGGCGGAGTTCTGTTACGAAGCGGCGCGCAATTACACCGGCGAGCGCCAGCAGTTCGGGCGGCCGCTCGCCGCGAACCAGATCGTCCAGCTGAAGCTCGCCAACATGCTCACCGAAATCACGCTGGGGCTGCACGCGGCGCTGCGCGTCGGGCGGTTGATCGATGACGGTCGGCTGATTCCCGACGCGGTCAGCCTGCTCAAGCGCAACAATTGCGGCAAGGCGCTCGATATTGCCCGCGTTGCGCGCGACATGCACGGCGGCAACGGCATTTCAGCCGACTATCATGTGATCCGTCACGCGGTGAATTTGGAAACCGTGAACACCTATGAAGGCACCCATGACGTTCATGCGCTGATTCTGGGCCGCGCAATCACCGGTATTTCGGCCTTTGGCGGCTAGCGCGGCGAAGCCGCTGGCAGGGATCCGCGTTGTCGAACTGGCGCGGGTGCTGGCCGGGCCGTGGTGTGGGCAATTGCTCGCCGACCTAGGCGCCGAGGTGGTCAAGGTCGAACGGCCGGGTGTCGGCGACGATACGCGCGGCTGGGGGCCTCCCTTCGTCACTGGCGCCGATGGCGAAAATCTGGGCGCGGCCTATTATCACAGCACCAATCGCGGCAAGGCGGGGGTCGCGATCGATATTGCCACCAGCGAAGGGCAGGCGGCGGTTCGCGATCTGATCGCGGGCGCCGATGTGGTTATCGAAAATTACAAGGTCGGCGGGCTGACCAAATATGGCCTCGATCCCGCAACGCTGATCGCCGATTTCCCGCGGCTGATCGTTTGTTCGATCACCGGCTTCGGCCAGACCGGCCCTTATGCGCACCGCGCCGGCTATGATTTCATCATCCAGGCGATGGGCGGCGCGATGTCGCTGACCGGCGAGCCCGACGGCGCGCCGCAAAAGGCGGGGGTCGCCTATGCCGACATCTTTACGGGCATGTATTCGACCGTCGCAATTCTCGCGGCGTTGCGGCGGCGTGACGCCACGGATGTCGGCGCGCATATCGACATGGCGCTGCTCGATTGTCAGGTCGGAGTGCTCGCCAATCAGGCGGCCAATTATCTCGCGAGCGGCGCCTCGCCCCGCCGGATGGGCAATGGCCACGCCAATGTCGTCCCCTATCAGGCGTTTGCGACCGCCGACGGCCAGCTGGTGATCGCGGTGGGCAATGACGGGCAATTTCGTAAATTATGTATGATTTTGGGCGAGCCGGGCTGGGCCGACGATGTCTGCTTTGCGACCAACGCGGCGCGGCTGGCGAACCGGGCGGCGCTGATCCCGCTGCTGGCGGCAAAAATCGCAGGCTGGGACGCGCAGCCGCTGGCCTTGGCGCTGGAAGCCGAGGGTGTTCCCGCGGGGCCAATCAACGATGTGGCGGCGGTGTTCGCCGACCCGCAGGTGCAGGCGCGCGGGATGCGGTTTCGCCCCGAGGGCGCGTTCGTCGATGGGCTGGCAAGCCCGATCGTGATCGACGGCGAACGGATGGTCGCGGCGGGTGGAGCACCGGTGCTCGTGAAATGACAAAAAATCCGTTTGCATCGAGCGAAGTCGAGATGCCGTGAGGCCATTCACCCCGATGGGTGCCTCGACTTCGCTCGACACGAACGGAGAGAGGAAGGCGCAGCCTAGAACTTCACCGTGCCGGTCACGAAAATCTGGCGCGGGTTGCCGTAGAAGGCGGTCAGCGTGCCTTCGGTGCCCAATGCCGAGGTTGGCAGGCCGTTCGCGCCGAGGATCGGCGCGCCGGTCGTCGGGTTGACGTTGATGAAAGTATAGCCCGACGTCTTATATTCCTTGTCGGTCAGATTCTTGCCGAACAGGCCGATGCTCCAGCGATCGTCGGGCGCGGTGTAGACGATGCTGGCGTCGAGCATCGCAAAGCCCTTTTGATCGATGTAGGGATTCGGGATTTCGAACTGATAGGTCTTGCTGCGGTACGACAGCGTCGTGCCGAAGTTCAAATCGCCGTCGCCGATCGGGGTTGCGTATGCCAAGGTGCCGCTGGCGGTCCATTTGGGCGTATTCTGGACTTCGCGGAAATCGGACACGTCGGTCGGACGGCCGCCGATGTTCGACACATATTCCTTATAGTCGGCGTCGATATAGCCCAGCGCGGTCGACAGGGTCAGCCGGTCGCCTGCCGCGGCCAGATCCTCGCCCAGCCGCACGCGGCCTTCGAATTCGATGCCCTTGAAGGTCGCCTTGCCGGCGTTCGACACGATACCGCAAAAGCTGGGCAGGCCGCTGACGGTGCAGGCGACCGAGCCCGGAATCTGGACATCGGTGTAATCAGCGTAGAAGCCGGCGATCGCGACGTTGACTGCGCCGTCCATCAGGCTGCCCTTGTAGCCGACTTCATAGCTTTCGACCTGCTCGGGACGGAAGCTCAGGAAAGCGGCGATCTCGGCGTCGCTGCGGGTGCCGTTGCCGTCGGTGTCGGGCGCGTTGACGCCGACCCCGCGCGGATCGAAGCCGCCGCCCTTGAAGCCCTGCGAATAGCTGGCGTAAAGTGTGTGGTCGGGGGTCGGTTTGAACGACAGCGAGGCGCGCGGGGTGAATTTGTTGAAGCTGCGCTTGCCGTCGAAATCGGTGCCCGGGGCGCCGAACGCGACGCCGGCGCCACCAAACACGGGCGAGCCACCGCCGAGGTAGTTCTGGCGCAGGATCGACGCTTCGCGCTTGTCCCAAGTGTAACGGCCGCCGACCGACAGGCTGAGCTGCTCGGTGAAATCGAAGGTCGCGTCGCCGAACACCGCAAAGGTGGTGGTGTCGACATCGGCTTCGGTAAAGGCGGTCAACCCGGCGAGGGTGTTGAAGATGCGGACGTCGAACAGCGTGTCGGCGGTCGCATCGAGATAATAGAAGCCGAGCAGGCCTTTCAGGCGGTCGCCTTCATAGAGCAGCTGGAATTCCTGGCTGATCTGTTCGTTGAAATAGAATCCGGGGACATCGACATCGACCGCGGGCAGCGCGTCGAAATCGATCGGGGTCGCCGACGAGTCCTTGCGCCAGGCGCTGATCGACCGGAGGGTCAGTGTGTCGGTCAGCTCGGCGGTGACGTTCATCGCCAGACCATAGGATTCGATCTCTTGCTTGGGATCATTGAGGCCGCCGCGGCTGTCGAACACATTGCCCAGCACCGGCGCGTTGGTGCGCAGCGACGGGATCAGGCGGTGGCCGCCGCGCGGGGCGCTCTTGTCCTTGGTATAGTCGCCCGAAATGCGGATCAGCACCGGCTCGCCATAGCCGCCGAGTTCGACGGTGCCGCGGCCGGCCCAGACGTCCTTGTTGTAGTTTTCGAGGCCGGTGGTCAGATTGTCGCCAAACCCGCCGCGCGACAGCCGCGCGATCGAACCGCCGACGCGAACGATGTCGCCGATCGGCGCGCTGGCGGTGACGACGAGGTCGGCCTGGTCATAGGTGCCGAGCGTGCCCTTGATCTTGAGCGAAAATTCTTCGGGCAGCTGCTTGGTCACATATTTGACCGCGCCGCCGATGGTGTTGCGGCCATAGAGCGTGCCTTGCGGTCCGCGCAGGATTTCGATGCGTTCGACGTCATAGATGTCGAGCACCGCAGCCTGCGGACGGTTGAGATAGACGTCGTCGAGATAAAGGCCGACCCCTTGTTCGAATCCCGACACCGGATCCTGCTGGCCGACGCCGCGGATGAAGGCGCTGAGCGTCGAATTGGTGCCGCGCGATACTTCGAGCGTGGTGTTCGGGGTGGTCTGGCCGACGTCGGTGATGTCGATCGCGCCGGCCTTGGCGAGCGCTTCGCCCGAGTAAGCGGTGATCGCGACGGGGACGTCGATCAGGCGTTCGTCGCGGCGGCGGGCGGTGACGATGATTTCGTCGTCGGAGGTCGCGGTTGCTTCGGGAGCATTGGCTTCTTGCGCGAAGGCGGCGGGGGCAAAGGCGAGCATGGACAGCGCGCTCGAAGCGAGGATGGCGCGGCGCAGCGGACGAGCGAATGGACGCATGAAGGACTCTCCCAGGTAAGGGGCGGCCCGGGGCCACCCTTTTCGTTTTTCTTGGGCTCGGTGCTTGCCAAGCCGCGACGCACCCAATAATGAAACATGAACCAAGTTTCAACTTGGAATATGACTTCGTCGTTTTTTGCTTGCTAGTGGTGCGAAAAAGCCACGATGCAGCGAGAGCGGGTGGAGGGGAGACGGAAAACAGCCATGGACGAGCCGCACGACGCAGCAACCGACAACGCGGGCGAAGCGCGCGACAAGACACCGCGCACCGATCGCGGACGCCGCACGCTGCGCAAATTGCTCGACGCGGCGGCGATCGAATTTGGCGAGCGCGGCTTTCACGAGGCGTCGATCAGCGGCATCACCCGCCGCGCGGGGACCGCGCTCGGCAGCTTTTATACTTATTTCGATTCGAAGGACGAGATCTTCCAGGCGCTGGTCCGCTACATGAGCGAACAATTGCGCGACCATGTCACCCCGCTCGTCCAGGCCGCGCCCGACGAAATCAGTGCCGAACGGATCGGGCTCGAATCCTTTCTCGGCTTTGTGCGCGAGCATAAGGAAATCTATCGGATCATCGATGAGGCCGAGTTTGTCGACTACGCCAGCTATCGCCGCCATTATGAAACCACGGTCGCGCGCGTGCAGCAGCGGCTGGAGGCGGGCGCGTCGCGCGGCGAGATTCGCGCCGATGTCGGTGAGATTCACGCCTGGGCGATTGGCGGGATGAACGTGTTTCTGGGGATGCGCTACGGCTTGTGGGACGAGGATGCCGATATTTCGGAGATCGCGCGGATCGCGAATGATTTTGTCGCCAACGGGTTGATGAAGCGCGATTGAATCGTCGTCCCTGCCTGCGCGGGGCCGACGGACTATCGCGAAATCAGAAAAATCGCATGTTCGGCGCGCCATGTCGCCGCGGCGGCGCTCGTCGGCTTGTCGCCCGACAGATACCAGGCCGCATCGACCCCGATCCCCTTGGAGCGCAGCAGGTCGCGAAAATCGGCGACGGTAACATGATGGATATTGGGAGTTTCGTACCAAGCCACCGGCAGCAGGCGGGTCACCGGCATCCGCCCGCCCCAGAGCAGGTCAAGCCGGACGCGCCAATGCGCGAAATTGGGAAAACTGACAAACGCGCGCGGCGCAATGCGGAGCAGCTGGTCGATGATGCGGTCGGGCCGGTGCGAGGTTTGCAGCGTCTGCGACAAGATGGCAATGTCGAAGCTGTCGTCGGGATAATCGGCAAGGTCGCGATCGGCGTCGCCCTGCACCACCGCGAGGCCTAATTCCATCGCCGCCGCGACATTGGCGGGGTCGATCTCCAACCCGCGAACATCCGTTGCCTTGGTGTCGCGCAGCGCCGCCATCAGCGTGCCGTCGCCGCAGCCGACATCGAGCACGCGCGCGCCGGTCGGCACCTGCGCCGCAATCAGGGCGAGGTCGGGACGCAGGATCGGCGCGCTCATAGCCCGGCCTCGATAAAGCCCGCCATCAACCGCCACATCTCGGGCGAATCGAGCAGGAACGCGTCGTGGCCGAACGGGCTCGACAGCTCGACAAAGCTCGCCTGCGCCCCGGCGCCGTGCAGCGCCTGCACGATGCGCCGCGATTCGGCGGTCGGATAGAGCCAGTCCGAATCGAAACTGACGAGGCCGAAGCGCACCGGCGAATGGCGGAAAGCGTCGGCAAGGCGGCCGCCATGCGGATCGGCAAGGTCGAAATAGTCCATCGCGCGGGTGATATAGAGATAGGAATTGGCGTCGAAGCGATCGACGAAACTGATCCCCTGATGGCGCAAATAGGATTCGATCTGGAAATCGGCGTCGAAACCAAAGGTCTTGGCCTCACGGTCCTGAAGCTGGCGGCCGAACTTCTCGGTCAGTCCGGCTTCGGACAAATAGGTGATATGTGCCGCCATGCGGGCGACCGACAGCCCTTTCACCGGCAACCGTCCGCTCGCATAATAATCGCCGCCCTGCCAGTCGGGGTCGGCCATGATCGCCTGCCGCCCGACTTCGTGGAACGCGATATTCTGCGCTGAATGGCGCGCCGCCGAGGCGATGATGAGGGCGCGTTCGACGCGGCTGGGATAATGGGCGGCCCAGGCGAGTGCCTGCATCCCGCCCATCGATCCGCCGATGACGGCATGAAGTCGCTCGATACCGAGCTGGTCGAGCAGCATCGCCTGTGCGCGCACCATGTCGCCGATCGTCACCACCGGGAACGCCATGGCAAAGGGCTTGCCGGTGGCGGGATCGATGCTGGCGGGGCCGCTCGACCCCAGACAGCTGCCGATCACATTGACGCAGATGACGTGATAGCGATCGGTGTCGATCACCCCGCCGGGCCGCACGACCTGACTCCACCAGCCAGGCTTGCCGGTGACCGGATGGGTCGAGGCGACATATTGGTCCATTGTCAGCGCGTGACAGATCAGGATGACATTGCTGCGCGCCGCGTTGAGCGGACCATAGGCTTCGAACGCGATCGTTGGCCGCGCCAGCACGGCGCCGCTGTCGAGCGCCAGCGGCCGGGTCAGTTCGATCTGGTTGTGTTGGACGGGTTGCAAGCGGGTTGCCATGATGCGGCGGGGCTAAGCGGGTGCGCGAAGCCTGTCAACGTGCTGGACTCGGGCTATCGAAGCGTTAAACGCCGCGGCATGACCGATACGACGCAAACGCTCAGCCCGAAGCCGTGGATCAGCGGCATCGCCCCCTATGTCCCCGGCAAGTCGGCGGGTGCCGACGGCCGCCCGCTGATCAAGCTGAGCGCCAATGAAAACCCGCTCGGCACGGGGGAAAAGGCGCGCGTGGCGTTCGCGGCGGTGCAGGCGGCGCCCGATGCGCTGTCGCGCTATCCCGATCCGGGTTCGGCCGAGTTGCGCGCAGCGATCGCGGCGAAGTTCGGGCTCGATCCGGCGCGGATCATCTGCGGCAACGGGTCGGACGAGCTGCTGCATTTGGCGGCGGGCACCTATGCCGGGGTCGGCGACGAGATCTTGTACGTGCGTTATGGCTTTGCGGTGTACGAGATCGCGGCGCGGCGTGTCGGCGCGGTGCCGGTCGAGGCCGATGACCGGGACTATGCCACCGACGTTGACGCGTTGCTCGCCGCGGTGACCGAAAAGACGCGCGTCGTCTATCTGGCCAATCCGAACAATCCGACCGGGACACTGGCGTCGAAGGACGAAGTTGCGCGGCTCTATGCGGGGCTGCCCAAGGATGTGCTGTTCGTGATCGATCAGGCCTATTCCGAATATCTGTCCGATGCCGAGGATGATGGCGGGCTCGATCTGGCGAAGACGCAGCCGAATGTGTTCATCACCCGCACCTTTTCGAAGATTCACGGGCTCGCCGCCGAACGGATCGGCTGGGGCTATGCCTGTGCCGAGGTGATTTCGGCGCTGCACCGCATCCGCCTGCCGTTCAACGTCACCCGCGCGGGGCAGGCGGCAGCGATCGCGGCGATCGGCGATGAAGCGTTCATCACCGCCAGCCGCGAGCATAATGCCAAGTGGCGCGCCTGGCTGGCGCAGGAGATCGAAGGCCTGGGCAATCACGGGCTGCGCATCGTGCCGTCGGCGTGCAATTTCCTGCTCGTGTTGTTCGAGGGCGATGTGAGCGCCGAGACGGTGTACAATCGGCTGATGGAGGCAGGCTATATCGTGCGCTGGCTGCCGGGGCAGGGCTTGCCCGGTGCGCTGCGGATGACGATCGGTACCGAGGCCGAGACGCGCGGGCTGGCGGCGGCGATCCGCGCGGCACTGAACGGCTGATCGTGTCGCGGCGCGTCGAACGGCTGGCGATCATTGGCCTTGGCCTGATCGGATCGTCGATTGCGCGCGCGGTCAAGGACAAGCTGCCCGATGTGATGGTCACCGGCCATGACGCCAGCGCCGACGTGCGCGACGTCGCCCGGACACTGAGGTTGTGCGACGCAGTCGCTGATCGCGCTGATGCCGCGGTGGCCGATGCCGATCTGGTCATTTTGGCGGTGCCGGTCGGCGGCATGGCCGCTGCGGCGTCGGCGATGGCGCCGGGCCTCGCGCTGGAAACGATCATCTCCGACGTCGGGTCGTCAAAGGCGAGCGTCGCCGAGGCACTGGCGCAGGTGCTGCCCGGCCATATCGTCATCCCCGCGCACCCGGTGGCGGGGACCGAGAACAGCGGGCCGCAAGCCGGCTTTGCCAGCCTTTTCGACGGGCGCTGGTGCATCGTTACCCCCGATGCCGCCGCGCCCGCAGACGCGGTCGCCGCACTTACCGACTTCTGGGAAGCGCTGGGCGCCAAGGTCGACGTCATGGACGCCGCGCATCACGATATGGTGCTGGCGGTAACCAGCCATCTTCCGCACCTGATCGCCTACACCATCGTCGGCACCGCGAGCGAGCTGGAAGAGGTCACCGAGAGCGAGGTGATCAAATATTCGGCGGGCGGTTTTCGCGATTTCACCCGCATCGCCGCGAGCGACCCGGTGATGTGGCGCGACGTGTTCCTGGCCAACAAGGATGCGGTGCTCGCGACCTTGCAACGGTTCAACGAGGATCTGACCGTGCTTCAGCAGGCAATCCGCCGCGGCGATGCCGACAAGCTGGAGGACTGGTTCACGCGGACGCGGGCGATCCGCCGGTCGATCATCGCCGAAGGACAGGATGATGCGGCGCCCGATTTCGGGCGGAAACATTAGGAACATTCGTGGCCCCCGCCTTCTCGGGGGCGACGATCAACCTTCCAACAACGCCTCAGGCGGGTTCAGCGCATTGATCGCCACCCGCACCCGTTCCTCGGCCTCTTCGCGCGGCAGGCCCGCGGGGATCGTCTCGCCGATCTTGTAAGTGATCGTGCCCGGCCATTTGACCCAGCGGCGCGGGGGAAACGCCAGACCGCTGTTCACCGCGACCGGGATCACCGGCACCCCGAGCAGGCGGTACATGCCCGCGAAACCCGGGCGCAATCCAGGCGCCTGCCCGTGCGGCACCCGCGTCCCCTCGGCAAACAGCACCAAGGGACGTCCAGCCGCCAGTGCCGCCTTCGCTGCGCTGAGCATCGCCCGCATCGCCTTGCCGCCGCCGTCACGGTCAACGGGGATCAGGCCATAGAAACGCGCCGCCTGGCCCCAGACTGGGATCGAGAATAGTTCTTCTTTGGCGAACACCGCAGGATGCTTGAACAGCCCAGGCTGTTCAATCGTCTCGAACGCCGATTCATGCTTGAACACATACAGCACCGGAATATCGGGCATCTCGCCGTCGATGATGATCGTCTGGCCCAGCAGGAAACGGCAGAACAGCCGATGCGCCTGTGCCCAGATGCGGACGAAAAAGATCGTGCCGCGATGCGAGATCGGCAGCGCGAGCACCCCGCCGATCGACGAAATGCTGCTCATCACGAAAAAGGCGATCCAGAACAGGATCGAACGGAACAGGGCGATGCTGTATCTCACAGGCCGAGCAGCCCGCCCGCCAATCCGGCCAGATATTTGTGATATTCGCGAAACAGGGTCGCGAAATTGGGCTCGCTGCGAACAGCGTCAGGCAAGATCGTCACCTTGTCGCCGACGGCGCGGCCGATTTCATATTCGGCGCGCCGCATATGCCAGTCGGTGGTGACCAGCCGCACCGTCTTATACTTGCGCCGCGCAACCCAGGTCGCAACCTCGGTTGCGTTCGAGCGCGTATCCTCGGCCTCGAACCCCAGCGCGATGCAGCAATCGAACAGCGCCGTCGGTCGTTTATATTCGGCGGCGAGCTCGCGCGGTTTGACCTCGCGCGCGACGCCGCTGATCAACAGCCGCTCGGCGTCGCCCGCCTCAAGCCGTTCGAGCGCGCGGTCGATGCGTCCCGGCCCGCCGGTCAGCACGACAATGGCATCGGTTTTTTGTGCTGCGGCAGGCAGCGGCGGCAACAGCGCAAACCACGCAAAACCGAGCACCCAGGCCAGGAAAAAAAGGGACATCAGGCGCTTGATCATAATATCTTCTTGAGCGCGGCGAGCAACGTCTGGCGCGCCGTCAGGGCTGCGAGCGCGATAGCCAATAGCGGCAGCGCCAGCAAGAGCGCCCAGCCGGTCGGTCCCAGCGACGCGGTCGCGGCGAGCCCCGAGGTGACCCCCGACCATTGCCAGCCGATCAGCAGCAGCAGCGCTGCGGCGACCGCGGTACCAAGCGCAATGCCATAGGCGGTGTCGATCGCGATACGGCGCTGGAACAGCCGGGTGATCTGGCGGTCGGTCGCGCCGATCAGGTGGAGCATCTCGATCGTCGCAAAATGGGTGCCGAGCGCGGCGCGGGCGGTCATGATCACCACCGCCGCGCTGGCGAGCGTCATCAACAGAACCAGCCCGCCGGCGATCCACGCCAGCGACCCGATCAGCCGTGCGACCGGCCCCAGCCATTCGGCGTGCGGGATGATCCGCGCTCCGGGGGCTTCGGCGGCAACCAAGGCACGCAGTTGCTGCATCTGGCGGCTGCGGTTGTCGCCGACGAAATCGATGTCGACCAGCGCGGGCAGGGGCAACGCGTTCAGCACCGGATCGCCTTCATCGGCGCTGCCGAACCACTGGCCCAGCGTCGCCTGCAATTCTTCACGGTCAACCGCGCGCGCCGACAGGACAAAGGGCTGCGCGGCGGCGGCGCGGCGCAGCGCCGCGGCCTGCTGGGCGCGCGTTACCGGGTTGGCGGTGACGATCTGCACCGTCACGCGCCCGGCAATCGCGCTGCCGATCGCGTTTGCCGATCGTGCCAGTCCGACCCCGGCGGCGGCGGCCAGCAGGGTCAGCATCATCAATATCGCGATGACCCACGGCGTCGGCCCCGACAAGCGGCGGTCGGGCAGCAGGCGGCGATGCTGGACGGGGACGCGCGGGATGATCATGCGAGGTTCTGACCCTGGGTCATGTCCGGTTGGCCGGGGGATAGCGCAGCGCGCCGGTCGGATCGGACAGGCGGCCCCTTTCCAGCCGCATCATCTGGGCATTCTCGATCCGGCTGATCAGGTGAATATCGTGGGTCGCGACGACGACGGTGGTGCCCAGGCGATTCAAGGCCTCGAACAATCCGAGCAGGCGCATCGCCATTTCCGGATCGACGTTGCCGGTCGGTTCGTCGGCGACCAGCAGTTGCGGCCGGGCGATCACCGCGCGGGCGATCGCGACGCGTTGCTGCTCGCCGCCCGACAGCGTTGCCGGATGCGCGTCGGCGCGCTCGCCCAGCCCGATCCAGCTCAGCATTTCGCCGACCGGACCCGACAGATCCTCTTCGCTGACTCCGGCGATCCGCAGCGGCAGCGCTATATTGTCGCGCGCCGACAGATGCGGGATCAGGCGGAAATCCTGAAAGACCACGCCGATGCGGCGACGAAAGCCGGGCAGGCGCTGGCGCGGCATATTGACCAGATCTTCGCCGAACAGGCGGACGATGCCGCGGCTTGGTCGCTGCGCCAGATACAGCATCTTGAGCAGCGACGTCTTGCCCGCGCCCGACGCGCCGGTGAGGAAATAGAAACTGCCCGGCTGCAGGTTAAAACTGACGTCGCTCAGCACCTCGGCATCGGGGCCATAGCGCAGGCCCACTCCGTCAAATTCGACCATCGCGCCGCCGGGACGCGGGCTCAGCGCGTCCGTCATGGCGTCACCCGCCCCCGAATTTGCGCGGGCGAGAGGGCGTGCAACAGGGGCGCGGCGGCGCTCATGCCCCGCCTGTTACACGGCTGCCTGGTCAGGTAAAGCGGGGAGTGGACCGCCCCTGACGACGCGGCACTTGCAACACTGCGAATCAGCGTGTTTAGAGGGGGACCATGATCCTCGCCTGCCCGTCCTGCCATACCCGTTATGTCGTACCCGATAGCGCCATCGGGCCGACTGGGCGCACCGTGCGCTGCGCCAATTGTCGCCACAGCTGGTTCCAGGAACCGGCGACGCGCGATCTGGCGGCGGCCGGCGACCCCTTGGTCACCGCCGAACCGCCGCCGCCGCCGCCCGAAGCCTTTGCCGCCGACCCGGCGCCGCGCCCGGCACCAGCCGCGGCAGAGGCACCGCTGCCGTTCCGGCGCCCGCGCCGCAATCCGGCGAAACGCTGGACGCTGATCGCCGCGAGCGCTGCGGTGCTGATGGTCGCGGCGACCGCTGGCCTTGCCACTTTCGGTCTGCCCAACTGGGCACAGGGGCTCGGGCTGCCGGGCATGGTTGCCGAACCTGACCTGGTGATCGAACTGCCGCCCAACCAGGATCACCGCGAGCTGGCCGACGGCACGATCTATTTCGCTGCGTCGGGGGTGATCATCAACCCGACCGACCGCGAACAGCGGGTGCCGCCGATCCTCGCCGAACTGCGCGATGCACAGGGGACGATTGTCTATAGCTGGACGATCAAGCCGCCGGTGCGGATGCTGCCGCCGAACGAAAAGGTCAATTTCAGCGAAGCCAAGCTCGACATCCCGCGCCGCGCGACCCAGCTGACGGTCAGCTGGGCGCTTCCAAAAAGCTAAATCTCACAAGGGTATGGCGTGACGCCGCGGCGTCACAGGCTCAACGCAGCGGCCAAAGACAGCGCAAAGCTGGTCAGGGTCGCGATGATGATCGGCGCAAAGCTGCGCCATCCCTGATCGAGCAGCAGATGCAGCCGCGCCTTCATCGCGGTGGCCACGATCGCGAGCAGCAAGAGAGCCTGGGCTGCCGTCGCGGCGCCGTCCTGAACCGGTCGGGGGATGGCAATCAGCGAATTGGCCGCGGCAACGCCCAAAAAGCCCAGAATGAACCACGGCAGGCGCAGCGGGATCTTGCGCGTGCCATCGCTTTCTCCGCTGCGACCCAACCACAGCGCCACCAGCATCAGCATCGGCGCGAGCAGCGCGACGCGGGTCAGCTTGACGATCGTCGCGACCTCGCCTGCTTGCGGAGAGAAGGAAAAGCCGCCGCCGATCGCTTGCGCGACGTCATGGATCGATGCGCCGATCAGGAACCCCGCCTGCGCGTCGGTCAGCCGCAATTCGGATGCCAGCACGGGATAAAGCGTCATGGCAAAGGCGCTCGCGACGGTGATTCCGACCAGCGTCAGTGTGAAGCGCGCCTGATCGACGCGCTTGTCGCCGATCAGCGAATAGAGCGCGAGCGCTGCCGACGCGCCGCAGATCGCGGTGGCGCCGCCCGCAAGCAGCGCCGCGTGGCGATCCTGCATGAACCATCGCGCGGTCGCGACGGTCACGACGATCACCGCGAGCATGATCAGCACCAGCAGCGCGAACGGCAGCGGCCCCAGCTCGGCCAGTTGATCGGCGGTGATGCGCGCCCCGACCAGCACGATCCCGATCCGCAGCGCGGTCTGCGACATCAGGTCGAGCCCCGCGTGGGTGCGCCGGTCCTGCGACAGGAAACTCATCGCCAGCCCGATCAGCAGCCCCATCAAGACCAGCGGCGCGGCATAATGGTCGGCGAGCCACGCAGCGGCGAGCGCAGCGATTCCGGTAACCAGCACCCCGGGGATATAGTCGCGCCAACGCCGCTTGGCGGGCGGATGCGCCTCCAGCTGCATTTCGCCATACAGGTCGGCCGCCATCGGCCAGTCGTAATCCGACGCCTTCACGCTGGCTCCCCCGTGCCCATCTCGGCTCGCTTCGCACATCCGCGGGGCAGCGTCGATAGGCCATTGCTGCGGCGCCACGCTCTTGCTAGAGGCCGCGCTCTATTGGCACCCGTAGCTCAGCTGGATAGAGCGCTGCCCTCCGAAGGCAGAGGCCAGGGGTTCGAATCCCTTCGGGTGCGCCATTCCTTCATTTTGCGCGCCCTGTGCGCCGATAGCGTCTCTCGCCTTCGCTCGACGCGCGCGGCTCACATTTTTGCTGATGTCTCGCCGTCCGCGTTGCCGCTACGCTCTTCCTTAAAATTACCAAAGGAGGATGCGATGGACCTGGGTCTGAAGGGCAAAAAAGTCATCATGAATGGCGGCGCGCACGGTCTGGGGCTCGCGTCGCTCAAGATTTTTGCCGCCGAGGGCGCCGATGTCGCCTTTTTCTCGCGCGACGCCGACAAGGTGAAGGCAGCGGTCGCGGCGATCGATGCGGCGGGGCCGGGCAAGGTCCATGGCGAACAGTTTGATATGACCGATAACCCCGATGGCTATCGCGAATGGCTGGGCCAGGCGCGCGATGCGCTCGGCGGCTGCGACATCTTCATCCATACCGCGAGCTCATCGGGGCAGGGCGCGACCGGCGACTGGCAGCGCGGACTCGACATGGACGTCATGGGCGCGGTCCACGGCGTCGAGACGCTGACCGAGGCGCTCGCGGCGTCGGGATCCGGGTCGATCATCTTCATGTCGTCGACCGCGGCGGTCGAGACCTTCATCGTGCCACAGGCGTTCAACGCGCTGAAAGCGGCGCTGATCACCTACGGCTCGCAATTGAGCCAGGCGCTCGCGGCGCAGAATATCCGCGTCAACATCGTCTCGCCCGGCGCAATCTATTATCCCGGCGGCAATTGGGAGGTCATCAAGTCAGCGGTGCCCGCGCTCTATGATGCGACCTTGGCACAAATGCCGCTGGGCCGTTTTGGCGAGGCCGAGGAAGTCGCGAAGGGCATCGTGTTCATGGCCTCGCCCGCCTGCCCCTATATGACCGGCGCGCATCTGGTGATCGACGGCGGCTTTACCAAGCGCGTCCAGTTCTGATCGGGGCGGCGCGATGAAACTCTATCAATCGATCGGCCCCAACCCGCGTGTGGTGCTGATGTATCTGGCCGAGACCGGAATCGAGGTCGACCGCCAGTTCGTCGACATCATGGCGGCCGAGAACCGGCGGCCCGATTTCTGCGCAAAGAGCCCGCTTGGACACACCCCGTTGCTCGAACTCCACGACGGCGGCTGTATCGCCGAGAGCGTCGCAATCTGCGAATATCTGGGCGAGGCGCTTGGCGGTGATGCCTTGATCGGCGCGACCGCCGAGCAGCGCGCGCAGACGCGGATGCTGGTGCGGATCTTGGATCAGATCGTCGTCGTTCCAATGACCGCAGGCTTTCGCGGGGCCGAAGGATTGCCGATGTTCCAGAGCCGGATGCTCTGTCTGCCCGATGCTGCCGCCGATCTCAAACGGCTCGCCGCCGATGGCTTGGCGAAAGTCGATGGGATCATCGGCGCGGGGCCTTGGCTCGCTGGCGACCGCTTCAGCCTCGCTGACGTGCTACTCTACAGCTTCGTCGAGTTTGGCGCGATGGTCGGGCAGCCGCTCGATCCTGCGCTGACCAACCTTGTCGCCTGGCGTGACCGCGTTGCCGCCCGCCCCAGCGCCGCCGCCAGCGCCAACCCCAAACTGGGCATCGGAGAGCCTGCATGACCGATAAGACCATCGATCGCGAGAAGCTGCGCGACATCTACACCCGCACGATGCGGGTTGCGCGCGCCGACGAGAAATTCCGCTCGCTGCTGATGACCGGCAAGCTAGCGGTCATCTATTACACCGTGCGCGGGCAGGAACTGGTGTCGGCGGCGGCAATGACGGCGCTTGAACAGGATGATTATCTTGTCACCACCTATCGCGGCCAGCATGACCAGATTGCCAAGGGCGTGCCGCTGGGTCCGCTGTTTGCGGAGATTGCGGGCAAGGTCGGCGGCACCTGCCGCGGCAAGGGCGGGTCGATGCATATCACCCATCCCGAAACCGGGGTGATGGTCACCACCGGCGTCGTCGGATCGGGGCTGCCGATCGCCAACGGGCTGGCACTTGCGTCGCAAAATCGCGGCGACGGCAAGGTGACGATGGTGTGTTTCGGCGACGGCGCAACCAATATCGGCGCCTTTCACGAAGCCATGAACATGGCGCAGCTGTGGAAGCTGCCGGTGATCTTCCTGTGCCAGAACAACCGCTATGGCGAGCACACCGCCTTTGCCGACCACACCAAGGTCGACTCGATCGTCACCCGCGCCAAGGCCTATGGGATGGACGGCGTGAAGGTCGACGGCAACGACGCGATTGCGATGTACACCACCACCAAGGCCGCGGTCGATCGCGCCCGCGCGGGCGAGGGGCCGACGCTGATCGAGGCGATGTGCTATCGGATGATGGGCCATTTCTTCGGCGCCGACTTTTCCTACATGCCGCCCGAGCATCTCGCCGAGATGGCGTCGGAGGATCCCTTGCCGCGGCTGCGCCAGCTGATGCTCGACCATCAGTTTACCGAGGCTGAGCTCGACGCGATCGTCGCCGATCTCGATGCACAGATGGACGCGGCCGCCGAATTCGCCGCGAACAGCCCGCTGCCGGGACCAGAGGAAATCCGCAAGGATGTCTTCGAAGAGGAGATTGCGGCATGAGCGGCCAGATCACGATGACGCAGGCGATCAATCGCGCGATCGACGAGGCGATGGCCGAGGATGACGGAGTGATCCTGCTCGGCGAGGATGTCGCCGCGAAGCAGGGCGGCGGGGTGTTCAAGATTTCGGCGGGGCTGACCGAGAAATATGGCGAGCACCGCGTCCGCGCGACGCCTATTTCGGAACAGGCGATCGTCGGCGCGTGCGTCGGCGCCGCGCTCGCGGGTTTCCGCCCGATCGCCGAGATCATGCTGATGAACTTTGTGACGGTTGCGATGGACCAGATCGTCAACCATGCCGCCAAGCTGCGCTTCATGTCGGGCGGGCAGACCAACGTCCCGCTGGTGATCCGCACCACGACCGGCGTTGGGGTCGGCTTCGGCGGGCAGCATAGCGATATGCTCGAGGCCTGGTTCGCGCATGTCGCGGGGCTGAAGGTCGTGACGCCATCGAACGCCGCCGATGCCCAGGGGCTGATGCGCGCCGCGATCGCGTGCAACGACCCGGTGATCTTTATCGAGAATATCCTGTGTTACGGGCTGAAATCCGACGATCCGGGGCCGGGGCATATCGTCCCGCTCGGCAAGGCGGCGGTGGCGCGCGAGGGCAGTGACTGTTCGATCATCACCTATGGCCGCACCGTGCTCGACGCGCTCGAAGTCGCGGGCAAGCTCGCCGATGAGAGGATTTCGGTCGAGGTCATCGATCTCAGAACCATCGCGCCCTATGACGAGGCGACGGTAACGGCGTCGGTCGAAAAGACCGGCCGCGCGATCGTCCTGCACGAGGCGGTGAAGCAGTACGGCACCGGCGCCGAAATCGCCTCGCGCCTCAACGAAAAACTGTTCGGCAAGCTCAAGGCGCCGGTCACGCGCATCGGCGGCGCCTTTTCGGCGGTGCCGATGGCGAATGCGCTCGAACAGGCGTGGATCCCGAACAAGGATGCGATCGCCGATGCGGTGCGCGCCGCGATGAACTGGAAGGGCTGAGGCGATGGCGGAGGAACTGCGCATCCCGAAGATCGGCATGTCGGCGACCGAAATGACGCTGAACGAATGGATGTTCGGCGACGGCGAACGCGTCGAGGTCGGCGATATTCTCTATACCGTCGAAACCGACAAGACGACGGTCGAGGTCGAGGCGCAGGTCGCGGGAATCATCCGCCCGATCGGGGTCGAGGGCGAAGTCTATCCGGTCGGCGCGCTCGTCGGCACGATCGAATGACGCCGCTCGAAGCGAGCAAGGCGATGTACGCCGCCGTCGCGCGAGGCGAGTGGGATGCGGTCGCGGACTTCATGGCCGACGATCTGGTCATCTACGAGCCGGCCTCGCTCCCTTATGGCGGCGAATGGCGCGGACGCGATGCGCTGCAGCGGCTTTACGCGCATGTGATGACCTTCTGGGAAAATCCCGTCGTGCAATGGCAGGAACTGGTCGGCGGCGAAAAACATGCCGTCGCGCTGCTCCACTTCACCGTCACCGCGAAATCCTCCGGCAAACGGTTCGAAACCCATATCGCCGAGGTCACCCAATTCGACGGCGCCGGCAAGATGGCGTCGATGCGCATCCATTATTTCGACACGGCCCATATGGTCGAGCAGTTGAAGGCCTGACATGCGGGTGCTCGTCCTCGGCGCATCGGCCGATCAGGGGGTGCCGCTGGTGCGCGCGCTGCTCGCGGCGGGGCATCAGGTCACCGCAGGCGCGCGGCGCGCCGACGCGATGGCGGCGACGCCTTTTCCCGATCTGCCGACCGTTCACGCCGACATCGGCGACAGCGCGTCGCTGACGGCCGCTTTTGCCGGACAGGATGCGCTGGCTTTTCACCTGCCGTTCGAATTCGACCGCGCCCGCGCCGCCGCTTATGGAGAAGCGATCGGGGCGGCGGCAAAAACGACCGGAATCCGCGACATCGTCTTCAACACCGCTTGTTTCGTCGCCGACCATGATCTGGACCTGTCCGCCCACGACGGGCGGCGCGACATCGAAGCTGCCTTGCAGGCGAGCGGTGCGCGTTGCTGTTTTGTCGAGCCCGTGGTGTTCATGGACAATATGATCCGGGTGTGGAGCAAGCCGTCGATCGCGCAGCGCGGCATCTTCGCCTATCCCGCGGCGTCGACGCTGAAGATCGACTGGGTGTGCCTGGGCGATGTTGCCGCGGCGATGGTCGCGGCGCTGGAGCAGCCGGATGCGCCGCTCCACCTGCCGCTCGGCGGACCCGAAACATTGATCGGCGATGAGGTCGCCGAACGTCTGTCGGAGGCGCTCGGCCGTCCGGTCCGCTTCCTCAGCCTCGCGCCCGACGAATTCGCGGCGGGGATGAGCGAGCTCGTCACCGGATCACGCGAAATTCAGCCGCACAGCATCTATGACGGGATGGCGAAATTCTATCGCTGGTATAACGACCAGCCGGTATCGCCGCTGATCGTCGACCCGGCGCCCGCGGCGCGGCTCGGACTGACGCCGACGCCCCTGGTCGAATGGGCGCGGCTGCAGGATTGGGGTTAAATTTCCTTCGTCATTGCGAGCAAAGCGAAGCAATCCAGGGCGGGTTGCGCTACTCTGGATTGCTTCGCTTCGCTCGCAATGACGAGCTTCGGTTGAAGCGGTCGCGTGCTATCGGTCGGTTTCCTTGCTCAACCAACCTTGCGTCGCGGCCAGCAATGTCCGTGCACGCTCAGTCGGATCTGGATAACCGTCGCGCAGCGCCGCGCAGCGCAGTTCGATACTCAGCGGGACATCGCGCGGCAACACCGCGAGCAACTCGCGCAGCGGCAGCGCGCCGTCGCCCGGCATCAGCCGCAGGTCGAGCGCCTCGCGGATGATTGCCGGAACGTCGCTCGGCGGCGGACCGCTGGCGGGCGCGTCGCAGAATTGCGCGTAGGGAAAGCGGTGCGGCTTTATCGCGGCGAGATCGGCGGGGGCGCCGCCGGTGCGGGCCAAGTGCAGCGGATCGATCAGCAGGCCGACATCCTCGCACCCCGCCGTGTCGAGGATCTCCAGCGCCGCATGGACGTCGCCGACGGTCGTGAAAGCGGCAAATTCCAGGCAGACGCGCATTCCCGACGCCGCGGCATGACGGCTTAGCCGCGCTAGCTTTTCGGCGGTGCGTGCGGGGTCGGCCTCCGAGCTGACCGCCAGCACATGGCGCGCGCCAATCTCGGCGCCTGCATCGATCGCGGCAAAATGCGCTGGATCGTCGGGGCCGGGTTTCAGCCAGATGACCTCGATGTCGAGCGCCACCAGCCCGGCATCGGCGACTCGGTCACGGATTTCGATCGTCGTCGCCGGGGTCCAGCTTTCGGGATCGTACCAGATGCCGACCGCGGACCAGCCGCCGGCCGCGGCCGCCGCCACCGTCTGCTGCGGCGAAAATTCGGGCATGACGCCCGCCGCGAGCGAAAGCAGGGGGCCGATTGTCGCCATCAGCCGGGCAGTGTTTCGTCCATGAATTTTTCGAGGGTGCGGTGGAAGTGCCGGATCCGGCTTTCCTGATAGTGACCGAGTTCAAGCACCCCGTTCGGCGACGATTTCATCCCCTGTTGCACATAGGGCAGGTTTTCCATGTCCTGATCGAACACGCCCGCCAGCGCGGCGCCGATCAGATGGCTGGCGTTGGCGAACGGCTGGTCGTCGGGGATCAGATACATCGGTGCTGCTTTCGGCGGCTTCTCTCCCTTCGGCGTCCGCATCAAGATGCGGACCTCCATCAGGCAATGGTCGGCGTCGCCCCACGGCCGCCAGCGATAGACAATGTTGGGCACCAACCCGCCCCACGGCGACCAGTTGGGAAAGACATTATAGGTAAAATTGTCGAGCATCTCGCTGTCGGTGGCGTCCGAGTAGTCATGGCCGTTCATCGCCGCAAAGGCGTCGCGGTTGGCCTGCGCCAGCACCTTGCGCGCCAGCATCGGGTCGTCGGCAGCAAAGCCCTTCAGATCGGCGGGATCGCCGGTCGCCCGCCGCGCCCGGCTGTCGCCAGCGCCGATGAAATCCTCGAGCGATTTCAGGACGTAAAACTGGTCCTTGCCCTTGATATGCGGTGACATCGCCCCCGCCGGGGTGATCGCGCGGTTGAGGAAATCGCCGTAGAGGTCGTAGCGGGTGTTGGCGTCGGCGGTGAAGCCGAGGATCTGTGGGTGGGTAACGATGCTGTGCCACGCCTCCATGAACGCTTCGGAGACCGCCTTCCAATTGGCGGGAATGACGCGGCCGACCCAGGCGCCGGTGTAACATTCATCGAGCCGCCAATTATCATAATGCTCGACGCCGGGACCGACCCAGTCGCGGAACGACGGCAGGTCGTGATTTTCGGTGACCAGGATGAACCCCTGCCAGCGTTCGACGCGCAGTTCGGGCAGGCTCATGTCCTTGGCTTCGAGATGCTTGAAATCCCACGCGCAGGGGGCTTCCTTGAACTTGCCGTCGTGATGCCAGGAAAAGCCGTGGAAGGGGCAGCGCAGATGCACCGCCGGGCCGCTTTCGGTGCGCAGCTTGCGGCCGCGGTGCAGGCAGACATTGTAGAAGGCCTTGACCGAATGATCCTTCTGCCGGACCAGCAGGATACTCTTTTCGTTGATGTCATAGACGACGGTGTCGCCGGGTTCTGGCATATCCTCTTCGCGCGCGGCATATTGCCAGATGTTCGGCCACATCTTCTCGCGCTCAAGCCGCGCCCAATCCTCGCTGACGTACCGTTCGATCGGGATCGGCGCGTCGCCCATGTCCTGGTTGGATTCGGCGAACAGATAATCGGGTACGCGCCGCGTGTCGGCCTTCAGCATGTCGGTATAGCTGGTCCCGGGGCAGCGATCGTCGCGATTCTGGTCCTGGGGCGGCGAGAGATCGTTCATCGAAAACTCCGATTGGTCAGGCAAGCTGGTCGAGCGGCATACCGCAGGCGGCGGCGATCGCGCGGTGGACGCCGTGCAGCGCCGGCTCGTTGGCGCCCAGCACGACGCGGAAATTGTCAGGGGCTGTCAGCAGATTGGCGTAGCCGCTGCTTGCCACGCGATAATCCTCGGTCTGGACGACAGTGGCAGTCGCATCATAGGCCATTTCGCACATCGCGCGATGCTCGTCGCTCTCGACGCCAAAGGGCGCATAGACCGCGAACTGGCAGAACATCTTGCCCGGCCCGTCGGGAAAGAGCCGGAAAACCTGGGTGAAATACACCCCGGGGGTGACGGCGCCGAAAAAGATCACCGTGTTGGGGAACAGGAAATGCACCCCGCCATATTCGGTGTCGGGCCACGCGCTCTCGTCCTGGCCGACCAGATTGCCGATCGACAGGTCGGGAAAGCTGACCCGGTGGTGGCGCCCGATCGGTTCATAGACATTACGGTCGCTGTAATGCGTCTGCCCGATCGTCGTGTTGTGCAGCATCTTGAAATGATAGCCCTCGCCATAGGTGTCGAGGGCAAACTTCCAGTTCGAATCGGCGGTGAGAATACCTTTTTTCACCGGCTCGGCGCGATGCAGTTCGAGCTGCGCCAGCACCGGCCCGAAATCGCCCAGATGCGCCGCGGCATCGATCGGCGCGCCATCGGGATCGGCGCGGACAAAGATCAGGCCAAGATGTTCGGCGCACGGCAGCGCGATCAGGTTCCGGGCGCCGATGTCGCAATTGGCAAAACCGTCTTTGCCCGGCTGGCCGACAAGCTCGCCTGCCGGGTCGAAGGTCCAGGCGTGAAAGGGGCAGACAAGCCGCGGTCGCGGCCCCTGCCAGGGTTCCTTTTCCTCGACCAGCTTCGCGCCGCGATGGGTGCACATGTTGTGGAAGGCGCGCGCGATGCCGTCCTTGCCGCGCGTCACCAATATCGACGGCCCGACCGCATCGAATACCAACGTGTCGCCGGGCTTGGGAATGTCACCGCTCAGCCCGGCGACGATTGGTTCACCCCGGAAAATATGCGCCATCTCGGCCGCGTTGCGCGCTTCACCAGTGTAGACGGATTTGTGCAGCGGCAGCGGCGCTTCGGCCATGTCGGTGCGATTTTCGGCAATGATCGCCACCAGCTTGCGCAATCCGGAGCGCGCATTGCGCTTGCGGATGGCGGGCCAATCCTTGTGGGCGATCTGCGGATCGGACTCAGCCATGGCTCTCCTCACATTTTGCCCAGTATGCGTCCGGGTCTCGCTTATCTTATCGCACAAAGTCCGGCGCTTGTGCGCTATCGCTTTTGAGGGGGAGAGATCGATGGTGACAACCGGAGCGCTCGCATCGCTGGGCGATGTCATGCAGCTGGCCTTTGTGCCGGCGGATTTCGACGCGGCGGTGAAGCATTGGAC
Source organism: Sphingopyxis sp. BE259 (assembly GCF_031457495.1). NCBI lineage: Bacteria > Pseudomonadati > Pseudomonadota > Alphaproteobacteria > Sphingomonadales > Sphingopyxidaceae > Sphingopyxis > Sphingopyxis sp. BE259. Next base: position 227,711 of record NZ_JAVDWM010000001.1, read on the forward strand.
CGAAGTGATCGGGGCGGGCCCGTTTTTCCTGCTGCCGAATATGTCGCTCCCCGGCGGACGCTATCGCGGCGCGGCCAGCGATCCCATATTCACCATGGCGCTGGGCTATTGGGGCGACATGCAGATCGAGCTGATTCGGCCCGAGAATGATGCGGCGTCGATCTATCGCGGCGAGTATGCGGTCGGCGAAGGGCTGCATCACGTCTGCATCTTGGTCGATTCGATTGCCGAAGCGCGGGCGCGTTGCGAAGCGGTCGGGGCGGAGATTATTTTCGAGGCGCCGGTGGGAGATACAGGGGGCGTGATTTACGCCGATCCAGGGACGGGGCCGGGAAATCTGATCGAGCTGCTGGAACCGCAGCCGGGGACACGCGAGCTGTTCGCGATGATGCGCGATGCGTCCAGGCGCTGGGACGGGAGCGAGCCGTTGAGATCGCTGGGGTGATTCTCCCCTCCCGCAAGCGGGAGGGGAGAATTTCAGCTATTCGCCCCCAGATACCCCAATTGCCCGGCCTTGAAGATTGTCTGCGCGCGGTTGACCGAGTTCAGCTTTTCGCCCGCGCGGTGGACATGATAGCGCACCGTCGCGTGGCTGAGCGAGATGATCATGCCGATCTCGCGGTCGGTCTTGCCGATCGCCGCCCAGCGCAGACATTCGACCTCGCGTTTCGACAGTTCGCAGTCCGAGGGGATGCGGCGCTTGGTCCGCATCGCCGACGCATAGCCGGCGATGAAGCGGCGGGTGGCCAGCCCCAGCGTGTCGCCGATTTCGGCGAACAGATCGGTCAGATCGACGACGTCGGGATCATTCGGATGAAAACTATTGGCGGAAATCTGTCCGAAAGGCAGGTGGACCGGCACCACGATAGCTGCCTGATAGCGTTGATTGGCGGCGAAATATCGTGCCGGGTCGATGTCGTCGAGATAGGGGTTGGGCTGCGCGGTGCGGAATCCTTCGCTGTTGCACCAAAAGGGTTCGCCTTCGTAGCGGCACGACCGGGGCAGCGGCGAATGGAGCGCCAGCCTATGGTCCTCCCACCAGCGTTCGCCATCTCCGAGCCAGCCGAACAGATCGGCGGCGAGGACGGCGCCGTCGGCATCAACCATCGTTTCCTTTGACGCGATGTCGTCGCACAGCGCGGCGCGCAGATCAAAAGCCGCGGCGTAGTCGCGCAGCACGACGGCGGCATCGTGGATATCCTCCACATTGCGAACCGTAACCGCATCGACAAGCGTCCTGGCATCCATTGGGGGTGCGAACCCGTCGATCGGCAGTTTTTCTGCCTGTTCTCCCATGGCGGGTACTATCTCATACGGGCCGGCAAGTCGCAATGCATGTGTCATAAGCGGAGCACCGTCTTGGCTATGATGTTTTTCTGGACTTCGCTCGACCCGCCGAACACGGTCCAGGCGCGGCTGTTGAGGAAGCGGGCGGCGGCAATCTGGGCATCGGGGTCGCCGATCGGCGGCGGCGCCGCGTTGCCGTAAAGCGGCCGGACGGTCGGTAGTTGCAGCCCGTCATAGCCGTGAAGGTCCATCGCGATGCGATCGATCCGCTGGTGCAATTCGGACGCGATCAGCTTGACCAGCGAGGTTTGCGGACCGGCAGGGCGGCCTTTGGCAATGTCGGCGAGAATGCGCAGTTCGGTCGTCTCGAGCGCCTCCGCTTCGAGCTGCAGCCGGGCGATTTCGGTCGCCACGCGGACATCGGCACCCAGCGGGCCGTTGTGACCGCTGGGTGCAATGCCGGCCGCCGCGGTGAGTTCGTCGATGGCGCGGATCAGCCGCGGCGCGTGAAACGATCCACCGCGCTCGTTTTCCAGCAGGAATTTGGCGATGGTCCAGCCTTGGCCTTCGTCGCCGATGCGGTTGTCGACAGCGGTGCGGGCGCCGTCGAGGAACACCTGATTGACCTCATGGTCGCCTGCCATGGTGATGATCGGGGTGACGGTGACGCCGGGCTGATCCATGGGCAAGAGCAGGAAGCTGATTCCCGCCTGTTTACGGACCTCGCCATCGGTGCGGACGAGGCAGAAAATCCAGTTGGCGTGGTGGGCGTGGGTGGTCCAGATTTTCGACCCGTCGACGATATACTCATCGCCGTCGCGTCGCGCCCGGGTGCGGAGCGAGGCAAGGTCGGAGCCGCTTTGCGGTTCGCTATAGCCCTGGCACCAATAATCGGTCCCGGCACGGATCGCGGGGAGAAAACGGTCCTTTTGGTCCTGTGTCCCAAAGGCGCAGATGACCGGGCCAACAAGCCGCAGCCCGAGCACCGACAGAGCCGGGGCGCCGGCGATCGCGCATTCCTTTTCAAAGATATAGCGCTGCATCGGCGACCAGTCGGTGCCGCCGCAATCCTCGGGCCAGTGATAGGCGACCCAGCCCTTGTCATTAAGGATACGGTGCCAGACGAGACCGATGTCGGGTTCGACGAACACCCCGGGGGTGCGCCGGGCGCCGTCGCGCACATAATCGGGGAGCGACGTGCGAAGGAAGTCGCGCACCTCCTCGCGAAATGCCAGTTCGTCGGTGGTGAGGTCGAGATCCATAATTGCCCTAGCGTTCGAGGATCGCCACCGCCGACAGGCCGGGCGCGCCATAGACATGAGAATAGCCCACCTTGGGGCCGTCCGGTACCTGCCGTTCGCCGCCGCGACCACGCAGTTGCACCGTGTTTTCGTAAACCTGCCGCAGGCCGGAGGCGCCGATCGGCTCGCCGCAGGCGAGGCAGCCGCCGTCGGTGTTGATCGGCAATTTGCCGCCGATCTCGCTCCAGCCCTCGGCCAGCCATTTTTCCTGCTCGCCGTCGGCGCAAAAGCCGTTTTCGGCCATATGCATGATTTCGGCGCCCGATTCGGTGTCCTGCAACTGCGCGACCGATACGTCCTCGGGGCCGATACCCGCCATTTCAAAGGCGGCCTTGCTCGCGATCTCGGTCGGCTTGCCGCCGCCATGGACGCTGATCGATGGCGCGAAGACCTCGAACGACCCCTCGGGCCGGGTGCGGAAGGCGACGCTGGCGATGCGCACCGCATCGGCGCCGAGTTCGCGCACCTTCTTGGCCGATGCCAGCACCAGCGCCACCGCACCCTCGGCGGGCGAGCAGAACATATATTTGGTCAGCGGATCATTGACCATCGGCGCGTTCAGGATCGTGTCGAGATCGACCGGCGAGCGCCGCCACGCATGATCGCACAGGGTGCCGTTGCGAAACGCCTTTTCGGCAACGAGCCCCAGCGTCCGGCGGCTGATCCCGTGGAGCGCCATATAACGCTGGATCTTGAGCGCGAAAAATTGTGTCGTCAGCATCATGCCGGTTTCGCCATACCACTCAGGCAAACCATAGTCCGAGGGTTTGGCGTTGAACGCGCCGCGCGGATGCTTGTCGAAGCCGACTGCGAGCGCGATGTCGCAGGCCCCCGCCGCGATCGCATTTTGCGCCGCGGTCAGCGCGCTGCCCCCGGTCGCGCAGCCGTTGGCGACGTTGATGAAGGGCACGCTGGTCAGTCCAAGTTCGTTGACCATGATGTCGGCCGATCCCGCCGCCGCCGACCCGCCATAGGCGAATTCGACGTCGCTCCACGCGATCCCGGCGTCGCCCAGCGCCTCGCGCACCGCGAACACGCCCTGGTCGCGCCCCGAGCGGCCATCGGTGCGGCCAAAGGGGTGAATGCCCGCGCCGATGATATAAACGTCGTCACTCACGGCTTGGGCTCCGGGCGAAAGGCATAGGTCGATCGCGCGTCGTCGAAGGGGACAACCGCGAACGCCATCGGCATCCCGATGACGAGATCGCTCGGCGCGGCATCGACGATCCGCGTTTCGACGATCACCTCGCCAGGCAGTTCGACATAGCCGATCAGGAACGGCTGGAAGGGTTGCGGGCCGCTATAGGGCTCCTTGGGTTCGAAGCCCTGCGTCGTCCACGACCAGAGCGTGCCCCGACGCGACAGCGCGACGGGTTCGACCAGCGCCGCGGCATCGCCATCGGGAACCGGAAAGACGATCTCGCCATCGGCGCGGCGGCCGCCGATCAGCCGCGGTTCGGCCTCGTCGGTCCACAGGCCGGGGGCGATGGGCGCGAGCGCGCTCATGCCGCCCTCGCAAAGCTGCGCAGGCAATGATCCTGATCGCCGAAATATTTGTCGAGCAGCATCACGCGTTTCAGCGCGTGGCCAATCGCCAGCTCGTCGGTCTGTCCCATGCCGCCATGCATCTGCACCGCTTCCAGCCCGATCCGCGTCGCGGCTTCGCCGACAAAGGCCTTGGCGCCTGCGGCGATCCGCGGCCAATTGGCATCGTCGGTGGTCGGATCCTGCATCGCGGTGCGCAGCACCATCGAGCGCGCGAGTTCGAGCGCGGCGTAGCATTCGACGAGGCGGTGCTGCAGCGCCTGAAAACTGCCGATCGCGGCGCCGAATTGCTGGCGCTCGCCGACATAGGCGAGGGTGTCGTCGAACATGGTCTGTGCGAGGCCGAGCATTTCGGCCGCCGCGAGCAAGCGAACGTCGCCGATCACGCGCTGGAATTTCATGTCGGGCAGGTCGAAAATTTCGGCGGGCGCGCGGTGCAGGTCGAGCGTCGCGGCGCTCGATCCATCGACGATCGGATAATCCTGCCGCACGACACCGGCGGCATCATGCGCGACCTTGGCGAGTTTGTCGCCGGCGGCGGTGACCAGCAGCGTGTCGGCAAGTGGTGCGCCGAGGACAAGGGTCTTGGTGCCGCCGACATGGCCGCCGTCGACCTTGGTGGCGATGGACCGGGTTTCATAGCGGCGGGCCGGTTCGGCAAAGGCAACCGCGGCGAGCCGCGTGCCGCCGACGAGATCGCCGACCAGTGCGGCGTCGCCCGCCGCCGCTGCCAGCCGGATCGGCAGCACGCCATTTTCCAGCCAGGGGTCGATCGCCAGCCCTTTGCCGAGCGCCTCGGCCACGAGCGCGAGATCGACGATCGTCCCGCCCATGCCGCCCATCGCCTCAGGCGCCGCGAGCGCCAGCAGGCCAAGGTCGGCGACCTCCTGCCAGCGCGTGCGCGCGTAGCCGCCCGCGCCCGCCCGCATCGCATGACGCGCCGATATGTCGACCGGCCCGAGAAAGCGGGCGATCGTGTCGCGCGTCAGCAGCTGGTCTTCGTCGAGATCGAAATTCATGCGCGCCGCCGGTAGGTGATCGGCAGGGTGGTCAGCCCGCGCAGCAGCATGTTCGGCGGCCAGCTCGGCGCATGGCCGTCGGCGACCGCGAAATCGGTGAGCCGGGTCAGCAATTCGGTGTAGGCGACCGCCATTTCCTTGCGGCTCAACATATTGCCGACGCACATATGGATGCCCTTGCCAAAGGCCAGGTGGCTGCGCGCGTTGGCGCGTTCGATGTCGAAACGGTCGGGGTCGGGATATTTGGCCGGATCGCGGTTTGCCGCGGCGTAGCGCAGCTGGACCATCGCGCCGTGGGGAATTTTGACCCCGCCCAGCTCGGCATCCCTCAGCACCATGCGCCACATGCCCGCGGTCGGGCTTTCGGTCCGCAGCACTTCTTCGACCAGGTTGATGATCGCGCGGTCGTTGCCCGCGTCGGCGGCGGCGACCGCCTTGGCCATCTGGTCGGGATTGTCGATCAGCTGGAGCAGGCCACCCGCGAGTGCCGACGTCGTCGTCTCGTTCCCCGCGACCATCAGCTGCTGCATGATCGACAGGATTTCGGCGTCCTCCAGCGGCCGCTCGCCATCGGCCGCAGCATGGACCAGGTCGGAGAGCAGGTCGTCGGTCGGGTTGGCGCGGCGCTCGTCGATCTTCGCTTTGACGAAATGCTGGAATTCGACGACCTCGCGCGCGCATTCCAGTTCGCGCTCCTTGGGGATCATCCGGCCAAGGCGATCGACGAAGGCGTCGGACCAGCGTTTCACCTTGGCGAGATCGTCGCCGGTCATGCCGATCTGGCTGGCGATCATCGCGACGGGCAACGGAATGGCGAAATCGGTGACGAAATCGCAGCTCTGTTTCGCGGCCATCCTTTCCACCAGATCGATGACGACGCCGCGCATATCCTCCTCGATCGCGGCGACGCGCTTCATCGAAAAGGCGAGATTGACGAGCTTGCGAAAGCGGGTGTGGGTCGGCGGGTCGGCGGTGAGCAGCGTATCGACCTGCGGCCAGCCCTCGGCGAGAATTGCCGCGACATCGCCATCTTCGGCCATCGCGCCCGACAAGGTGCCCTGAAAATTGTTGGAAAAGGTTTCGACGTCGCCGGTCGCCTGCGCGCAATGTTCGTAGGACAGGACGAGGAACATGCCGTCCGACAGCTGGACCACCGGGCTTTTGGGCAGCCAGGTGCGATAATAGTCGAACGGGTCCGCGATCACCTGCGGTTCGAAAAAACTGCTTGCTGCGATGTCGTTCACGCGGCGCCTCTTCCCTTGGCCTTATCTTTATGTCCCTGACTATATGCGCGCCGTTCCGGCAGGCGATGCACAATTTCGTTAGGCGACGGCGATCGCGGAAACATGGTCGAGCGCGTTGCGGAGCAGGCGGCGAAGGTGCGGGTTGGCGTAGGCGGCGGGGCCGTCGCCGGGCTGGAGATAGACGAGCCGACCCGCGCCAACGGGCTTTTCCCATGCGATCAGGTCGCTGCCGGGCGGATGCGGCCAGCCGTCATTGCTGAACATCCGTCCCGCGACCGCCTGCGCCGCCGAATAGAAATTCTCGCGCAAAAAGGCGTGATCGGCGCGCAGCAGTGGGGTGACGGCGCCCCATATCGGCGCCAGATAGAGCTCGTCGCACAGCGAAAAGCGCGGCGGCAGGCCCGCCGTCACCGGGTGGCCGGGGTCGAGGACAATGGCGTCGTAAGTGACATCGTGGCGATAGCCCGAGTCGAGATGGGCCGCGCCGTTTGCGGTGCCGGGCTGGTAGAGAAAACGCCCGCCGAGCATGTCGGCCCATTCGGGCCATTCGGCCCAGCCCGCGATCGCATGGTGCATCGCGACCGCGCCGCCGCCACGCGCGAAATGGTCGGTGATGGCGCGGCGATAGGCCGGGGACGGCGGGCACGATATCATCGCGCCACCACCGAACGCATAGCCCGGCATGTCGTAAAAGAGGATCGCATCGCTGTTCTGCGCCGCGCCCGCCGCCACCGCAGCCTCGGCCTCGGGGTGGATCAGATGGGTGACCGCCCAACCGTCGAAGCTCGCCAGTAGCTCGGCGAAAGGCCCGGCTTCATAGGGATGGCCACCCGACAGGACGAGCAGGCGGCGCGTCGCCGTCATGCGATCTTCAGGATCATCTTGCCCTGATTGCTCCCGGCAAACAGCCGCATGAAGGCGTCGAAGCTGTTTTCGATCCCCTCGTCGATATGTTCGTCGGCGATCAGCTTGCCCGCTTGCAGCCACGCCGCCATTTCCGCGCCGCCCTCGGCAAACCGCGGAATATAATCCGCAACGAGTAGCCCGCGAATCGAGGCGCGGTGGACGATCAGTTGCCAGATGTTGCGGGCGCCGATTTTTTCTACGCTGTTATACTCGCTGATGAGGCCGCAGAGGCCGATCCGCGCACCGTGGCGCAAATTGTTGAGCCCCGCGTCGAGAATGTCGCCGCCGACATTTTCAAAGATGATGTCGACGCCGTCGGGCGCTTCGGCGTGGATCGCATCGGTCAGCGCCTGCCCATCCTTGCCGCGATAGTCGATCGCCGCATCGAAGCCGTAACGGCCCGTCAGTCGCGCGCATTTCTCTGCGCCGCCCGCGATCCCGATGACCTTGCTGGCGCCCTTGATCTTCGCGATCTGGCCGACGAGCGAGCCGACGGCCCCCGCCGCGCCGGTGACCAGCACGACGTCGCCCGGATTCGGCTCGCACACGTCGATATAACCGAAATAGGCGGTCATCCCGACCGCGCCGAGCACCGACAGATAATTGGTGACCGACGGCACCAGCCCGGCATCGATCGGCTGGGTAAAGCCGCCGATAGCGCCGACCGAATAATCCTCGATGCCGTTCAGGCCCATCACCCATTGGCCGGGCGCAAAACCCTCGGCCTTGCTCGTCTCGACAATCCCGATCGTCGAGGCGCGCACCGGTGTGCCGAGCGGGATCGGCGGCATATAGCTCGGCGCATCGTCCATCCAGCCGCGGATCGCGGGGTCGAGCGAGGCAAAATGGTTGCGGATCAGGAATTGCCCGTTGGCCAACTCAGGCGTCGGTTCGGTGACCAGCGAGAAATCCTCCGGCACCGGTTCGCCATGGGGACGGCGAGTGAGCAGGAAGCGGCGATTGTCGGGCATGGAAACTCCTCAGGCGGGAACAATGGAAACCGGGATCGCGCTTTGCAGCGACTGGCCGGTGATCGGGTCGTAGTGGGCGGTCTCGCTGACCAGCCGGTTGGTGGAATTGCCGCGTTCGCGCACCTGATCGGGGCCGACCTCGGGACCGCCAAAGGCATGGGCCATCGATACGACGCCGGGGCGCATTCCCGCCGCCGCCCGCGCTTCGGCCACTACTTCGCCGACCGCCGAACGGATGCGGACGATGTCGCCCTCGCGGCACGGGATGCGCGCCATGTCGTCGGGGTGCAGGAAGGCGGGATTGGTGGTGCGCTTGGCGGTCAGGGCGGTGAGGTTCTGGCCGGTCGAATTGAAGCGGTGACGGCTGCGCCGCGACACCATGCGATACGGAAAATCGGGAGTCGGCTGGTCGGCGGACGCATAAGCGATCAGTTGATCGGGCATCGCCCCGGCGGTGAGGTCGAAGCGGCCGGGGGCATCGGGGTCGCCGGGCTCGACGATCGGGTGGAGATCGGGATAGATCACTGCCTGACCATCGACGGTGTCGGCGCGGACCCGGCTCGGCGCGACGACGCAGCCCGCGCTCATCAGGTCGAGGAAGGTCTGCTTGCTCGGTTTGGTATCCATGGGGCAAGGGCCGCCCGCGAGCGGGATCGGGGTGCCGATGCGGTGCGCCAGACCCCACAGCATTTCCCATTCCTCGATCAGGTCGCCGGGCGCGGCGATCATCGCCTCGGTATAGCGGGCGTAGGGGATTTCGTACCACCATTCGGACAGGTTGCTGATGTCCTCGCGTTCAAGGCACATGGTCGGGGCGAGAATATAGTCCGATCGTTTGGCGGTCGCCGACGCGGCGTTGACATCGACGCTGACCAGCAGTTCCAGGCCGCTCAGCGCGCGGGTCATCTTGTCCTGATCGGGAAAGGCGACCACCGGATTGCCGCCGATCGAGATCAGTGCGCGGATCTGGCCCTCACCCGGCGTCAGGATTTCGTCGGCCAGCACGTTGCACGGCATTTCCATGCCGAGATGGGTCAGGCCGCGGATGCGCGAGGCCGGGAAGCCTTCGCCATAGAGCGCCATCGGCGGCGCAACCTGGGCGCGGCGCGGCGTCGCGGCGGTAAAGACGCGCGGGATCGAGCTTTTCTCCCCCTCGCGGCAAAAGCGCCCGCAGATGATGTTGAGTGACGACACGAGATATTGGGTCAGCGTCCCCTGACCCGCCATTTCGGGGCCGGTGCCGGTCGACACGACGCCTTTGCTGCCGGTGGCGAACATCCGCGCCGCGGCGACGAGCTGAGCTTCGTCGACTCCGGCGCGCGCGGCGGCGACGGCGGGGGTGAAAGCGGCGACGGCGCGGGTGAGGTCGTCGATGCCATCGACATATTGCTGGACGAAACCCTTGTCGTAGAGGTCTTCGGACAGGATGACATGGATGATCCCCGCAAGCATCGCGGGGTCTTCGCCGGGGCGCACCGGCAGGTGGATGTGCGCGAGCGCCGCGACATCGCTCTCGCGCGGATCGGCGACGATCAGCTTGAGCCCCTTGTCCAGCGCATCGCGCAAGCGGCGCGAGGGCGAGAAGGGCGGCAGGCCGCCCGGCGGACCATAATGCGAGACGATCGGGTTGTTGCCGATGAAAAAGGCGACGTCGGCCTCGGCGAATGTATGCATCCCGCCCATCCAGCTGCCGTAGCGCATCGTCGTATAGACTTTGGCGGGCTGGTCGAGGGTGACCGAGGTATAGATGTTGCGCGTACCCAAACCCTGCGCAAAGGCCATCGCGCTGCCCACCCCAGCACTGTTCTGAAACGCATAGGTGCCGCCATAGACGGCGACCGCGTGCGGGCCATGCTCGGCGATGATCGCCGCCAGCTTGGCGCCGATCTCGTCGAGCGCGGTCTCCATCGCGATATCCTGAAACGCGCCATCGACGCGCTTTTGCGACACCATCAGCCGCTGCGGCCCGTGATGCGCTTCGGGCAATTGGCGGCCCTTGATACAGGTGTAGCCGCCGAACACCGGGTCGTCTGGGTCGCCCTGCACCTTGGTCACGCGGCCTTCGTCGATCGTGACCAGCATCGCGCAATTGGCGTGGCAGAAGCGGCAGAAACTGCGGCGCACCTCGGGCATCGTCTCTCTCCTTGATCGCACCCTACGCCTGCGTGTCTCCCGCGCGACTGGCACTTTTGGCGGTGGCTGCGCGGGCTGCGTCGGCGCAATTTCGGCGCAAAGAACAGGGAGAGGATCGATGCCGACATCGCGCCAATGGCTGCTGAACGGACATCCCCGCGGGCGCGGGATCGAGGACGGCGATTTTCGGCTGGTCGAAACCCGGATTGCCGCGCCGGGCGATGGCGATCTGCTGCTCAAGACGCTCTATCTTGGGTTCGATCCGGCGCAAAAGGGCTGGATGGAGAATATCGCCGACTATGTCGCGCCGATGGCCATCGGCGACGTGATGCGCGGCAGCGGGATCAGCGAAGTGGCGGAAAGCAACCATCCCGGCTTTGCAGTCGGCGACCTGGTCATGGGCTCGACCGGCTGGACCGAGTGGCATGTGTCGAACGGCGCGGGGCTGGTGAAGATCGACACGGCGCTGCCGCCCACCGCGATGCTGTCGGTGCTCGGAACCACCGGGGTGACGGCATATTGCGGGCTGTTCAAGGTTGGCAGGCCGGTCGCGGGCGATACGGTGCTGGTGTCGGGCGCGGCGGGGGCGACCGGGTCGATCGTCGGCCAGCTTGCGAAAATCGCGGGGTGCCGCGTCGTCGGGATCGCGGGGGGCGAGGATAAATGCCGCTGGCTGGTCGAAGAGGCGGGCTATGACGCCGCGATCGATTACAAGGCGGGCAATGTCCGGGCTCAGATCAAGGATCAATGCCCGCGCGGGGTCGATGTCATTTTCGACAATGTCGGCGGCGCGATCCTCAACGACATGCTCGGCGAGATTGCAACCGGGGCGCGGATCGCAATCTGCGGCGGGATCAGCCGCTACGAGACGGGATCGCTGCCCGCCGGGCCGCAGAATTATTTCAACCTGGTGTTCCGACGCGGCACGATGGCGGGGTTTATCGTGCTCGATTGGGCGGCCGAATTCCCCGCCATCCGCAAACGGCTGGAGGGTTTCGTGCAGGACGGACGGCTGACCTATCGCGAGGATGTGCAGGTAGGTTTCGAGAACGCGCCTGCGACCCTCAAGCGGCTGTTCAGCGGCCAGAACCGCGGCAAGCAATTGCTGAAGTTGTAAGGAGATCGACATGGGCAGGCTGGCAGGCAAGCGCGCCGTCATCATCGGCGCGGCATCGGCGGGCAATATGGCGCAGGTGACCGCGCGGCGGTTCGTGCGCGAGGGGGCGACGGTGCTGGTCGCGGGGCGCAAAGCCGAACCGCTCGACACACTCGCGGCCGAAATTGGCGGTCATGCCGCGCTCTGCGACATCACCGACAAGGCATCGGTGTTTGCGCTTGCCGAGGCGGCAAAAGCGAAAATGGGCGGGGTCGACATTGCGATGAACGCGAGCGGGTGGGGGCTGCTCAAGCCGTTGCTCGACGTGACCGAAGAGGAGCTCGCGGGCATCGTCGCCTTGCAGTTCACCGGGGTGCATCATTTCCTGCAAGCGTTCGTCGGTGCGATGCTGACGAATGATCCGACCGGCGGGTCGATCATCCAGATTTCGTCGGCGACGACGCGATCGCCGATCGGCAACCATGCCGCCTATATCGGTACCAAGGCGGGGTCGGAGGCGTTGATCCGCTGCGTCGCCAATGATTTTGGTGCGGCGGGCATCCGTGCGAATATCGTCTCGCCGGCGTTCACCGCGTCGCCGATGACCGAGGGGGCGTTTGCGACGCCGGGGTTGGTCGATGCCTTCCTGCCGCGCTATCCGCTCGGACGGCTGAATACGTCCGAAGATGTCGCGAATGCGTGCCTGTGGCTGGCGAGCGACGAAGCGTTTGTCACAGGCGAGAATTTGCAGCCGAACGGTGGGTTGGCGCTGCGGGGCAATCCGCAGGAGGGCGATATTGCCGCTGCGGTCGGGGCGGCAATGGCGAAATTGCAGAGCAACGCTTGAATATCAAACCCCGTTTGCCCTGAGCTTGTCGAAAGGCCGTTCTTTCTTTCTCCGCTGAAAGAGAAGAACGGTGCTTCGACAAGCTCAGCACGAACGGAATAAAGGGTGGCGCGTTAGCCAATCTGCCGCTCGCGGCCTTCCCAATAGGGTGCGCGGAGTTCGCGGCGCAGAATCTTGCCCGACGGATTGCGCGGCAAGGCCGGGATGAAGTCAACCGACTTGGGACATTTATACCCTGCAATGCGCTCGCGCGCCCAGCCGATGATCGCAGCCGCGTCGGCGCTTTCACCGGGTTTCAGCACGACGCAGGCCTTCACCGCCTCGCCCCATTTCTCGTCGGGCACCCCGACCACGGCGACATCGGCGACCGCGGGGTGGCCATAGATCGCATTCTCGACCTCGGCCGGATAGACATTCTCGCCGCCCGAGATGATCATGTCCTTGACCCGGTCGTGGAGGTAGAAATAGCCGTCCTCGTCGGTGTAGCCCGCGTCGCCGGTGCGCAGCCAGCCATTGCCGTCGATCGTCTCTGCCGTCGCGTCGGGCCGCCCCCAATATTCGCGCATATTCGCCTGGGTGCGGATCGCGATCTCGCCGATTTCGCGCGGCGGCAGCGGATTGCCGCCCGCGTCGATCACTTGCATCTCGACCCCGCGCAGCGGCTTGCCGACCGATCGCATCCGTTCGTTGCCCGCCGGGTCGTGATCCTCGGGCGGCAGCGCCGCGATCGTGCCCGACGTCTCGGTCATCCCGTACATCTGGACGAACCCGCACTGAAAGACGTCGATGCACTGGCGCAAGAGGTCGAGCGGGATCGGCGAGGCGCCGTAAGCGATATGGCGCAGACGTGAGAAATCGACATCGCGCGCCCGCGGCTGATTGACGATGATCTGCATCGCCGCGGGAACCATGAAGATTTTCGAGATGCCATGGACCTCGATCAGGTCGAGCACCCCGCCGGGGTCGAACTCGCGGGTGATCACCCCGGTCGCTCCATTGGTCATCACGGTGATCCCGTAACCGGTGCCGCCGATGTGGAAACAGGGCATCGCGACCAGGCCGACATCATTTTCGTCCCAACGCTCCCAGTCCGCCTGTAGCGCGGGGTCGCGGTCGAGCTGCGAACGCAGCACCGATCCATTGGTCAGCACCGCGCCCTTGGGCTTGCCGGTGGTGCCCGACGTGTACATCTGGATCACCGCGTCGCTCTCGCTGCGCGCGACGGCGGGATCGGTATCGGCAAAGGTGTCGCGCCAGCTGCGATAATCGGGAAAGCCGCTCGCCGTGCCCTCGACCCCGACGATCTGCTCGACGCCGGGAAAGGCGTCGCGGTTTGCGGCGACCAGATCGACGAACTCGGGGCCGACGCACAGGATGCGCGCACCGCAATTGTCGATGATCCACGCGATCTCCGGCACCGCAAGTCGCCAGTTGACCGGCGTCATCACGCCGCCCGCCTTGGCGACCGCGACCAGCAGTTCGAAATAGAGATCGCTGTTCTTGCCGAGATAGGCGACGCGGTCGTCGGGTTTCAATCCCAACGCGATCAGGCCATTCGCGGCGCGGCTGCTGTTCGTATCGAAATCGGCGTAGCGCGTCGCGCGGCCTTCGAAATGGAACAGGATCTTGTCGGGCCGCTCGCGCCCGTTCTGCCGCGCGACATCGGCGACGCGTTCAAATGCTGCGACCTTCACCCGCCTCTCCCCTATGCTGTGCCGAGCGCCTGCCGGTAGAGCATGGAGTCCGCCGCGTAGAAATTGCAATGGAAACCCGACGGCACGCGGAACGGCACATGCACCGTCGCAATCGGTCCTGCCGCGATGTCGAGCGCGGCAAAGATCGCCAATTCGCTCGTCGCGGCGCCCGCGCGGTGGACCAGCGTCATCGCATAACCGTCGGCTTCGCCCCCCGCCCCAATTCTGGGTGCGAAAATCAGCTCGCCGCACGATGTGCCGTTGCCGAAATGATAATAGTCTTCCTGGCCGCTCATCGTGTCGAAGCGCAGCACCGCGTCCATCCCCTCGGCGCGGCCGTCGCGGCTGTTCAGGTTGATGTTGGCAAAGCTGTGGCGCGAGGCGCGGGTAATGAAACGGTCGTCGGGGCGCGGAAACTGAATGTCGCGGTCGTTGAGCGTTTCTTCCTTGAGCCACGTGCCTGCGCCCGACGGATCGATCGTCCAGCGGCGCAGGCTCTGCTGGGTGTCGCCGTGGGTCTGGCGGGCGCCCGTTTCGTCGGGGAACAGCGCGGTGCCGTTGGCGGCGGCGACGTCGGCGATGATCTTGCCGTCCTGCTCCCACACATTGAGTTCGTGGAACATATGCCGCGGTTCATAGTCGAACCAGCGGACGTCGCTGGCCGACCCGTTACGCGGCATGACCGCGAATTTGGTCGGGCGGCCGTTGACCCAAGCGGTCATTGGTCCGCCCTTCATGAAACGGCCAAGGTCGGCGTCGATCGGGATGACCGGGAACACGACCCAATTTTCGGTCAGGAAAAACGTGTGCATCAGCGCATTGTGCGGCATGTCGATCAGATCGGCCTTGGTCACCCGGCCGCTGGCGTCGATCACATCGTAGCGGATCTGCGGCGCCCCCATCGGGCCATTGATCATCGCGCCCAGATTGATCAGCTCGCCCGTCGCATGGTCGATCTTGGGATGCGCCGAAAAGGTCGTGGTGATCGTCCCGCCATAATGTTCCTCGCCCAGCGTTGCGAGGGTGTGCGGGTCGAGTGCGACCGCGGGTGCGCCCTCCATCAACGCGAGCAACTTGCCGCCATGCACGATGATATTGGTGTTGGCGGTGTTGTAGCGTTTGTTCTGGACCGACGGGTCGGCGGTCATCGGGTTGCCGAACATCCCGAACAGGCGCCGGCCCGCCGCTTTTTCCAGCTCGAACTTTTCGGTGCGGACCCAGCGGTTGAGCATCGCGGCGCGGCCATTGGCGATGTGAAAGGCATAAACCATGCCGTCGCCGTCGAACCAGTGATAGTCGCCCTCGCGCGTCGGATAGAGCGGCTCGGGGCCGTTGCGATAAAAGACGCCGACCAGATCGTCCGGAATCTCGCCCTCGACGATCAGGTCAGGGGCGGTCGCCTCGAACCGCACCGGTTGATGATGACCCGACAGATAGGGGTGATCGAAAAATGCTTGAGCCATAGGTCGATCACCCCTTGGATGGTCAGAATTTGAAGCCGAGTTCGACCCCGTAGGTGCGCGGTTCGAGCGCGCCCGAAAAGGTGAAGAGGCCCGCCACCGGCAGGGTGCTGCCAAGGTCGCGGACGTTGGTCAAATTGCGCCCAAACACCGCGACGCTGACTTCGCCGCTGCCGGTGAGGAAGGTGTAGGATATTTGCCCCGACAGATTTTCGCGGTCCTTGGTGAAGCAGCGCACATCATTGGTCACTGCACCGAAAACGATCGGGCGGTTGGCGGCGATGCAGGTCGCCGTCTTGCTCTGGAAGCGCAGCAGCAGATTGGCATCGAACCGTCCCGATCCGACCTCTTTCGAATAATTGGCCCCGGCCGAAATCTGGTATTTCGGGGCGCGGCGCAAGGTCAGCGTCGACACATCGTCGCCGACATTGTCACCGTTCAGATCCTTGAGGAACGTGCCATATTCGGCATCCAGATAGCTGGCCGATGCGGTGAAGTTCAATTCATCCGACGGCTGGATGATCAGTTCCAGTTCGGCGCCGGTGATCGTCGCCGAGGCGGCGTTGCCGACCACCGTTTCCTGCGGCTGAGCCGATCCCGGCGGCGACGGCTGGACGACCTCTTCCTGCTTGTTGTCATATTTGGTGTGGAACAGGGCGATGTTGGTGCGCAAGGTGCGGCCCAGCCAGTCGGCCTTCAACCCGACCTCAAACGCGTCGACGGTTTCCGGAAAATAGGGGCCGAGCGACGTCGGCGACGCCGCGCGTCCGTTGAAGCCGCCCGACCGGAAACCGGTCGAATAGGAGCCGTAGACAATCTTGTTGTCGCCGATTTCATAGGTTGCGTTGGCACGCCAGGTGAATTTTCCGAACGACTTCTCGCCCGAACAATTGTTCGCCGCGCCAAACACCGGCAGACCGGCGAGCGGCCCCGGCCCGAACACGCCGGTGGCGCCGACACACGACTTGCCGTCGAAGGTCGGCAGGCTCAGTTCGACGAGTCCGACGACCTGGCCATAATTGTTGAAGGTCTCTTTTTTGTCGCGGGTGTAACGGCCGCCGACCGACAGTTTGAAACGGTCACTCAGCGTGAATTGCGCGTCGGCAAAACCGGCATAGGATGTCGATTTGTTGTCGGTATAGGCACGCAGCGTCGCCCCTGCTGCACTTTGCGACGGCACCGGGCCCAGCCGGGTATATTGGTCGAGCTGGTAATTGCTGGTGTAATAATAGCCGCCGACCAGCAGGTTTACCGCGTCGCTGATTTCGGCGAGGACGCGCAGTTCCTGGCTGAATTGTTCGAATTGCTGGATGCGCCGGGTGGCAAAGAAGTCGGCCGAACTGCCGTCGAAATCCTGCGCCACATTCTCGTCGTTGGTACGATAGCCGGTGACCGAATAAAGGGTCAGATTGTCGCCCAGTGACCAGGTGATATTGCCGGTCAGCGCGTCGGTGTCGTTGGTGACATCGTGCGGCGCCAGTTGATAGGTTGCGTTCATGCCGCGATCGGGCAGCGCGAAGCGGTTGCACTCGGCGACCGGCGAAAAGCCGGGGACGCCCGCGGCCAGGCAGATCAGGTCGAGGCTGGACGAGGTCGGGATCGACACCGTCTCGCCGCGCTCGCGCGTGTGCTCATAGGTGATCTCGGCCGAAAAGGCGTCGCTGGGTTCGATCAGCGCGGTCACCCCGCCGGTCAGCGTTTCATATTTGCCGTCGCGGCCGCCGGTGCTGATATTGCGGATGAAGCCGTCGGTCTTGTCGTAATAGCCGAACGCCTTGAGCGCGATGAAATCGCCCAGCTTGCCGCTGTTCACCACCAGGCGCGCGCTCTTGGTGTCAAACCGGGCATAGGAAAAGCGGCCCTTGGCGCTGAACTCGTCGGTCGGGGTGCTGCGCTTGACCTCGATCACGCCGCCGATCGTGTTGCGGCCGAACAGCGTCCCTTGCGGACCGCGCAGCACTTGCAGGCTTTCCAGATCGAAGCTGTCGAGCAACTGGCCGGTGTTGGTGCCGATGAACACGCCATCGACGACGACGCCGACAGTCGGGTCGAAACTTTTCTCGATGTCCTCGAAAGAGATGCCGCGGATCGAAATCGCGGCGGCGCTGGGGCCGGCCGAAACGCTGTCGATGACGAGGCTGGGCACCCGGCCTGCGACATCGCGAATATCCTGAACCATGCCGGTATCCAGTGCCTCGGCATCCAGCGCAGTGATCGCGACCGGCACCGACTGCGCGCTTTCCTCGCGCTTTTGGGCGGTGACGACGATTTCGCGGATGCCGCCCTCTTCGGCGGCGGGCGCGTCCTGCGCGGCGGCGGGGCTGGCGATCGCCAGCCCCGCGAGCGACACGGTGGCCAGGACGGCGGGCAGCATTCGGGCATGCGTGGACATCGGATTTCCTCCCTCTCGCGCCGGCGCATAGGCTCGCCGGTCACGCTAGAGGGCAAGGTCCGCTTTATGCCCCGAATGAACAATCATCAAAAATATCAGGCAGGCCGTAACCGCAGTTATCGCCTTGAATTCACTGGCGTTGAGTCGCGCCGCCATCGACGAACAGCCCGTGTCCCGACATGAATCGCGCATCATCGGATGCCAGAAAGGCCGCGACGTCGGCGATGTCTTCGGGCTGGCCAAGCCGCCCGAGCGCCGCCTTTTCCACCCAATGTTGTTTGAACGCGGGCATGGCGGTGAAGGCCGGGGCGGTCATCGGGGTCTCGATCGCGCCAGGCTGGATACAGTTGGCGGTGATCCCGAAGGCGCCGACTTCGGCGGCGACCGATTTGGTCATCCCCAGGACGGCATGTTTCGACGCGCTGTACGCGGTCATTCCCGCTTCGCCAAAGCTCGACATTACCGATCCGATCAGGATGATCCGGCCGTGCGGCGATCGTTTGAGCAGCGGCAGCGCGTCGCGCATCAGGCGGAACACCGCGGTGACGTTCACCGCCATAATCGTATCGAAAAATTCGTCGCTATGCCCGTCGAGCGGTTGCAGTCCGGTGATCCCTGCACAGGCGACGATGATGTCGAGGCCGCCAAAGCGCGCCTCGGCCTCGGCCACCAGCCGGGCGTTGATCCCCGGCTCGGTGACATCGGCAGGAATATCGACCTCGCCTGCGCGGTCGACGGTCAGCACCCGCGCGCCGTCGGCGGCCAGCCGCTGTGCCGTCGCGCGGCCGATCCCCGACCCGGCGCCGGTGACCAGCGCGACGCGGCCGTCGAGGCGTCCCGCCATCAGAGCGAACTGCCGCCGTCGATGCGGAATTCGGCGCCGGTCGCAAAAGCCGATTCGTCGGAGGCGAGATAGAGGACGATCGCCGAAATCTCTTCGGGTTTGCCCAGCCGCCCCACTGGATGGGTGGCGACCCAGCTGTCGTACAGTGCCTGGCCATCGGCGACCTGCGCCATCACCTTGTCGAGGATCGGGGTATGGATCGCGCCCGGATGCACCGAATTGCAGCGGATGCCATAGCCTTTGCGGGCATAATGCAGCGCGACCGATTTGGTGAGGTGGGTGACCGCGGCCTTGGCGGCGTTGTAGGCGGCAAGGTCACCCTGCGCGCGCACCCCGCACATCGACGACATATTGATCACCGACCCGCCATGCTTGCGCATTTTCGGGATGATGTGCTTGCAGCCCAAGAACACGCCGTCGACATCGACCGAAAATTCGTGGCGAAAGGCTTCGAGGGTCAGATCCTCGATCGAGCCATGGGTGGTGATCCCGGCATTGTTGACCAGGATGTCGATGCGATCGCAGGTATCGAGCGCGACAAGCCACTCGGCTTCCTGTGACACGTCGAGTTTGACGAAACGCTGACCAAGCTCGGCGGCGAGCGCCTCGCCGGCGGCCACGTCGATGTCGGCGATCACGACACTCGCGCCTTCGGCCACGAAGCGGCGGACTATGTCGAGCCCCAGCCCCGACGCGCCGCCGGTAACAAAGGCTGTCTTCCCCGCGATCCGCCCGCTTGCTTGTGCCATCGCATCCTCCCTGTTTTGTGGCCGCACTATCATGCCGCCCGGCCATGGAGGGGACTATTTATTGCGCTAGGTGCGCCGCCTGCGCCGACGGTTCCAAGGTCAGGTCGGGACAGGAGAGGCCGCATGACGACGGACTGGGACTATATCATCATCGGCGCCGGGTCGGCGGGATGCGTGGTCGCCGAACAATTGAGCGCCGACCCGCAGGTGCGGGTGCTGCTGCTGGAAGCGGGCGGCCGCAACGACAGCCGCTGGGTCGCGATTCCCAAAGGCGTCGCCAAGCTGGTCACCAACCCCGACCATATCTGGGCCTATGGCGTATCGCAGCCGCGCGGCGACGGCGGCGCGCCCGGCGAGGTGTGGATCCGCGGCAAGGGACTGGGCGGATCGTCGGCGGTCAACGGCATGATCTGGAGCCGCGGCGAACCCGCCGACTATGACGAATGGGAAAAATTGGGCTGCACCGGCTGGAACGGCGAAGCGATGACCGAGGCGTTCCGCAAGCTGGAGGATCATGGGCTTGGCGCGAGCGCAATGCGCGGCGCGGGCGGGCCGGTGGGCGTAGCGCCGAAAATCCACAGCTATCCGCTGGCCGAGACGATGGTGCAGGCGGGGATCGAGATGGGGCTGCGGCCGGTCGATGACCTCAACGCCGCTACCTCGGACCGCGTCGGTTTCTATGCGCATAATGTCCGCCGCGGACGACGCGAAAGCGCGGCGACGACCTTTCTGGCGCGGGCGAAGCAACGGCCCAATCTGCATATCGTCACCCACGCGATGGCCGAACGGTTGATTGTCGATGGCGGGCGGGTGATCGGGATCGAGGCCAAGGTCGCGGGCCAGCCGCAGCGGTTCGATTGCGCCGGCGAGGTGATCGTATCGGGCGGAACCTTAGAGAGTCCGCTGCTGCTCCAGCGGTCGGGCATCGGCCCCGCCGACGTGCTGCGTGCCGCCGGGGTCGACCCGCTGATCGATGCGCCCGACGTCGGCGGGCGGCTGCGCGAGCATCTGGGATTCTCGATGCCGCACCGCCTGTCGCGCAACGTCGGCAGCAACCGCAGCTTTTACGGGCTCGGGCTGGCGCGCGCGATGGCGCAATATGTGCTGACCCGCGGCGGGATCATGGCGACAGGACCGTTTGAGGTTGGCGCGTTTCTGAACCTGACCAGCCGCGATGCGCGCCCCGATCTGCAGCTTTATCTGGGCGGCTATACCTTTGCGCTGGGCGACGACAAGCATCCGGTGCCGCTGAGCACCATCGACCGCAAGCCGGGGATGACGATCTATGGTCAACTCCTCCGCCTGACGAGCGAAGGCAGCATCCTGATAGCCGGGCCAGGCAGCGATGCGCCGCCCGCTATCACGCCCAACTGGCTGTCGACCCGCGACGACGAGCGCGCCGCGATCGCTGCGGTTCATGCGATGCGCCGCTATATGGCGCAACCGGCGCTGGTCGGGCTGGTCGAGCGCGAGTTGCTGCCGGGCGCGGCGGTGCAGAGCGACGCCGAAATCCTCGCCGCCTTTCGCCGTCTCGCCACCTGCGGGCTGCACGGCGTCGGCACCTGCCGGATGGGCAGCGACAATCGCGCCGTCACCGACGCGCGGCTGCGGGTCAAGGGCGTCGATGGCCTGCGCATCGTCGATTGTTCGGTGATGCCGTCGCCCGTGACCGGCAACACCAACGCCCCCGCGATGGCGCTGGCGCTGCGCGCCGCGGGTTTGATCCGCGAGGATCGGCGGACGCTACGCGCGGTGGCCTAGACGCTTTCGCGATCCTTCAGCCAGCCGATCCCGCGGCGCAGCAGGTCGTAAAACACCGGCAGATCCCAAGCGCAGCGATCGACCGTCGGCCACCAATCCATCATCGGTTGCAGATCATAATGGCCGCGGCAATGGCCGAGCGTCAGGTAAAGCACCGCGCCCGCGCCATGCTGTTTGATGTAGAAGACCGGATAGGTGCCGGGTGCGTCGTCAGCCTCGACAAAGCCCGTTCCCGGCCCGGTGCATTCGGTGTCGAGCAGCACGTGCAGGTCGCCATGCGTTTCGAGGTGATAGAGTTCGTCGGTGGTCTCGAACGGGTCAATGCCGCGGGTCAGCGGGTGATCGGGATCAGCGACGCGCACTGTATAGGGCTCGATCGCCGGATGGCTGATGAATTGCGACCCCAGCAGGTCCATCATCAACGGCGCCCAGCGCGGCGCATCCCACGCGCCGCTATCGAGCAGACGCAGGATTGAATTGGTGCCGTGCAGCGCATACCAGCGCCCGCCCTTCGTCAGCCAGCGTTTCAGCGCTTCCTGCGCGGGGAGCGACGGGGTGACGTCGCAGGTGTAAGTGATCAGGATGTCGGCCGCCTCTATCGCCGCGATATTGTCGTAATCCTCGAACACCCGGGTCCGCACACGCGGATCGTCGGCGAGCAGTTTGAGCAGTTCGAGCCGCGCAAAGTCCATATCGTGCCACACGCCGCCGCAAATCAGCACGCAATCGATCCGGGGTGGATGCTCGCTCTCGCTCATCGCCGGTCCTCTCCTTTTGATATGGCGCCATGATGCGCGGCAGCGTCACCGGCGTCACCTTGCTGTATTGATAGGTTCCCCATCCCTGCGAAACTGGCAAGAGGGTAGACGAGAGGAGAGGCGCGATGCAGCAAAGGCTGAGCGGCAAGGTCGCTTTGGTCACCGGCGGGACCAGCGGGATCGGTGCGGCGACGGCCGGCCGGTTGACCCGCGAGGGCGCCAAAGTAGTCTTTACCGGCTCCAACGGCGAAGCTGCGGCCGCGGTCGAACGCGAGACGGGTGCGATCTTTCGCGCCCACCGCGTCGAGGATGCGGCGGCATGGGACGCGCTGATGGCCGAGATCGAGGCCGAATTCGGCCGCCTCGACATCGCCTTTGCCAATGCCGGGACAGAGGCGGGCGATGCGAGCGTCGAGGACATCGATATCGATGCGTGGAACCATATCGTCGGCGTGAATCAGACCGGGGTGATGCTGACCGTCCAGCACGCGATCCGCGCCATGGCCAAGAATCCGCAGGGGCCGACCGGCTCGATCATCGTCAATTCGTCGATGAACGCGCACCGCGCGATGGGCAATTATGCCGCCTATTCGGTCACCAAGGCGGCGGTCGTCGCCTTGGTCAAATCGGCGGCAATCCATTGCGCGGGCAAGGGGTATCGGGTCCGCGTCAATGCGATCCTGCCCGGGGTGGTCGAAACCGACATGATCCGCGGCGTCATCGATCGTTCGCCCGATCCGGCAGCGGCGCGCGCGGCGTTCGAGGGGATGGCGCCGATGAAACGCATGGCGCAGCTGGACGAGGTGGCGGCGCTGGTCGCCTTTCTGGCCAGCGACGAGGCGGGGTTCATTTCGGGCGCCGATTACGTCATCGATGGCGCGACAACCGCCGGAATGATGGGCGTCTAGCCCTGCTTGATCCGGTAAAGCCCGCGATGCTCGCGGGGTTCGCTGCGCTCATACTGCGGTGGAACAGCGATTTGCGCGCCCAGCGCCGCGGCGGCATGCCAGGGCCAGCGCGGATCATAAAGTGCGGCGCGGGCAATCGCGATCGCATCGGCGTCGCCATTGGCCAGGATCGCGTCGGCCGCCAGCGGGTCGGTGATCAAGCCGACGGCAATGACCGGCATGGCGACGGCATCCTTGACCCGGCGCGCCAGCGGCACCTGATAACCGGGCGCCAGCGCGATCTGCTGCGCCGGATGCAGCCCGCCGCTCGACACATTGATCGCGGCGCAGCCACGTGCTTCGAGCGCTTGGGCGAAAATGACGGTGTCGTCGATCGACCAGCCGCCGGGGGTCCAGTCGGTGCCCGATACGCGCACCGTCACCGGGCCTTGGCTGCCGAACGCATCGCGCACCGCGTCAAAGACTTCGAGGGGAAAGCGCATACGGTTTTCCAGGCCGCCGCCATAGTGGTCGTCGCGCCGGTTCGACAGCGGCGAGAGAAATTGATGGAGCAGATAACCATGCGCGGCATGCAGCTGGATTGCGTCAATTCCCAGCCGCGCGGCGCGCGCCGCCGCATCGGCGAAGGCGGCGCAGATTTGCTCCAGCCCGCTGGCGTCGAGCGCGACGGGCGCGGTGTCGGTGTCCAGAAAGGGAAGCGCCGACGGCGCAACCGTCTGCCACCCGCCTTTCGCACCGGGCGCTATCTGCGCGCCGCCCTGCCACGGTTTGGCGGTGCTCGCCTTGCGCCCGGCATGCGCAAGCTGGATCGCGACCGGAATGTCCGACCATTGCCGGATCGCGGCCACGACCCGCGCGATCGCAGCTTCGCTCGCATCATCATAAAGGCCGACGTCGGCATCGGTGATCCGCCCTTCGGGCAGGACCGCTGCCGCCTCGATCGTCAGCGCGCCGGCACCCGAAATCGCGAGCTGGCCCAGATGCATCATATGCCAGTCGGTCATCTGGCCGTCGGTGGCCGAATATTGGCACATCGGCGCGATGATGATGCGGTTGGGCAACGTCAATCCGCCGATCGCGATCGGTTCGAACAATTTTGCCACTATCGTCTCCTGCCAGGTATCGGTTGACCCTAGCCCGGTTGTCGCGGCGAAAGTATTCGCAAATGTGACAAACGACCCGGCGCTTTCCCGCGACGCCCCCCCCCGGTTCAGCTTGCCAGGCGGACCGTCCGCAATGCACCTGCGGACGCGGGATCGTCGACCGGGTCGCAGCTGACCTCCGCCACCAATACCGTCTCGCAAAGTTTACCGGCGATGATGCTGGCCATCGTGGGGTCCAGATCGTCGAAATCCGCCGCGATGTGCAGCACGTCGCCCTGCCGCCGCGCCGACAACATGGCCGGAATCAGTGATCGCTGCGCAAACACGCCGATGATGCGCGGCAGCGCCTGGGGGTCCGGCGTCGCGATGATCCGGAACCGCCGCCTCATGCCGCTATTCGGCCCGCAGAGGCGATGAGGCGTTCGGCGGTTTCGTCGGCGACCTGTGCCGGGGACAAGCCGCGGCGCGATGCTTCCGCCAGAATGGCGGCGACGCGCGGGCCGATCTGGGCAACCCGGCGTGCGACGCTGGCGGCGCTTTCGCCCAGATATTCGGCTGAGACGCTGATGATCCCGCCGGCGTTGGCGACATAATCGGGGACATAGGTGATGCCGCGGTCTCGCAGCATGTTCGCGATTGCAGGGGTCGCGAGCTGGTTGTTGGCGCCGCCGCACACCAGCTTCGCCTTCATCGCCGCGACAGCCGGTTCGTCGAGGACGCCGCCGAGCGCACAGGGGACGAAGATGTCAGCGTCGATCGATGCGATGGCATCGGCGCCGACGACGCGAGCGCCGAGAATCGTGGCCAGCCGGTCGCGCCGCCCCGGCGCGACGTCGGCGATGATCAACCGCGTCCCGGCATCGGCAAGGCGGCGGCACAGTTCGGCGCCGACATTGCCGGTGCCCTGCACCGCGACGGTAAGGCCTTTCAGATCCGATCCCAGCGCGAAGGCGGCGCCCGCTTCGATCGCGCCGAAGACACCTTGCGCGGTCCACGGCGAAGGATCACCCCCCGCCGCGGCGCCGACCGCAGCGAGTCCGGCGACATGGCGGGTCTGGCTGGCGACTTCGTGCATGTCGGCGACGCTGGTCCCGACATCTTCGGCGGTGACATAGCGGCCATCGAGCGCTGCGACCGCGCGGCCAAAGGCGTGAAACAGTGCGGCGCGGTCGAACGGCCCGTCGGGACAGCGCAGCACCGCCTTGGCGCCGCCGAACGGCAGACCGGCCATCGCATTTTTGTAACTCATGCCTTCGGCGAGGCGGAAGGCGTCAGTGAATGCCTGGTCGAGGTCGCGATAGTGCCACAGGCGGCAACCCCCGGCGCCCGGCCCCAAGGTCGTCGAATGGACAATGATGATGCCGTCGAGCCCGACGCTTTTGTCTTCCAGACGGACGGTTTCGACGGCGGGCAAACGGCCCGAAGATTGCACAACCATGACGGCCTCCTGTTCTGCGCCGGTTATCGCAGAGGAACCGCGGTCAATCTTGCTCGATTTTTCGACCGTTAGCCGGTATGCTGGTCAATATTTTGCGATCATGATAAAATTGGGGTTGAAATGACCGATCTGGACCCGTTCGAGAAGAATATCATCCGCGAGCTGCAACGCGATGCCAGCCTGACCACCGCCGAGCTAGCCGAGCGAGTCGGGCTGTCGCCGTCGCCATGCTGGCGCCGCATCGACCGGCTCGAACGCGACGGCTATATCAGGGGCCGGGTGGCGGTGGTCGACCGGCGCAAGGTCGGGCTGCACGCGCATATCTTTGCGCAAGTCAAACTCAATGCCCACGGCCGCGCCAACCTCGACGAATTCAGCAACGCAATCGCGGCGTTTCCCGAGGTGCTTGGCGCCTATGTCCTGATGGGCAACATGGATTTCATGCTGCGCATCGTCGCGCGCGACATCGATGCCTATGAGGCATTTTTCTTTGACAAGCTGAGCAAGCTGCCGGGGGTGCAGGAAATCAACTCGACGGTGGCGCTGTCCGAAATCAAATCGACCAACGAACTGCCGATTATCTAGGGCTTGATAGACGGCACCGGCGCGGCGATCGGTTTGACTCGTGCCGCCGGGTGCGCCAGATGGCCCGGCGTGGCAGTTTTGACCATGGCAGAGAGGGGAGCAGCGCCGAATGTACGACCTGCTGACCGGCCTGTCGGTGATCGAAGCGTCGTCCTTCGTCGCCTCGCCGACCGCCGGGCTCTATTGCGCGCAAATGGGGGCGGAGGTGATCCGTGTCGACCAGATCGGCGGCGGCCCCGATTTTCATCGCTGGCCGGTGACCGATGGCAATGACTCGCTTTACTGGGAAAATCTCAACCGCGCCAAAAAGTCGGTCGCGCTCGACTTGGGGCGACCTGAGGGGCGCGAGCTGTTGCAGGCACTGGTGCGTGCGACGGGCCAGTTCATCACCAATTTCCCGGTCGGCGGCTTCTTGTCGCATGAGACGCTCGCGGTGGGGCGGCCCGAGCTGATCACCGTCCGCATCATGGGCTGGGCCGACGGTTCGCCCGCGCTCGACTACACCGTCAACAACAGCGTCGGTTATCCGATGCTCACCGGCTCCGGGTCTGATCCCGTGAACCATGTGCTGCCCGCATGGGATTTGCTCAGCGGTGCCTATGCCGCCTTTGCCTTGCTCGCCGCGATCCAGCGGCGCGGTGCGACGGGCGCCGGCGGCGAGGTGCGGATCCCGCTGTCGGATGTCGCAATCGGCACGGTTGCCAACCTCGGCGGGGTCGCCGAGGTGCTGTATTCGGGCTCCAATCGCCCGCGCCTTGGCAACGCAGTCTATGGCCTGTTTGGGCGCGATTTTGTCACCGCCGATGGCCAGCGGACGATGATCGTCGTGGTGACGCCGCGGCAATGGGTCAATCTGGTCGCGGCACTTAGTCTGGGCGATGCGATCGCCGCGGTCGAGGCGGCGCGCGGCGTGTCCTTTGCGACCGATGACGGCCTGCGCTTCACCCATCGCGACGCGCTCTATCCCTTGTTCGAGGGCGCGATCGCGAGCCGCAACCACGCAGACCTTGCCGCCGCGTTCGACGCGGGGGGGATCGTCCATTCGCCCTATCGCACGATGCTGGACGCGGTGCAGGATGCGGCGCTGGTTGCCGATAATCCGATTTTCGGGGCTGCGGACAACCCCAGCGGTTTTGCCTATCCCGCCGCGGGCGCTTTTGCGACCCTGCCGCAGGACGCGCGCCAGCCACCGCTCCCCGCGCCGCGCAATGGTGAGCATAGCGAAGAAATCCTGAGTAGCCGCCTGTCGCTGTCGTCGGGCGAGATTGCCCGGCTGATCGATGCCGGTATCGTCGGCATAACCTGAAAAACTGGAGACCCCCTGACATGACCCTGCGCCGCGCCGCCATCGTTGCCCCGATCCGCACCGCCGTCGGCAAATTCGGCGGCGCCCTCGCCAGCCTTGATGCGGGACAGCTGGGTGCGGTGGTGTTGAAGGCGCTGATCGAGCGCACCGCGATCGATCCGGCGCGCGTCGACGATGTCGTGTTTTCGCAAGGCTATGGCAATGGCGAGGCGCCGAGCATCGGTCATTGGTCTTGGCTGGCCGCGGGATTGCCGCTCGAAGTGCCGGGCTATCAGCTCGACCGCCGCTGCGGATCGGGGCTGCAGGCGATCGCCAACGCCGCGATGATGGTGCAGACCGGGATGTCCGATGTCGTCGTCGCGGGCGGGGTCGAATCGATGTCGAACGTCGAACATTACAGCATCGATGTCCGCAAGGGCGTGCGCGCCGGCAATCTGACCCTGCACGACCGGCTGACCCGCGGGCGGTTGATGTCGCAGCCGATCGAGCGTTTCGGGGTGATCAGCGGAATGATCGAGACCGCCGAAAATCTGGCGAAGGATTATGGCATCACGCGCGAGGCCGCCGACGCTTATGCCGCGGGCAGCCATCAGCGCGCCGCGGCGGCGTGGGCCAGGGGGCTGTTCGACGACGAACTGGTCCCGGTCGCGGTGCCGCAGCGCAAGGGCGACCCGGTGATCTTTGCCCATGATGAGGGGTATCGCGCTGATGCGACGGTGGAATCGCTCGGCGCGCTGCGCGCGATCGAGGCGAAGACGATCCCCGGCGCGGTGGTGACCGCGGGCAATGCCAGTCAGCAGAATGATGCGGCGGCGGCGTGTCTGGTCGTCGCCGAGGACAAGCTCGATGAACTCGGACTCGAACCGATTGCCTGGTTTCACAGTTGGGCGGCGGCGGGCTGCGACCCCAGCCGGATGGGCATCGGCCCGGTTCCGGCGGTCGAGCGGCTGTTCGCGCGTACCGGGCTGAGCTGGGGCGACATCGATCTGGTCGAATTGAACGAAGCGTTCGCGCCGCAGGTGCTCGCGTGCCTGAAGGGCTGGGGCTGGGCCGAGGACGACAGCCGTCTGGATATGCTGAACGTCAACGGATCGGGCATTTCGCTCGGCCACCCGATCGGTGCGACCGGCGGGCGCATCCTGGCGAATCTGACGCGCGAAATGGTGCGCCGCGACGGGCGTTACGGGCTCGAGACGATGTGTATCGGCGGCGGGCAAGGAATCGCTGCGATTTTCGAGCGCGCCGCCTGATGGATTTGCGACGCGCGCTGCAAGCGGCCGATGTCTATCGCGCCGCCGCGGCGGATGCGCTGACCGAACGGCTGGCGCAGCGCCCGATCGACCGCGAACAGCGCGCGGCGCACGGCTTTGCCTGGGTGGCGACGACGGTGGCGGCGCTGGGCGCGGTGCTGGATTGGTGCGAGGCCGGGGCGGGATCAAGCCCGCTCGATGGCAAGATCGCGCACCTCGCGTTTGTCGAGGGGATCGGTCAGCTCGTCGGCGGGTTGGCGATGGGGCAGAACGAGATATTTCGGCCCGCCGACCTGGGGGTTGGCGCGGCGGCGCGGGCGCTCGCAGATGCATGCAGCGACCTGCTCGATGCCGATCACGCCGCGGTGCGGGCCGAGATCGCGGCGGCGCTCACCGACGGTGACTGGCCTAGCGAGACGCTGCACGATGCCGACCTCGATGCGATCCGCGACCAGTTTCGCCGCTTCACCGATGCCGAGATATTGCCGCACGCGCACGGCTGGCATCTGGCCAACGTCCTGATCCCTGACGCCACGGTGCGGGCGATGGCCGATCTGGGTACCTTTGGCGTCTGTATTCCCGAAGAATATGGCGGGCTGGGCCTGTCGAAACTGGTGATGTGTATCGTCACCGAGGAATTGTCGCGCGGCTGGATCGGCGCGGGATCGCTCGGTACGCGGTCGGAGATTGCGGGCGAGCTGATCGCGACGGGCGGGACGCCCGAACAGAAGGCCGCGTGGCTGCCCCGGATCGCCAGCGGCGACGTGCTGCCGACCGCCGTGTTCACCGAGCCCGATGTCGGATCCGACCTTGGTTCGCTGCAGACGCGGGCGCGGCGTGATGATGACGGGTGGCTCATCGACGGCGCGAAGACGTGGATCACCCACGCCGCGCGGTCGGACCTGATGACCTTGCTCGCGCGTACCTTGCCCGACGCGAAAGGCTATGCGGGCCTCTCCATGCTGCTCGTGCCCAAGCCGCGCGGGACAGAGACCGATCCGTTCCCGGCCATCGGGATGACCGGCAGCGAGATCGAGGTGCTCGGCTATCGGGGGATGCGCGAATATACACTGCAGTTCGACGCTATGCGCGCGCCGACGGGCGCGCTGCTTGGCGGCGAACAAGGACAGGGGTTCAAACAGCTGATGCGGACGTTCGAGGGTGCGCGCATCCAGACCGCGGCGCGCGCGGTCGGGGTGGCGCGGCGCGCGCTTGAATTGGGCCGCGATTATGCCTTGAACCGCAAGCAGTTCGGGCGGGCGATCGTCCACTTCCCACGGGTTGCCGACAAGTTGGCGATGAGCCTGGCCGATTTCGTCACCGCGCGCGAACTGAGCTATGCGGCGGCGCGCGCCAAGGACAGCGGCAAGCGCTGCGACATCGAGGCCGGGATGGCGAAACTGCTCGCCGCGCGCGCCGCGTGGTCGAACGCTGACGCCAGTCTGCAAATCCACGGCGGCAACGGCTATGCGCTGGAATATGAGATCAGTCGCGTGCTGTGCGATGCGCGCATCCTCAACATCTTTGAAGGCGCGGCGGAAATCCAGGCGCAGGTTATCGCGCGCGGGCTGGTCGAGCGGCGCAATTAGGATCTTAGCAAGCACGGGCTGCCCGAGAGTCGCGGCGCTGCGTCAGCCCGCCGGGGTCCACTTCGAGCCGATTGCCGCGCGCCATCGTGCGCCAAAAAAAATTTGCCATGCAACAAGGTTAATGCGAAGGGCGCCAATCGCCGCGAAGCGAGCATTTGGGGGGTATTCCGTTCCGGCCACGCCATGCGCGGCGGGGTGTAACCGCTACCATAACTTGATTTCGACTCGTGATGCTCTATTCCAATTCCGTGCAAGGCGACCCCGACAATTACATCAGCCTGCTGTCGGCCGCGCAGATTGAAACGTTGCGACACGTTTATGAGCACAAAAATTCCAAACAAATTGCCCGGCTCATGCATGTTTCACCGCATACGGTGGACGAACGGGTACGGCGCGTCTTAAAAAAACTAAATGTTTCCAATAGAATAGAAGCGGCTCGCATCTTGGCGGTTAACGGTGTCTTCGATCATGTTACCCCTTATCAGCCTTTGACATATCAATTGATCGACCTAGGCGACTCTCCCCCGCCGGTTGATGCCGAACCGGGGCGCAGTTCGTTTCGGCGACTTTTCGACATCGGTTCGCCATTTCCTACCGCGTCCCAGCCGGCCAACCGGCATGGGTTGATGGAAAGGATTATCTGGCCAATCTTGATTGCGTTCGCGACCATTTTGGCTTTCTCCGCTCTCTATTCGATCCTTGTCGGGCTTGGTCGGGTGATGATCTGATAGTTCGAGCCGAATGCTACGGGGGGGATACCGGTGGCATTCTTTTTCAAGGAAAAAGAACATGCTGAATGAACGCGTTTCTGCGGCGAAAAAAATCGCTTCCGACCTCCACCAGGCCGAAGACGCCATCGACGAAGCGATGATCCGCATTGCACAGCTCGCAGCCACATTGCCCACGGCCCGGCGCGAGACCAACATGTCGGCGATCGTCGGCCAGGCCGCGATGTCCAAAGTGGCCCACGCGCTGGCCGCCGCCGGCGAAGTGCGCCAGTTGCTGACCGACGCGCATCTCGCGCTGACGGTGACGCAAAAGGAAGTTGGCCTGGGGACCCGCATGTTCGGCGCCGGGGTCAAGCCCGCCAGCGCCAAGCTGGTCGACGAAGGCAGCAACGACCAGGCGGCCGCGGAAGTTGCTGCGTTGCCGCTGGCGCAGGCCGTTTGATCATCAGGAAGGGTTAGCAGCCACAATGTGGTCCGTGGCGATTTACTATTTGGTGCTGCTCACAACGGTGGCCGTCGCGATCAAGCGCGGCGGACCGTTTGAGCGGTGGGCGGCCTATACCGCCCTGATCGCCTCGGTTCTCACCAGTGCTCTGACGCCGTTTCCAACCTGGACCGATATTGAACTGAATATCTTCGTCATAGATGTGCTGGTTCTGCTCAGCTTCTGGTTTATCGCCATGCGGACGCAGAGTTTCAGGCCATACTGGATCACCGGCTGGCAATTGATTGCCATTTTCGGCCACATCCAGAAATTCATGTTCTCGGAGATATTGGCGCGACCCTATTCGCTCCTGTCAGTTTATATATCCTATCCGATCCTGTTGCTGATCATCTATGCAGCGGGATCGTCCAGCCGGACGCGTGACGTTACAGCCTGATGTGCGTTGCCCCCTAGGGGGACGTCCTCTCATGCAGCAATTTTCGAACCAGGAAGTGGCCGAGCTGAAGTCGCGGATCGACGAGATTCACGAACTGCTGGCAGGCCGCGGTGGAGAATTGCCGGCGCCGCGGTCGCAACCGGCGCTGCTCAACCAGCTGTCGTTCAGCATCCAGATCCGCCGCATCCGTCGCAGCCATTTCGGCAGCAGCGAACTCGCGGGTCCGATCTGGGACATGATGCTCGACCTGATGTTGGCCGAAAGTCAGGGCCGTGCGCTCAGCGCCAGCGATCTGGCGACCGGGGCGGGCGTGCCGCTGTCATCGGGGCTGCGCATGATCAGCGCGCTCGAACGGCTCGGACTTGCGACACGCTCGACCGACGAGCGCGATCGCCGCCGCACGATCGTGGCGCTGACCGTCAGCGGCACCGACCGCATGGCAAGCTATTTCGAAAAAATTGGCGTCGCCTGGCAGGATAACCAGGCACTGGCCGCCTAGGGCGGACCCCAGCTCCCCCCGACCGGGTGCGATGCCGAACGGGTCGCACGCCGCACCCGGTCACCCTGTCTATCTGACCTCAGTCGGTCATCTGGCGCATCATGCGATCGACCTTGGCCATCGCCTCGCGCTTGATCTGGCAAATCCGGGCCGCGCTGACGTCAAGGGTCAAGCCGATCTCGTGCAGATTGAGTTCTTCAAAGAAATAAAGCTGCAAGACCATCTGCTCGCGATCCGACAGGCAGGCGATGCACTGGCGCAGCGCGCCCATCAGATTGTCCTGTTCGCATTGATCGTCGGCGCCGACGCGATCGTCGGGCAGCAGGAAGGCGCCAATGTCGGTCAATTCGTCGAGCGACGTCGAGCG
This sequence comes from Sphingopyxis sp. BE259, assembly GCF_031457495.1. Taxonomy (NCBI): domain Bacteria; kingdom Pseudomonadati; phylum Pseudomonadota; class Alphaproteobacteria; order Sphingomonadales; family Sphingopyxidaceae; genus Sphingopyxis; species Sphingopyxis sp. BE259. Next base: position 260,372 of record NZ_JAVDWM010000001.1, read on the forward strand.
GCCGTGGGTCGCATTGCGTTCGAGCGCGAAATAATCTTCGGCCGACAAGTCGAGCGCCGCCGCCATTTCGGTGGCGGCGGGGGCGCGCCGCAATTGCTGTTCCAATGCTGCGCGCGTCGCCTGGATGCGTTTGGCGGCGACCATCGCCGACCGGCCGACGTCGGCCTCGCGGCGCAGCTGGTCGATCATCGCGCCGCGGATACGGGTCGTCGCATAGGTAGCAAAGGCGAAGCCACGCTCCTCGTAATTCTGGCTCGCCTCGATCAGCGCGATCAGCCCGGTCTGGATCAGGTCGTCGAGTTCGCTCGTTCGCGACACCCGCGAAAAGACCTGCCAGGCGATCTTGCGGACCAGCGGCGCATATTCCTCGACCAGCGCCTCGACGCTTTCGCCATAGCCGCGCGCGCGCGGGACGCGGCCCGTCGGCGCCGCGAATTGCTCGGCGAGCTCAATTCTCATGCACTTGGTCCTCCATATGGGCGTCCGGCCCGGTCGCGAGACGCGGCACTTCGGCGCCGATCGTCGCGACGATTTCGGTCTGTTTGCTGGCCGGGATTTCGAGGTAGGAAATCACGGCGACGTCGGGGAAGGTGGCGCGGATCAGCCGCGACAGCGCCGACCGGCAGATCGGCGAGGCCACCAGCGCGAAACTGCGGGTTTGGAGCAGCAGCGGTTCGACCGCCTGCCCGACCTGTTCGATGATCTTCATCGCCATGCCATGTTCGAACGGCCATTCGGCGCCAGGATTGGCGCGCACCGCCTGATTGAGCAGGATTTCGACATCGGGGCTGAAGGTGACGACGGGCAGCGGCATACGGCTCGGCACGATGGTCTGGACGATCAGCGCCCCGATGCGCTGGCGCACCGCTTCGACCAGATCGGCCTCGCCCAGCTGCTGCGCCGCGGTCGCGACCATCGCTTCGGCAATTTTGCGGAAATCGCGCAGCGGCACCCGTTCGATGAGCAAGGATTTGCACAGGCTGGCGACGCGCGGCAGCGCATAGCCCTGCGGGCTGAGGTTCTGCGCCAACTGCGGATAATGGATCTTCAGATTGTCGATCAGCGCCTGTGCGTCGTCGATGCCGAACAGGTCGGCGGCCGCGCCGACGATGCTGTTGTTGAGGTGGGTGGCGACGACGGTGGCGGGATCGACGACGGTATAGCCCGCCGCGATCGCGTCATTTTGCGTCGCCTTGGGAATCCACAATGCGTCGAGGCCGAAGGTCGGATCCTTGCACGGCCGTCCCGCGACTTTGGTGATCAGATCGCCCGAATCGAGCGCCAGCATCTCGTGCGGGAACACCTCATCCTCGCCGACGATCACCCCGGCGACCGAGATGCGATAGACGTTGCCGGGCAGCGACAGATCGTCGCTGACCTTTACCGGCGGGACGACAAAGCCGAGTTCCTTGGACAATTGGCGGCGAATGCCGGTGATCCGCGTCATCAGCGGCGCGCCCTTGCGCTCGTCGACCAGGCTGACCAGCGCATAGCCGATTTCGAGCTGGCACGCGCTGGCGTCGCTGACATCGGCCCATTCGATCAGCGACGGATCGGGGGCGATGGCGACCGGCGGCGGCGCTTCGGCAATGGCGACCGCGCTGCGGCGCAATTGCCAGCCGACCGCGAACGAAAGGGCGGCGGCGGGGAGGATGAGCAGCTGCGGCATCGCGGGGACAAGGCCGAGGATGAACAGGATCGCGCCAACCGCCAGCCACACCGACGGGGCGGCGAACTGGCTGCCGATCTGACCGTTCAGATCGAGCGGCGAGGCGACGCGGGTGACGATGGCGGCGGCGGCGATCGACAGCAGCAGCGCCGGGATCTGCGCGACCAGCGCATCACCGATCGCCAGCGTGACATAGTTGCTGCCGGCTTCGGAAAAGCTGAGGCCATGGCTGAAGATGCCGAGGATCAGGCCGCCGACGATGTTGACGAACAGGATCAGCAGCCCGGCGATCGCATCGCCCTTCACGAATTTCGAGGCACCATCCATCGAACCGTAGAAATCGGCCTCGGTCGCGACTTCGACGCGGCGCGCCTTGGCTTCCTCGGGGCTGAGCAGTCCGGCGTTGAGATCGGCGTCGATCGCCATCTGCTTGCCCGGCAAAGCATCGAGGGTGAAGCGCGCCGACACTTCGGACACGCGCCCGGCGCCCTTGGTGATGACGACCATGTTGATGATCATCAGGACGAAAAAGACGAACAGCCCGACGACATAATCGCCCCCGATCAGCACCTGGCCAAAGGCTTCGATGACATGCCCCGCCGCCGCGGTGCCCTCGTGGCCATGGACCAGCACGACGCGGGTCGAGGCGACATTGAGCGCCAGCCGGAACAAGGTCGCGAGCAACAGGACGGTCGGAAAGGACGAAAAGTCGAGCGGCTTGGCGGCCGACAAGGCGACCATCAGGATCGCGAGGCTGATCATGATATTGGCGACGAAGCTGATGTCGAGGATCAGCGGCGTCACCGGAATCACCATCAACCCGACCAGGATGAGCATTCCGACGGGCAGCGCCGAGGCGCCGGCAATGCGGCCTATATTGCCCAGGTTGAAGCCGGCGGTCATGCCGCGCCGCCCGACAGCGAAGCGAGCCGCCGATAGGCATCGGCGGCAAAACCCATCGACAATTTGCGGGGCATCGGCTGGATTTCCATCATCTGCAGCGGCGGACGTCCGCCGCCGCTCGCCAGGCCGCTCGAACTGCTCGCCGAAGCGTGCCAGCCAGCGGGGGCGAAGGGTTTCATATTTTCGGTCTTGCCGCCGTTTTCGAGCTTGATGCGAAAGCGGTCGCGAATCTCGGCCAAGCTGCGCATGCTGCCGTCGGGGGCGTAAAACACCGACCGGTTGGCGGCGGCGGCCTCGGGCATCATCGGCGCGCCGGGCTGGTCGGGATTGGTGTCGAGCGCGGTCAGAAATTTGGCGGCGCCGCCGCTGCCAAGAAAATGCGCGAGATACAGATCGACGGGTTCGGCGCTGCGGCCGATCCGGCTTTCCAGATAGTCGCGATTGTCGCCGGTCAGCGCCGCGGCCATCGTCGATGCCGCGGCGGGATCGTCGCGCAGGTCGAAAATCTGCTGGCGCAGCGTCGGATCGGTAACCGTCAGTCGCCCTGCTGCATCGCGGCCGATCGCATCGGCGGCCCACGCCATGCCGTGATTGGCGCCGTGGCGGTCGAGCGTCGCGAGCCAGGTCTGTTTGGTGAACTGATACAGCCCGCGCGCCGACGAGGTCGCTGCTTTCGCAGTGGGGTTATAGCCGCTTTCGACCCGCGCAACGTCGACCAGATAGTCGAAATCGACGCCGGTGCGCGCCGACGCCATTTGCACCGCGTCGATGACGGGGGCGGCGATACGGCGACCGGCCTGGGGATTGTTGATTGCGTTCATACATCGGGTTCCGCTGGTTCAGCAGGGCTATCTCAGCAATCCCGACGCAATCATCGTGCCATTTACGGTTAACGGCAGAAACCCGTTTGATAATCAGTAGCTTAAAGCGGCTCCGCGCGGATGGGTGCCGCGGATGTCATGGTTTCTGTCAATCCGCTGACGCGTCCAATCCTTGAGCACGTTGACGCGGATCGCCGCGGCTTCGAGCTGGCGCAGCGTCTTGCCGATCAGCAATTGGGCGCGTTGTTCGCTGCCGCGCGGGATGCCCGCACCGCGAAACAGGATCACCGCGGTCGCCAGTTCCTCGGTGGCGGCGATGATCGCGCCTGCGTCGTGGCCGTCGAGCGCATCGACCAGCGTGTCGAGCCGCGATTGCACATCGTCGAGCATCATTCGCCCCCGCCGGTGTGGAAATCGATCATTGCGCTGGCGATGATGGCGGGGTGGACGCCGTAATTGCCGTGGGCGATGGCGTTGCGCAGCGACGCGACGCGCGCCACATCGACCGGCGGCGCCTGATCGGCAAGGCCGCTGGCCAGCCGGATCAGCCGCGCGGCTGGCAGGCTGTCGACCACCGCAGCAGGCCGCGCCACGGCGGTCCGCGCCAGGGCAGGCGTATCGCTGGTGGCGCTGCGCAGCGGAGCCGTGCGGGCGATGCCGCCGACGGGTCCGATCTTGCTGCTGTCACCCGACATAATTGCCTCCATCCGATGCCGTCAGAAAAGTGACGGCGCGGTTCACAAGGGCTTTAACGGATGCCGGTTCGACCGATTAAGGCGGTTCACCGCAAAAAATCAAAAGAAAGGCCCGGTGGCGTCGGAATGCCGACAGCCACCGGGCCAAAGGGCAGGGTAAGGGGTGGGGATCAGTCGTCGAGTCGGGCGCGGCCCGGCCCGATGACCGTGGCGCTCAGCGACGATTTGGCGTCGTTGCCGCGCAGCGCGATCGTCTCGCCGACGCGGCCGTCTTCGGCGGCGACTGCGGCATAGCTGATCGAAAAACTCTCGGTATCGATCGTCACCCGGACATTGTCGCCGCGGCGGATGACGGGGGCGCTGGCGACGGGGCGGCTATAGCTGGCTGCCATCGGGACGGCGCCCGCCGGAGCGGTCATCGGCACCCGTAGCCGCCAGCCGAGCGACGCGCAGCGAACTGCCAGCGCGTTGGCATCGATTGCGGTCACCGACGCCTGTTCGGGACAACGCGCCAGCTTGATGCGGCGGTCGACCGGGGTCGCGGTGCGGCCCATCGCCTTGGCGACCATGTCGGTCAGCACGTCGATGGTCTGCCAGTCCTCGCTCGCCTGCTGGGCGTTAGCGGGAAGGGCGGCGGCGCACGCGAGCAGGCCGATGGCCAGGCGCTGGGTGATAATATGGGACACGATCCATCTCCTTCGGTCCAAAATGGTCACCCGCCATTTTGCAGGAAGCGTGCCAGTCGCGGTTTGCCGCGCGATTGGCGGCGATCGCCGCCGCCGCCGTCGGTTTTTTGACGAGGGCGCCAAGCCACCATTTGGCAAATCCATTAAGCATATGAAAATGATAGATAAAATCATTTTGGCACGGCGGTTGCATCGTTCTTTGTGTTTTCCGCGCGTCCGGGTCGCAATCCGGCCTGGGCCCCGGTGAAGGGAATTTGATGATGGCATCCGAGAAACTCTTTGGCCTGCACGCGACGGCGCTTCAGCTGCGCAGCCAGCGCATGATGATGCTCGCGTCGAACATCGCCAATGCCGCGACCCCGGGATACAAGGCCCGCGATCTCGATTTTTCGAAAGCGCTTGATCTGGCGCAGCAGGGCGGTTCGACCGCCGATGCGATGGCGGGCGCCACTGCTTACCGTGTCCCGGTGCAGGCGTCGCTCGACGGCAACACCGTCGAAATGGCGACCGAGCAGACGGCGTTCGCCGAAAACGCGCTCGCTTATCGCTCCAGCCTTTCGTTCCTCAGCGGCCGCGTCAACACGCTGACCCGCGCGCTCAAGGGCGAATGACGATGACCAGCAATTTCTCGGTCTTTGACATCAGCGGGCGCGCGATGTCGGCGCAGCTCGTCCGGCTCAACACCACCGCATCGAACCTGGCGAACGCCGGAACGATCGCGGGCAGCGAAGCCGAGGCCTTTCGATCGCTGAAACCGGTATTTCGCACCGTGATGGACGGCCAGGGCCGCGCGACGGTCCAGGTTGATCAGGTGACGACGTCGAAAATGGCGCCGTCGAAGCGCCACGATCCGGCGAACCCGCTCGCCGACAAGGACGGCAACGTCTGGGAAGCCGCGGTCGATAGCGCCGCCGAGCTGGTCGAGATGGTCGAAACCGCGCGCCAGTATCAGAACAATGTCCAGGTCCTGGAAACCGCCAAGGGCCTGATCAACGAAACTCTCAGGATGGGACAATAAGATGGCCGTCAACAGCGTTACCAATGCCAACAACGTCGTGCTCCAGCCGAAGGGCGCCGGGCAGCAGATGGGGCAGAGCGATTTCCTGCGCCTGATGACCGCGCAGCTGTCGCAGCAGGATCCGTTCAACCCGGTCGATAACCAGCAGATGGTTGCCCAGATGGCGCAATTTTCCAGCCTGGCCGGGATCAGCGAAACCAACACGACGCTGCAACAGATTTCCGAGCAGCTCGCGGCGCAGACCCAGCTGCTCAAAGACATCAAGGCTGCCACCCCGGCGCCGACTACCCCCGCCATTTAAAAATCCACCATCCAAGGAAGGATAAGTCATGTCATTCTATACCTCGCTTTCGGGCCTCAAGGGCGCCCAGACCGACATGTCGGTCATCTCGAACAACATCGCCAACGCGGGATCGATCGGCTTCAAGCGCAGCAAGGCGCAGTTCGGCGACATTTTTGCTTCGTCGCCGACCCAGTCGACCAAGATGATCGCGGGTCAGGGCCAGCGGCTGAACGGCATCACCCAGCAGTTCACGCAGGGCTCGTATGAATCGAGCGAAAAGACGCTCGACATGGCGATCGTCGGCGAGGGCATGTTCGTGGTGAAGGGCGATCCGCCGCGCGAACAGGTCACCTACACCCGCAACGGCGCGTTCACCGCGACCCCCGACCGCAATGTGATCGATTCGACGGGCCAGAAGCTGCAATTGCTGCCGGTCGATGCCAATGGCAACGTCACCAACAACACGCTGGCCGGGGCGTTTGATTTTGTCCTGCCGCCGGGCGCGCCGAGCGATCCGACGGCACAGCTGGTCAATGTGTCGATCGGCCTCGACGGGCTGGTCACCGCGACCTTTGCCAATGGCGAAGCCCAGACGCTTGGCAAGGTGGCGATGGCGACCTTCCCCGCGATGGAGGGGCTGCGCCCCGTCGGCGACGCGCATTGGCAGTCGTCGGGCGAAAGCGGCGCACCGACGATCGACGCCGCAACCAACGGCCCGATGGGGGCGATCCGGTCGGGCGCGCTCGAACGATCGAACGTCGATATTACCGAAGAACTGGTGATGCTGATCGGCGCCCAACGCAATTTCCAGGCGAATGCCAAGGCGATCGAGGGCGCGTCGCAGCTGTCGCAAACCATCATCAACATGCGCTGATCACCCGCGATTAGCCGCCTGCCGGGAACCGTCAGATGGACAAGCTCATCTATACCAGCCTCACCGCGATGCGGGGCAGTCAGGCCCGGCAGACGGCGGTCGCCAACAATCTGGCGAATGCCCAGACGCCGGGATTTCGCGCCGACATGGCCGAGGCGCAGGCGCTGTGGCTGAACGGCAGCGGCACGGGCGCGCGCGCCATGGCGTCGGAAGAAGTGATCGGCGCCGACATGCGCGCCGGCACCGTCACCGCGACCGGGCGCGACCTCGACATCGCGGTGCAGGGCGATGCCCTGCTCGTGGTGCAGGCGAAGGACGGCACCGAGGCCTATACGCGGCGCGGCGACCTGCAGGTATCGCCGAGCGGACTGCTGACCACCGGCGACGGCCATCCGGTTCAGGGCACGCAGGGTCCGGTGACCTTGCCCCCCGCCGACGCGGTCTCGATCGATGTCGAGGGCCGGGTGTGGATCGTTCCCGCGGGCGGCGACGCCGAAAATCCGCAAGAGGTCGACCGGCTGCGGCTGGCGACCCCGACCGGGTCGGACATCGCCAAAGGGCTGGACGGACTGTTCCGCGTCAAGGGCGATGGCATTTTGCCCGACGATCCGGAGGCGCGGCTGATCACCCGGTCGATCGAAGGATCGAACGTCGCCGCGACCACCGCACTGGTCGAAATGATCGAAGCGAGCCGCAGCTGGGACAACCAGCTCAAGCTGGTCAGCGATGCCCGCGACATGGACAGCGCCACCGCCAATCTGATGCAGCTCCCCCGTTAAGGAGATTATGAAATGAGTTTCGGTGCCTTGCACGTCGCACGAACCGGTCTGGATGCCCAGGGCTTCCGGATGCAGGTGATCGCCAACAACCTGGCCAACGTGAACACCACGGGCTTCAAGCGCGACCGCGCCAGCTTTGAAACGTTGAGCTATCAGATGATGACAGCGCCGGGTGCGCCGTCGTCGGCCGAAAACCGTTATGCGACCGGGCTCAATCTCGGCACCGGCGTGTCGCTGGGCGGCACGTCGCGGATCGATACGCAGGGCACGTTTGCCACCACCGGCAACGCCCTCGACATGGCGATCGACGGCGCTGGCTATTTCCAGGTCGAAATGCCCGACGGGCGCACCGGCTATACCCGCGCCGGCAATTTCGGCCGCTCGCCCGACGGCACGATCGTGACCTCCGACGGCAAGCCGCTGACCCCGGCGATCCAGATTCCCGAGGACAGCACCAATGTGTCGATCGGCGCCGACGGCACTGTGTCGGCGACCGGCGCCGACGGGACGCTGACCGAACTCGGCCGGATCGAACTCGCGCGCTTTGCCAATCCGGCGGGCCTCCAGGCGATCGGCGACAATATGCTCGTCGAAACCGCCGCCTCGGGCGCGCCGCAGGTCGGCGCCGCCGGGCAGGAAGGCCGCGGCAGTTTGCGCGGCGGGATGCTCGAGGGATCGAACGTCAACGTCGTCGAGGAACTCGTCGACATGATCGAGACGCAGCGCGCCTATGAGGTCAATTCGAAGATGATTCAGGCCACCGACGAGATGATGAAAAATGCCGCGCAGACGCTCTAAGCTGTCGGTTGGCGCGGCGTTGGTCCTCGCTTTCGTGCCAATTGGCGCGGCGGCGAAGGACAAATTGCCGCCCGATGCCTTTGCGGCTGCGACGCCGGTTCCCCCGGCACCGCTGCCCGGCAATGGCTCGATCTTTCAGGGCAGCTATGTGCCACTGACGTCGGGCGGTCGCGCCGGGCAGGTCGGCGACATTCTGACCATCCAGCTCGTCGAGCGCACCGCCGCGACCAAAAGCAACGCCGCGGGAACGCAGCGCGACGGCAACATTGGCCTGACACCCCCGGCGACCGGGCCGCTGTCGCTGTTCAACCCCAGCGATATTGCAATGGGCGGCGGCCAGGCGTTCAAGGGCAAGGGCGACGCGTCGCAATCGAACGCGCTGTCGGGCGAGGTCAGCGTGACCATCGCCGCGGTCTATCCCAACGGCACGATGCTGGTGCGCGGCGAAAAGCTGCTGACGCTCAACCGCGGCGACGAACGCGTCCAGATCTCGGGCATCGTCCGCGCGATGGATATCAGCCCCGACAACCGCATCCTGTCGACCCGCGTCGCCGACGCCAATATCCGTTACGTCGGCAAGGGCGAGATTGCCCGCGCCAGCCAGCAAGGCTGGCTCCAGCGTTTCTTCTCGATCATCAGCCCGTTCTGAAAAGGATCATAAAGTGTTCCAGCGCCCCACCCTGTTCGCCCTGATCGCGCTCCTGTTCGCCAGCCTTGCCTTTGCGGCGCCGGCGCAGGCGCAGCGCATCAAGGACATGGGCCAGTTTCAGGGGCTGCGCGCCAACCAGCTCACCGGTTACGGCATTGTTGTCGGGCTGGCGGGGACCGGTGACGACAGCCTCGACTATTCGACGCTGGGGATGAAGGGCGCGATCTCGCGCTTTGGCCTGACCTTGCCGCCGGGGGTCAACCCGGCGCTGAAGAATGCCGCGGCGGTGATGATCACCGCCGAACTGCCGCCCTTTGCCAAGCCGGGTCAGCGCCTTGATGTGACCGTCTCGGCGATCGGCAAGGCGAAAAGCCTGCGCGGCGGCACGCTTGTGCTCGCGCCGCTCTACGGCGCCGACGGCCAGATTTACGCGATGGTGCAAGGCAACCTCGTCATTGGCGGGCTTGGCGTCGATGCCGCCGACGGATCGAAGGTGACGGTCAACGTCCCGTCGAGCGGCCGCATTGCGGGCGGCGCAACGGTCGAACGCGCCGTCGATACCGGCTTTGCGTCCAGCGACTGGCTGACCTTCAATCTTCACCAGTTTGACGCGACCAATGCCAAGCGCGTCGCCGACGCTATCAACGCCGCCATCCCGGGTAGCGCATCGATGATCGACGGCGCCAGCATCGCGATCCGCGCCGCGGGCAATGGCGATGACCGTATGCGATTGATGTCACAGATCGAAAATCTGGGCGTCCAGCGCTCCGAACCCTCGGCGAAAGTCATCGTCAACGCGCGCACCGGCACGGTGGTAATCAACGGCGCGGTGCGCGTCGGCACCGCCGCGGTCAGCCACGGAAAGCTCACCGTTTCGATCAAGGAATCGCCGACCGTCGTTCAGCCCGCGCCGTTCAGTCGCGGCGAAACCGCGATCGAACCGTCGAGCGAGATCGAGGTCGCCGAGGATGTGCGCCCCGCCTTTTTGATGAAACCCAATGCCTCGCTGTCGGAACTCGTCGACTCGATCAACCGCCTGGGCGTGTCGCCCGGCGACCTGGTCGCGATCCTCGAGGCACTCAGCCAGGCCGGTGCCCTTACAGCAGAATTGGTGATCATATGACGACGCCTGTTTCTTCCGCACCTGCGGCGCGGTCGTTCGTTCCCGCTTCGGCGACCCCCACACTCGCGGGCGGCGGCGGCGATGGCGGCCTGCGCAAGGCGGCCGAGCAGTTCGAGGCGGTGATCCTGCGCCAGCTGCTGGCGTCGATGCGCCAGGCGAAGCTGGGCGACGACATGCTGGGGTCCAGCGCCACTGACAATTTCCGCGAAATGGCCGACGCGCGCACCGCCGATTCGATCGCTGCGATGCGCCAGTTCGGCATCGCCGACATGGTCGAGCGTCAGTTCCGCGGTCGCCTTGGCAGCGCAGGAGGCGTCCAGTGAGCGATCTTCTTGGCATCGGGTATAGCGGGCTGAAGGCCTATTCGCGGGCGCTATCGACAATCGGCGACAATATCGCCAACGCCCAGACCCCTGGCTATGCGCGGCGGCGGCTCGACATGATGGAGCCGGTCAGCGGCAGCGATTCGGTGTTCTATCGCGGCAATATCAACCCCAGCGGGGTCGAGATTCGCGGCGTCAGCCGGTCGGTCGATGCCTGGCTGATCGAGGATTCGCGCATCTCTGGCGGCGAGTCCGAACGGTCGGCGACCAAGCTCGGCTGGCTGGACAAGGTCGAAGGCGCACTGAGCGATGAGACCAACGGCATCAAGACCGGCCTGACCAAGTTGTTCACCACCGCCGACCAATTGACCGCCGATCCGGCGAACAAGACGTTGCGCAGCCAGTTCCTGCAAGCGGTCGATGATGTCGCATCGGGCTTTCGCACCGCAGCGGGCCAGCTCGACAAGATGGCGGACGGGATCGAGGGCGCGGCGACCGCGACGGTCCAGGATTTCAACACCAATCTGAATGCGCTCGAACAGATCAACATCGGCCTGCGCAAAGCGCGGCCGGGATCGACCAACGAGGCGAGCCTGCTCGACGAGCGCGACCGGTTGCTCGACAAATTGTCGTCGCAGGCGGGCGTTAGCGCGACCTTTGAAAACAATGGATCGGTCACGTTGCGCGCTGCCGGGTCGGGCGATCTGCTCGTCGGCGGCGGCGTGGTCAATCCGATCGCGGTGACCGCGGCCGCCGATGGACGTCTGTCCTATAGTGTCGGCGGGTCGCCGCTGGCGATCGCAACCGGTTCGCTTGCCGGACAGGCCGAGGCCGCCAACCATGTCGCCGACCAACGCGCCAGCCTGGACACGATGGCGACCGGCTTTGCGGCGCAGCTCAATGCCGCGCATCAGGCGGGCAGCGATGCCAATGGCAATCCAGGGTCGCCGCTGTTCACCGGGACCAGTGCGGCGACGCTGGCTGCCGCGGCGCTGACCCCCGAACAGGTCGCCGCCGCCAACGCATCCGGCGGCAATGGCAATATGCTGGCGCTTGGCGCGCTGCGCGGCGCCAATGATCCCGAATCGCGCTGGTCGGGTCATCTGGCGACCCAGGCACAGACGACCGCCGCGGCGCGGGCGCAGGATGCCGCCGCGATGACCCGCGCCGATGCGTCGGCAGCGGCGCGCGACGGGGTGAGCGAGGTCGATCTCGACAAGGAGGCGGCCGAACTGCTGCGCTTCCAGCAAGCCTATCAGGCCGCGGCCCGGACGATCCAGGTCGCGCGCGAAACCATGCAGACGCTGCTGAGCTCGATCTAGGGGAGAGCGGACAATGATTAACGCCGTAGGCAATCGCATGACGCGCGAAATCGCGCGCCAGCAGAAGCTCGCCGATCAGATCGAGCGGACGCAGATCCAGATTTCGAGCGGCAAGCGGCTGCAACGCATGTCCGACGACCCGGTGTCGGCGCGGCGGGTCGAAACGATCGGCACCACCCAGGCCAGCATGACCGCGTGGAACGCCAACATCAATTCGGCGTCGGCGCTGGTGGCGCAGGCCGATGGCGTGATGAAATCGGTGAGCAATCTGATGACTCGGGCGCGCGAGCTGACCCTCGCCGCGGCAAATGATTCGGCAAACCCTGCCGATCGCGCGGCGATCGCCGCCGAACTGGGGACGATCGCCGACGAAATCGACAGTCTGGCCGCGACCCGCGATTCAAACAGCGAACCGTTGTTCGCCATCGGCACCGCGCGCGTCATGCGGTTCGATGCGGACATCAGCTTTGCGCCCGTGCCGGCTGCCGCCGATGTGTTTGTCATCGCAGGCAACAGCCTGTCGACCGGGATCCGCGATGCGGCGACGGCGGTCGCGGCGGGTAACAAGCCGGCGATTGGCACCGCGCTGACCGCGCTCGAGACGGCGATCGGCCATGTCGCCGACCGCCACGCCACGCTCGGCCTGTCGGGCGGGCGGCTCGACCGCATCGGCGACGGGCTGGCGGCGCGCGGGATCACGCTGAAAGACGAACGCTCGTCGGTCGAGGATACCGACCTGTCGGTCGCGATCGCCGAACTCAATGCGCAGGATCTGACACTGGGCGCCGCGCAGGCAGCCTTTGCCAAGATCAACCGCCAGACCTTGTTCGATATTTTGAGCTGAGCGCGCTCAATGTCGCGGCGCCGCTGCCGTTAAGCATAAAGACGTCTTGTGAATTTGGGGCCGCTGGCCCGAATGGAGTTGACCCCGCATGTTTCCCGTAATCGGCATCGTCGTCTTGATCCTGCTGGTGTTCGGGGGCTTCGCGCTGACCGGCGGCAATCTCGGCCCCGTCATGCACGCGCTGCCGCACGAAATGCTGATCATCGGCGGCGCCGCCATCGGGTCGCTGATCATCGGCAATTCGGGCGCCGACCTGAAGGCGCTGGGCGGCGGGCTCGCGAAGGTGTTCAAGGGGCCGCAATACAAGAAACAGGATTATCTCGACTGCATACTGCTCGTCTCGACCTTGATGAAGATGATGCGGACCGAGGGCCCGGTGGCAGTCGAACCGCATATCGAGGATCCGAAAAACTCGGCGCTGTTCCAGCAATATCCAAAACTGCTGAAGGACGACACGCTGATCCACCTGATCTGCGACACGCTGCGTCTGGTCGTGGTGTCGTCGGGAACGCTCGATCCGCACGCGGTCGAGGATGTCATGGACGCGGCGCTGAAGAACCATCACCACCACGCGATCAAGCCCGCCGACGGCTTGCAGAATCTGGCCGACGCGCTGCCCGCGCTCGGCATCGTCGCCGCGGTGCTGGGCGTCGTGAAGACGATGGGATCGATCGACAAGCCGCCTGAGGTATTGGGCGGGATGATCGGGTCGGCGCTCGTCGGCACCTTCCTCGGCGTGTTGCTCGCTTATGGCCTTGTCGGTCCGTTCGCGACGCGCGCGCGCACGGTGATCGAGGGCGATGGGGCGATGTATCATACGGTCAAGCAATTGATCGTGGCATCGCTGCACGGCCACCCGCAGCCGTTGGTAATCGAGGCCGCACGCTCAGGGGTCGAACATGCCAACCAGCCGAGCTTTGCCGAAGTGTTTGACGGAATGCGCGGCCGCTGATGGCAGCGCGCCCGAACACCCCGCCGCGGCCGATCATCGTCAAGAAGATCATCGAGGCACCGCACGCCGGCCACCATGGCGGGGCGTGGAAGGTTGCCTATGCCGATTTCGTGACCGCGATGATGGCGTTCTTTCTGCTGATGTGGCTGCTTGGCGCGACGACCGAAAAGCAGCGCAAGGCGCTCGCCGACTATTTCGCGCCGACGATCGTCGAGACGAAGCAGGGCAGCGCGGGGTCGAACGGGCTGTTCGGCGGCGATTCGATCGTATCGGCCGATGACTATCCGCACGCCGCGGGCCAGACCGGGACGCGTTCGATCACCATCCCCAAGGATGCCGTAGGCGGCCCCAAGGAAGCATCGGGGCGCGAGAGCGAAAAGATGAAGTTCCAGCAAGTCGCCAAGTCGCTCATGGAACGGGTGCAGAAACAGGGCGACCTAAAACGCCTGGCGCGCAACCTGCGCTTCACCGAAACCGTCGAGGGCATGCGGATCGACGTCATCGACGACGCCGATTTCTCGATGTTCGCCAGCGGCACCAGCCAGCTGACCCCCGAAGGCGCCCGGCTGTTCAGTGAAATCGCCAAGCCGGTCGCCGAGGTGACCAACCAGGTGATGGTCCGCGGCCACACCGACGCGGCCCCTTGGTCGGCCAAATCGGGCACCAACAATTGGCGCCTGTCGGTCGACCGCGCCGAGATCGTGCGACACTATCTGGAGTTCCGCGGCGTCACCGCAAACCGCTTTTCGCGCATCGAAGGCGTCGCCGATCGCGAGCCCTATATCCCCTCCGACCGATTCGATCCGCGCAACCGCCGCATCTCGATCACGCTGGGCTGGCGAACCGCCGCCGACAATTAGTGCCAATCTGGCAGCATATCGGATCGTTAACGACGCGAAAGCGCCATCAATACATCCAATCTGGCAATAACCCTTTGTTTTGAATGGGTTATGATCGAGTGGATAATCTTTTGTTTACCACTTTCGTCAATCTGTGGGTCCATCGAAAAGGCGCCGAATTGGGGGGCGCGGTGGAGACCGAAATGACCGTGGGGCAGAACAACAGTGCAGCGCTCGAGGCGCTGATCATCGGCAGCAGCGCGGCCGCCGCGCAGCTGCGCGACATGATCCGCCGCGTGGCGCGGTCGAATGCTTCGGTCATGCTCTGCGGCCCGTCGGGTTCGGGTAAGGAACTGGTGGCCCGGGCGATCCACGACGAAGGCGTCCGGTCGGGCAAGGCTTTCTCGGCGATCAACTGCGGCGCCATCCCCGGCGACCTGATCGAATCCGAATTGTTCGGGCATGAAAAGGGCAGCTTCACCGGCGCCCACGCCCGCCGCATCGGCCATTTCGAAGCGAGCGAAGGCGGCACGCTGTTCCTCGACGAAATCGGCGACATGCGTTTCGACATGCAGGTCAAACTGCTCCGCGTGCTGGAGGAACGGACGATCGTCCGCGTCGGCAGCAGCGATGTAAAGGCCGTCGACGTTCGCGTCATTTCGGCCACCCACCAGGATCTCGGCGCCGCGATCGCCGATGGCAAATTCCGCGAAGACCTGTTCTTCCGGCTCGGCGTGGTTGTGTTGCAGGTCCCCAGCCTCGCCAGCCGCGTCGAGGATATTCCCGCCCTCATCCGCCATTTCCAGCGCAAGATGCCGGGCGAGGCCAAGTGCCGCTTTGACGCCGATGCGATGGTCCTGCTGATGCAGCACCGCTGGCCGGGCAACGTCCGCGAACTGAGAAATTTTGTCGAACGCGCCAGTGTCCTGCACGGCGGCGAGACGCTGGGTGCCGACGACGTCGCCATCCTTTTGAACCCCACCGCAGCGCTTGCGCCGCGGCAAACTGTCCCCAGCAGTTTCGCCGCGGTGCAAGCCAGTGCGGACGATCATGGCCATGCGGTGCCGCACAGCAAGGCACCCGCACCGGGGCGCCCGATCGACCTCAAGCGCGAGATCGAGACGATCGAGCTCGAACAGATCCACGTCGCGCTCGACCTGGCCGACGGCATCATTTCCGAAGCCGCGCGCCTGTTGACGCTGAAGCGCACGACGCTGATCGAAAAGATGCGCAAATATGGGGTTCAGCAGCAGGCGGCCTGACCGGCGCCCGCGACACGAGTTTCAGCACCCGCTGAAAAAAGGGGGCTCTGGTCCGCCCCTAATCACCCGGCCGCCCGTCCCCACCCTGGGCGGCCGGGTACCCAGCGGGATCTTTTGAAACGGCATCGGCCCGCTTCCCCATTTTCGGGAAGCGGGCCGATCCTGTTTTCAGTCGCGTGGGATTGCGGTCAGCGCAATTGACGCCACGCCGCGCTGACCGTCAGCACGCCGTCGAGCAGGTCGGACAGGGCTTCGCCATCATTCTGCGCGACGGCATCGTCGAGCTTGCGGCGCATGCTGCGATAGACCCGCGACAAGGCGGCGGCGACGTCGCCGCCGGCGTCGCGGTCGAGCCCCGCGTCGAGCCCGATCAGGATCGCGCGGGCGCGGTGGGCGGGTTCGGTAGCCGAAATGCGCTGACCTTGCCGGACCATCGACGCCAGCACGCCGATCGCGGTTTCCAGCTCGTCATAGAGCATGGTCACCAGCTCGATCGGGTCGGCGGCGGCGGCGCGGCTTTCATGCTGCAAGCGGCGATAGAGCCCGGTCGCCCGGACGGTCGAGGCGGTAGCTGTCACGATCGATGTCCCTAATCGTTACCCTGGTTGGTCCAGAGTTTGATCTGTTGTTCCAGATAGGTTTGCGTGGCCTTGAATGCCGCGAGCCGCGCGTCGAGCGAGCCATATTGCTTCTCCAGCCGGGCCCGATAGGCGTCCTCGCGCGTCTCGATCGTCTCGAGCTGATCGGCCAATGTTTCCTTGCGGGTGTCGAGCGACTTGCTGACCCGGCCGATCACCCCGTCGGTCGCCACCGCCTTGTCGCGGATCGCATCGAGGACAAAAGCGATGCCGGGGTCGCTGGCCTCGGTCCGGCCGCCGTCGCGGCGCGGGTTGAACAGCGCCTCGACCGCCCCGGCGTCGCTGGCGAGCACCTGCGCGAGCTTGACCTCATCGACCATCAGCAGACCCTCCTTGGTCGTCGAAACGCCGATGTCGGTCAGTTTGTTGATGCTGCCATGGCTTGAAATGACCTTGCCGACCAGTCCCGACAGTTCGCGCTCGAGTTCGCGCAGCGCCGTCGTCGATCCCGACAGGCCGGCGGCCGACGACAGGCTTTTCTTCAGCTGGTTATAGACCGAGACGAAATCGCCGACGGTCTGTTTGATGATGTCGAGCGGGCGGCTGGCGCCGATATCGACCGGCTGGCCGGGCGCGGCCTTTTTCAGGGTCAGCGACATGCCCGGCACCACATCGTCGATGATGTTGGTGCCGCGGCTGAACGCGACGCCGTCGAGGGTGAATTCGGCGTTGGCGGCGCTCTGGCCCAGCGTCATCCCGCCGCCCGCGCCATAGGCAAAGGCGGAGAGGCCGGGATCGGCGCCGGCGTCGGCAGCCAGGGTAAAGGCGTTGGCGGCCCCCGACGGACCCTTCAGGATCAGGCGATGGCCGCCCTCGTCGGCGATGATCGATGCGGTAATGCCGCCGCCGCTAGTGTTAATCGCGCTGGCCAGCCCGTCGAGACTGTTGTTGGTGCCATCGATGGTGATCGTCTTGGCGACGCCGCCGACGGTGAGCGTCATCGTGCCGGTGCCGATCGCCGCGGTGCGGTCGGCGACGACCCCCGAATAGCTGCTCTGCGCGCGCGCGAGCTGGGTGACGACGATGGTTGCAGCGAAGCTGTCGGCGTGGAGCCCGGCGCGCGCGGTGGCGCTCAGCACGCTGTCGTCGGACACCGTCGGGGTGCTGCGCAGCGTGCCGTCGCTGACCATCTGGCCCAACGAATCGGCAAAGCCGTCGAGGTCGGATCGCGCCTGCGCCAGGGCGCTGATCCGCGTCTGATTCTGCTGGGTCAGCGTCGTGATCCGCGCGACCTTTGGCTCGCGCGACGCGGCGGACAGGTCGGTGACCAGCTGTTTGATGTCGATGCCCGATCCGGCGCCCAGGCTGTTGGCAATTGAACTGACCATGACGAAAAATCCTTCGCACCCCTTAACGGCGGCGCGGCGGCTATTTTAAGCCTGACGGCGACCTTCGGGATCGAAATGATGCGATGCGGGAACATCGACGACGGGCGGCGCCGCGCCTTCAGCAACCATGCGCTCGAGTTGAAAGACGAACGCCAGCACGGTGGCGACCGCGACGAACAATTCGTCGGGGATCACGCGCCCGGCGCGCGCGGTGAAATAGATGGCGCGGGTCAGCTGCGGATATTCGAGCAAAGGAACATTGGCGCCGCGCGCCAGCTCGCGGATCGCCAGCGCGACATCGCCGCGCCCGCGCGCGACGACGACCGGGGCGGCATCGACCCCGGGGCGATAGCGCAGCGCGATCGAAAAATGGGTCGGATTGGTCAGCACGACGGTCGCGTCGGACACCGCCTTGCGCGCCGAACCGCTCAGCATTTCATGCGCCCGCTGACGCTGCGCCTGTTTGAGTTCGGGGGCACCGTCGGACTGGCGCATCTCCTCTTTCACCTCCTGCTTGCTCATCATTAGCCGCCGGTTACGCTGGAACCATTGCACTGGGACGTCGATCAGCGCGATGACAACCAGCCCGCCGGCGAGCACCAGCATGGCATGGCCGATCGCCTGTCCGGCCAGCCCGATCGCCCCGATCAGGTCGGCGCGCGCCATCGTCATGATTGCAGGCAAACTGCCGTCGACGAGCCAGTAACCGATGGTGCCGAGCAGCAGCACCTTGGCCAATGCCTTGCCCAGTTCGGCGGCGCCCTGTGTCCCGAACATGCGTTTCAGCCCGGTCATCGGGTTCATCCGGTTGCCCTTGAACGCCAGCGCCTTGCCGCGCCAGCCGAACGAGCCGAGCAGCGCCGGCCCCGCCACCGCGGCGCCCAACGCGAGCGCGAACAGGCTGGCCAGCGGCAGCAGGATGTCGATGCCGTTGCGCATCAGCGCCTCGGCCGGCGCAAAATCGGCGACGTCGGCGGCGCTGAGGGTCAGCCCGCGGCGCAGCAGGTCGCTCGCCGATTGGACGAACCAGCCGCCCGCGGCGATGATCCAGCCCGCCGCAGCGAGCATCATCAATGCCGTCGCCAACTCGCGCGACATCAGTACATCCCCTTCGCGCGCCGAGTCGGCCAGCTTCTTCGGGGTCGGCTGTTCGGTTTTCTGGTCCTTGTCGGGTTTGCTCGCCATGGCTTCAGAGCCCCGCGAACATCCGCGCCCCGTCGAGCGCGTCGGACAATATGCGGACGATCGCCTCGGCCATCGCCGGGGTGGCGACGCCGAGGAGGACGATCCCGGCGAGCAGGGTCGCGGGAATCCCGACAGCGAACAGGTTGAGCGCCGGGGCCGAGCGCCCGATGACGCCCATGATCATCTGGACCAGGATCAGGACAAAACCGACCGGCATCGCGATCGTCAATCCCGCGGCGAACATCAGGCTGCCAAAACGCAGCAGCCCGCCGATCGCGTCGAATGAGGGAAAGGCATTGCCGGGCGGCAGCGCCGAATAGCTGTCGACGATGATGTCGATCAGCACCAGATGGCCATCGGCGGCGAGGAACAGCGCGGTCGCCAGCATCGAGAGAAACTGGCCGATCGCCGAACTCGACGCGCCGCTCAAGGGGTCGACCATCGATGCAAAGCCAAGGCCCATCGCGTTGCTGATCGCTTCGCCCGCGAGCAGCGCCGCGGCGAGTCCCATTTGCAGGATGAACCCGATGCCGAGCCCGATCACCACCTCGCCGATCACCAGCAGCAGGCCGGGGACCGACACGATGCCCTCGGGCGGCAATGTCATGCCCGATGCCGCGACCGCCGGGACGCCGACCGCCAGCGCGATGACCAGCCGCAGCTGGATCGGCACGCTGGTTGCCCCGAACACCGGCGCGGCGATGAACGCGGCGCCGGGGCGGATCATCGCCAGCATCCACAGCTGAAGCATCGCCTCGATATTCGGGATGTCGGCGGGGTCCACGGCCGGTTTAGCGGACGACGTTGGGGATCTGCGCGAAAATGTCGCGGGTGAAATCGGTGAGCAGCACCAGGATGCTGCCGCCAAAGATCGCGAGGCAGATCGCCGCGACGATCAACTTGGGGACAAAGGTCAGCGTCTGTTCGTTGATCGACGTCGCCGCCTGCACCATGCCGAGCAGCACCCCGATGACGAGCACGGGCAGCAGCAGCGGCGCCGAGGCGAGCGCGAGGATCCACAAGGATTGTTGCGCCATGCCGATGAAATAGTCGGTTTCCACGCTGCTAAGTCCCGAACGAGGCGGCGAGCGAGCCCATCGTCAGCGCCCAGCCGTCGACGAGCACGAACAGCAGCAGCTTGAACGGCATCGAGATGATCGTCGGTGAGAGCATCATCATGCCGAGCGACATCAAGGCCGAGGCGACGATCAGGTCGATGACCAGAAAGGGCAGGAAGATCAGAAAGCCGATCTGGAATGCGGTTTTAAGCTCGCTGGTGACGAAGGCCGGCAGCAGGATCGAAAACGGCACGTCCTTGGGGCTGGCATAGGCCGGCGCCTTGGCGATCTTGGCAAACATCATCAGGTCGGTCTTGCGCGTCTGCGTCATCATGAAGCCGTGCAGCGCGGTGCCCGAACGCGACACCGCTTCGCCGATGTCGATCTGTTCCTGGCCATAGGGTTCGATCGCGACGCGGTTTACCTCGCTGATCACCGGCTGCATCACGAACAGCGACAGGAACAGGCTCAATCCGACCAGCACCTGGTTCGGCGGCGTCTGTTGCAGCCCAAGCGCGTGGCGCAGGATCGACAACACGATGATGATGCGGGTGAAGCTGGTCATCATCAGCAGCAGTGACGGCAGCACCGTCAGCAGGCTCATCAGGACCAGGATTTGCAGCGACAGGCTGAGCGGACGACCGTCGCCGCCGATGTCGTTCACCGCGCGGCTCAGGCCATCGGCGGTCTGCGCATAAGCGGCGGGCGCGGCGCACAACAGCGCGGCGCCCCCGGCAAGCGCGGCGGCACGGAGCAGCCAGCGGCGATCAATCGACATGGAAATCCCCCTGGGTGTCGTCGGCAATCCGGGTGATACCGTTGCGCGACACCGCGACCAGGATCCGCTGCCCGGCAAATTCGACCACCGCCAGCTTCGATCCGGGGCCGAGCGGCAGCACATCGACCATTTCGACGGCGCGCGTCTTCGTCCCGCCGCCGACCAGCGGCACGCCCATCTGGACGCGCTTCCACAGCCACAGGCTGCCCCACGCCATCCCGCCGACCAGCGGCAGCAGAATGAGCAGGCGGAGGATATATTCGAACATCAGCCTCTCCGCTCGAAGCCTTCGAGGCCGCGCGCCGGGGCGACGACTTCGGCGACCTGGATGCCATAGCGGCCATCGACGCTGACGATCTCGCCCTTCGCGATCAATGTGCCGTTGGCATAGATGTCGAGCAGGTCGGTTGCGGCGCGGTCGAGTTCGATCACGCTGCCCTCGTCGATCGCGAGCAGTTCGGCGAGCGTCATCGAGGTCGATCCGACCTCAACCGACACGCGCAGCGAGACGCCGGCAAGCAGGTCGAAATTGGGCGCCGCGGCGATATTCCGGTTGTCGCGGCGGTCGGCGCGGGGCGCGGTTGGCGCGTCGCTGAGGTCAGTCATGGTTCGGTCCTTTTTCGATATGTTCGATCATGATGGCGGCGTTGCCATTGGCCTCGCCGATGCTGCCGACGGCAAAGCTGCGGCCCGCGACGGTGACCGGCACATGGCGCGGCATACCGAGCGGAATGATGTCGCCGACCTCCAGCGCGAGCAGTTTGACGAGGCTGATTTCGGGGCGGGCCAGCACCGATCGGACGGGCAGCCGTACGTCGCGCAGCGCCTTGTTCAGCGCGCCCGCCCACACCGGGTTGGCGGCGCCGGGCATTTCGGGGGCGGGTTCGGCGCCCGCGATGCCGCGCAGCGCGGCAAGGGGATAGGCGCAGGCGATCGTGCGGCCCTCGAACGGCGCGCCGCGCAGGACGAAACGCTGGACGACCAGTTCGTCATCGGCGCGAACCGCGGCGAGCTTGGCGGGATCGCCGGTAACGCAGTCGAGCTCGGGCTCGATGGCCAGCTTGTCGCCCCAGGCGGCGGCGAGTTGCAGCCCCATGTCGCGGCCGAGTCGCGCCGCGAAGCGGTCCTCGGCATCGGTCAGCTCTTCGCGTTCGGCGGCGAGGCCGCCCTTGCCGCCATAAAAGATGTCGACGAGCTGGAGCAGCAACGGGCGGGGCGCGGTGAGCAACACCGGGCCTTTCAGCGGCGGCGCATGGTAACGCCAGAAAATCGCCGGGGCGATCGAGGCCGTCCAGTCGGCGAAGCCGATCGTTTCGCTGCCGGCCCGCTCGACCTGAATTGCCGGTACGCCGAGCGCGCGGATCAGGTCGCGCAAGCTGCGCGCAAACTGGACCGCGACGCTGTCGAGCGCCGGAAAGGCATAGCTGCCCTCGGCCTTGCGGAGCAGCAACGACGCCTTGGCGTCCGCCGCCTCGGTGGTCGGGGCGGCGGGCGGCTTCACGGCTTTGACGGATTTTTCGCGAACGGTCACTGGATCACCAGGCTCGTGAAATAGACATTGTCGATACCACCAAAACCTTCTTTCTCGCGCAGCACATCGTTGATCGCAGCGGTCAATTGCCGCTGCAGTCGCTGTTTCCCCTGCGATGTCGAGAGCAGCGCCGGATCCTGTTCGGCCAGCACCATAAGCACGACCGAGCGGATCGGCACTGCCTGGCGTTTGATATTATTGATAACCTTGCCGTCATAGAAGGTCGAAAGGCTGATACCCGCCTGCAAAAACCCCGATCCGTCGGCCAGGTTCGTCGTGAACGCGTCGGTGATCGGGTAATAGGTGACCTCATATTTGCGCGGGTCGACCTTGAACTTGTCGTTGGGCACCGACACGGTCCCGACCTTGTGCGCGGCTTCCTTGTCCTCGCCTTCGGCGGCGGGGGCTTCCTCGCCGTCGCTGCGCTCGACCAGTTTGGGATAATGATCTTCGGGCTTGACCTCGTGCGCCGACAATGCGCCGAAATAGATGCCCGCCCCCGCACCCGCACCGATCAGTGCGAGTGCGCCGACGCCGATGAACAGCAGTTTCTTGAACTTGCCCTTTTTCTTGGGCGCGGCGTCGTCTTTTTCCTTGCTCATGATTCTACCCTTTGTGGTCAGGCGAAGCGGCCGCGGCGGTCGGCGGCTTCTTCTGGATCGCGCGCCTTGACGCGCTCGGCAACGGTTTCGATCAAATGGCTGACGTCCTGCGCGGCGGCACGGCCCTGACCCTGCGACTGGCCCTGCATCTGGCGTCCGGTATCGTTCGGCGTGCAGGTCACTTCGCTGCCGGTGACGCGGACGCCTTGTTGGCGCAGGTCTTCGACCAGGCGGCCCTGCGCGGCGGTGACGATCGTCGCCGCGGCTTCGTGCTGGGTGTCGAGTTTCAGCGACACGCCATCTTCGCGCATCAGCATCGCGACGTCGAGGCGGCCGAGGTGGCGCGGCATCAAACGAAAGCTGATATCGCCGCTGTCCGATTGGGTCGCGGCGATGTCGTGCGCGAGCTGGTCGATCCAGGCGCCGTCGCTGGTAAGGTCGAGCATCTGTTCGGCGACCGTGACCGGTTGCGCCATATTGGCCGTCATGGCGATGCCCGGCGCAATTGGCTGAGCGAACTGGATCGTCATCGACGGTGCCGCGTCGGCAATTTTGACGGGCGGAGCTTCGCTGGCTGCGGCGGTCATCGGCCGGGTCGGCGGCGCGGCGGCGGACTTGCCGACGACTGGCGCGGCGTCGCTGGGCGCGACATCGGGCGTGGCGTCGGCAACATGTGCCTTGCCGGGCACCGGTGCGGCGGTCGGCAGATCGGCCGCCGGAGCCGCCGCGTCCGTTGGGATCGCCGCCGTCTCGGCAGGCTTGGCAGGTTTGCCGACGACCGGCGCGATGATCGTTGCGACTACCGGAATTGCGACAACAGCCGCAGTCGCCGGTGCCGCCGGGTCGGCGACCGTTGCGATCACCGGCGCGGCGGTTTCGGCCGCCTGTGTAACGGGCGCGCGGGCGGTCGTGTCGGGCACGCCGTCGGTGGCGGCATCGGCGTCCGCTTTGGTTTCGCCGGGCTTGGTGATTTTCGGCTGCGGGGCGGGGGCTTGGCCGTTGACCGCGATCAACAGCTGGGCCGCCGTCGCGGCGGCAGCATCGGGGTCGGCGAGGACGACGGGCGTATCGGATTCGACCGCCTTGGCGGTGACGACCGGTGCAGTGGTCGTCGCGGCCGGCTTCGGCGTCGCCGTTGCCGAGATTGCGCCGATCGCTGCGGCCACCCGCGCGCCAACCGGCGTTGGCACGGCCACCGGCACCGGCACCGGCGGAGCGGCGGTGCTGTTCCCAGCCACCGGGATCGTTGCAGCTTTCACCGGCGCGGCCGCGGGCACCGGCATGGCGGCGAGCAGCTGATCAAAGCCGCCGCTTTCGCCGCCGCCGGTTGGCGTCTGACCGATCGTGCTGAGGCAAGCAGCAAAGCCTGCGGGGGCCGCTGCTTGCGAATTGGGCAGGGATGCGGCGCCCATCATGCCGCGCCGCCTTCGATCAGGCGCAGGCGCATTCCGCCGCGCGTACGGTGCGGGCGGTTGGCGTCGCTCCGGCGCTCGGCTTCGGCTTCGGCCGATTTGCGGCTGCGCTCGTACAGGCGAATGGCCGATTCTTCCTTGACCATGGCGCTTTGCGCCAGCGCCCCGGCCCGGTCGCGGCGCGCGCTGGCATTGCTCAGCGGCGCGGTCAGATTTTCCTGGGCGATGTCGAGCCGCATCGACAGCTCGCCGATCGTGTTGAGCGCGCGGCCGGCAACCGCACCCTTGGCCATCGCCAGATCGACGCGCAGCGTTTCGAGGCGCTTGGCGAGTTCGACCAGGCTGGCGAGCTCGCCATTGGCGCGCGCCAGATTGGCTTCGGCCATCTGATGTTCGACGGTGCGCACGCGGATGATACGTTTGCGGCGTGCGGTGCGGGCGGTCATGCGGAATATCCTTCAATCAGGGTTTGGCGGGAAATGTCGAAATCGACCTGCGCCTTGGCGGGCTGGGTCACGAATGCGAGCTGATCGGCGTGGCGGGCGATGGCTTCGTCGAGCACCGGATCGCCGCCGGCGACGTAAGCGCCCATCAGCATCAGGTCGCGATTCTCTTCATAGGCCGACCACAGTTGGCGAAAGCGCGCGGCGGCGGCGGCATGTTCGGGATCGACCGAATCGACCATCGTGCGCGACAGCGACCGGGCGACGTCGATTGCCGGATAAACGCCCTGTTCGGCCAGCGTGCGCGACAGGATGATATGGCCGTCAACGATAGCGCGGGCGCTGTCGACGACGGGGTCATCGATGTCGCCGCCATCGGCCAGCACCGTATAGAGCGCGGTGATCGAGCCCCCTGTTTCGCGATCGATTCCTGCGCGTTCGCAGAGCGAGGGGATCAGCGCGAACACCGACGGCGGATAGCCCTTCATCGTCGGCGGTTCGCCCAGCGTCAGCCCGATCTCGCGCTGCGCATGCGCGACGCGGGTCAGGCTGTCGATCAGTAGCAGCACCTTCTTGCCGTCGGCGCGAAAGGCCTCGGCAATCGCGGTGGCGCGCATCGCGGCGCGCAGGCGCAGCAGCGGCGGGTGATCGGCGGGGACCGCGACGACGACCGCTTTCTTGCGGACTTCGGGGGGCAATTTGGTTTCGACGAAATCGCTGACTTCGCGGCTGCGTTCGCCGATCAGTCCGACGACGATGACGTCGCATTCGGTCCCGGCGATCATCTGACCCATCAGCACGGATTTGCCGACCCCCGAACCCGCGATGATCGCGACGCGCTGACCCTCGCCGACGGTGAGCAGGCCGTTGATCGCGCGCACCCCCATGTTGAGCGGGCGGGTGACGCGGCCGCGGCGCAGCGGATTGACCTTTCGTCCGGCGAGCGGCCACTGGAATTGCGACTTGATCGCAGGGCGCCCGTCGAGCGGATTGCCCTGGGCGTCCATGATGCGGCCGAGCAGGGTCTTGCCGACGGCGACCATGCTGCTGGCGCCATGCGGTTCGACCGGGGCGCCGGTGACCAGCGGCATGTTGGTGTCGAACGGCAGGACCAGGCTGCTCTGGCCGCGAAAGCCGACGACCTCGCCGTAAACATAGTCGTTGTTCGCCGACTTGATGCGGACGTTGCTGCCCAGCGGCTGCGGGAAACCCGATACCTCCAGCATGATGCCCTCGTGCGACACGAGCGTACCAATGCGGCGCGGACTGGCGTTCGTCAGGTCGATCGGGTCGAGCAATTGCTGAGCCGACAGGGCCAGGCGGCGGGTCATGCGGGCGATCCTTCGCCCAGCGCGGCGTGGAGTTCGTCGAGATAGACCGCGCGGCCATGTTCGATCCAGCCGGTCGAGGTTTCGATGCGGACGGTGCCGCGCATCATCGCGGCGTCGCTTTCGAGCGCCAGCGGCAGCGGGCAATCGGCGAGCAGCGCGGCGTCGTCGGGATGGACCCACAGGGTGCGCGCCTTGTCGGCGTCGGCGACCAGCGCCGCGGCGGTTTCGGCCTGCGCTTGCAGCCAGGCGGCGTCGATCGGCGCGTCGGCGACGATCTGGCGGACCAGCCGTTCGACGGTGCGGGCGATCAGCTGTGCCAGTTCTTCGCTCGGCTCGTCCTGCAGCGCCTCGGCGCCCGCGAGCAGCGCGAGCAACTGGTGGCGCTCGGCGACATAGGCGGCTTCGGCGACGCGTTGTCCTTCGGCAAGGCCGCGGGCAAAGGGATCGTCGAGGTCGAGGTCGGCGGCGCTGCCGTCGGTGGTCTGCGGCGCGCGCGGGTTGGCGGCAAAGGACAGCGGCCGAAAGCTGCTGCTGCGCGCCATCGCGGCGGCCAGGGCGACCGGGGCAAAGCCGGTTTCGGTGGTGCGATCAGACATAATCGTCGCCGCCCCCCGCGATCATGATTTCGCCCGACGCGGTCATCTGGCGCACGATCACCATCACGCTCTTTTGCGCATCGTCGACATCGGCGCGTTTGACCATCGTCATTTCGGCCATTTCGTCGCGGATCGTTTCCGACGCGCGCTGCGACATAGTGGAAAGGCACAGATCGACCATCTCTTCGTCGGCGCCCTTGAGCGCGATCGCCAGCTGCGCCGCATCGACCGAGCGCAGCACCGTGCTGAGGCTTTTCTTGTCGAGGTCGCGCAGGTTTTCGAAGATGAACATTTCTTCCTCGATCGCCTGGGCGAGCAGCTTGTCGGTCTTTTTGAGCGCGCGGATCGTGCGCTCGCTCAAGGACTTCGGCATTTTCTTCATGATCTTGGCGACGTCGCTGGGACCGCCGATCGTCTGTTTGGCGACCCGCTGGCCATCGACATTGGCGCTGGCGAGCACCGATTCGAGATCCTCGATCGCCGCCGCGGGGACCGCGGTCAGCTGCGCCGCGCGCAGCACCAGATCGGCCTGCAGGATTTCGTCGAGTGTTTCGATCGCACGTGCGGCGACATCGGGGACCAGCACCGACAGGATCAGGGCGCCGACCTGCGGATGTTCGGCCGCGAGCAGCCCGCTGATCGCCTCGACGTCCATCCAGCGGAGCATTTCGAGCGAGGCGGCGCTGCGCTGCGGCGCGACCGCCGCCAGGATATTGTCGGCGCGGACGTTGCCGACCGCCTGATTGATCACAGTGCGGATGCGGACGTCGGCGCCGATCGCCAGCGCGCTGACGTCGCGGCTGCGCACGACGAAACGGTCGAGCGCCTGGCCGATCTGCTGTTCGCTGGCGTTGGCGGTGTCGAACATCGATTTGGCGAGCTGGCGCACTTCGTCGGGATCGAGATGCTTCAGGATCGTCGCGGCTTCATTTTCGTCGAGCAGCATCAGCAGGATCGCGGCCGCCGACGATCCTTCGATCGCGGTCTTGACCGGCGGCGCCATCGTTTCGGCGGCGTCAGGCACGGGCGCCCTCCTGCATCAGCTGGCGGACGACAAGCGCGGCGCGCGCCGAATCCTGGCGGACAAAGGCGCGGACCAGATTGGCACGCGTTTCATAGCTTGGCGCCTGTTCGATCATTTCGAGGGTGATCTCGCGGCCCGCGGCGGGGCTGGCGAGCGCCGGACGTCCATCGGTGGCGGCGAGCAGGGTTTCCTCCAGCGCGGCATTGCGTTCGGCGCGTTCGGCGGCGCGCGCCTTGGCGGCGCGGATCAGCGGGCGGCCGATGAACAGAAAGGCGAGCAGCGCCGCGAGGATCGCGCCAACCTGTTTGACCAGCGGCAGGAACCACCCCTGATCGTAAAAAGCGGGTTCCTCGGCTTCGACCTGAACGAAGGGGCGCTGGCTGATCGCGACCTGATCGCCGCGCGTCGCGTCGAACCCGATGGCGCCTTTGACCAGGCTGTCGATCTTGGTCATGTCGGCTTGGGTCAGCGCCTTCTTGCCCTGGTTGAGCGCGACGGCGACCGACACGCGGCGCAGCTTGCCCTGCGGCGAGTGGGTCACCGAAATTTCGCGCCCGACTTCAAAAGCGCGCGCGGCATTTTCATTGCTGGCGGTTTCGGGGGCGGCGGCCGGTGCCGGGGTCGCGGTGGGGGCGTTGGCGGTGACGGTGGTCGCCTGCGGCGGCTGGTTCGACAGCGCGCCGGGGATGCCGACCGCGGCGGGCGGGGCGCCCGCGCCGCTGACCGTGCGGGTGATCTGTTCGCTGGTCATCGCGCGGTCGTCCTTGGGAAAGCTCTCGCGCGTCGCCTGGCTTTCGGACATATCGACATCGGCGTGGACCTCGACGCTATAATTGCCGGCGCCGAGCATCGGGCCGAGCAGCGTGTCGAGCGCGCGGCGGAAGCGGTCTTCGACCTGCACCTGCAACTGGAACGCCTTCATGTCGCCGCCCGACGCGGTGTCGGACAATAGCGCGCCGCGCTGGTCGATCACCGATACCTGATCGGCGTTCATTCCGGGCACCGACGAGGCGACGAGGAAACGGATCGCCTGCACCTGACCATCGCTCAGCGAGCGGCCATTCTGCAGGGTCAGCATGACCGAGGCGGTGGAGGGCTTGTCATCGCGGACGAACAGGCTGGGTTCGGCGGCGGCGACGTGGACGCGGGCGCTTTTGACCGCGTCGATCGTCTCGATGGTGCGCGCCAGATCGGCTTCGCGCGCCGACCGCAGGGCTTCGCCCTCGATCGCGCGGCTCGACCCCATCGGCAGCGCGGCAATCAGGCTGTCGCCGCTCGGCGCCGCCTTGGGCAGGCCTTGTCCAGCCAGCGCGATGCGCGCCTGATGCAATTTGTCGGCGTCGACGGTCAGCGCCCCGGTTGTGGCGTCGATGCTGTGCGCGATGCCCTGCGTTTGCAGCGCGTCGGCGACTGCCGCCTTGTCGGTGTCGTCGAGACCGGAAAACAGCTGCGCCTGCGGCGCCGACTGCATGGTGAAATAGGCGAGCGCAGCGATGCCGACCGCGGCGGTCATGGCGATCGCAGGCAAGGCGCGCTGTACGGCGGGCTGGCGGACGAAGCCGGTCAGCGGGGCGAGGCGGTTGCCGAACGCCGGGGCGGGCAGGCGGTTCGCATGGCCGTCGTCAACGGGGGTGAGGATCTGGGTATCGGCCATGGATTACACCGGCATGTTCATGATGTCGCGATACGCGGACAGCAGCTTGTTGCGGACCTGCAACGTCGTTTCGAACCCTAGCGAGGCCTTCTGGCGCTCGATCATCACGCTGACGATGTCGTGGGTGTCGCCGCGTTCGTAGGATTCGGTGAGCGCACTTGCCTTGCTCTGCTGGGCGTTGACCTGTTGCAGCGCATTGCTGATCGCGGCGCCGAAATCGGGGGCGCCGCCTGGACCTTGAACGATATTTTCCAGGCCGCCATCGGGCGCGCCGACGCCGCCACGACCGGCGGCGCGTTGCAGCGCCTGGTTCTGATTGAGGATCGAACTGCGCATCTGCAGCAGCCGGCTCGGGTCAATCGTGCTCATTGCTTTTCATCCGTCCTGTGCGCAGCGGTGCGCCGCACGCAAAGAACAATGCAAAGGCCATGCCAAAAGAATTAATAACGGTATTTCAGTGGATTATATGCTCATAGTCCCAGGGCGTGGGCCGCTTCGGCATTTTTTTGACGGACCGGGCTTAAGCGCCGCGGCCGCCGACCGTTACTGCTTTTCGTGACCGCTCCTCGAGCCTTCACATCACGGGAATGGCCATCGAGGCCGGAAAGGAACAACAATGACTGTCATCAACACCAATGTGAGCGCGCTTCGCGCCCAGAACAACTCGCGGGTTGCGGGTCGCATGCAGTCGCAGGCGATGGAACGCCTGTCGAGCGGCAAGCGCATCAACAGCGCGAAAGACGATGCTGCGGGTCTCGCCATCGCCACGCGTATGGACGCCAAAGTTCGCGGCCTGAACCAGGCCGTGCGCAACGCCAACGACGGCATCTCGCTGGCGCAGACCGCCGAAGGCGCGATGTCGGGCATTTCGAACATCCTGGTTCGGATGCGCGAACTGGCTGTCCAGTCGGCCAACGGCACCAACGGCACGACCGATCGCGCCGCGATGCAGACCGAAGTCACCGCGCTGATTTCGCAAATCGGCGACATTGCAACGCGCACCGACTTCAACGGCAACCAGCTGCTCAACGGCAGCGCCGCAACCGGCTTTGACATTCAGACCGGCACCGCGACGGGCCAGACGGTCAACATCACGATCGCCGATCTTCAGGCGACCGCGCTGGGCGTCGCCACCCTCGACATCTCGACCGCCGCCGGCGCTTCGGGTGCCCTGGCCACGCTCGACACCGGGATTCAGACGGTCGCTACCCAGCGCGCCAACCTGGGTGCGCAGCAGAACCGCCTTGAAGCGGCTGTCGACAATTTGACATCGACCGTCACGAATCTGGCAGATGCCAAATCGCGCATCGAAGACACCGACTTTTCGTCGGAATCGACGAAGCTGGCGGCGGCCCAGATCCTGTCGCAGGCCTCGACGGCGATGCTCGCGCAGGCGAACCAGAGCTCGCAGGGCGTGATGAACCTGCTCCGCGGCTAATCTCCGCGAACGATTTTCAGGCTATATTCGGTTGGTCCCTTAGATAGCCTGATCCGATGCCCCGGCCCCCACAGCCGGGGCATCAACTTTTTGTCTGTTCGGCATAGCCGAACAGGGACGGCACCAGCCCGCTCCCCCTCCCGGCCTCCCTAGGTTACTATCGTTGGGGAGGCCGGGAGGGGGAGCGGGCTGGTGCCGTTGCCGACGTCAGTCGGCCTCAACTAATGAAAATCCCGCGACTTGGGCAGGATGCGGACATCGCGCGGGTGGCCATGCTTCGCCGCATAGCCGCGCGGCTGCTGCGGATGCGCGACCTCGTCGGCGCGGCACAGCTCGGGACGTATTTCGCGCCCGTCGCCCAGCGTGTCGAGCATCGCGGTGCGGTCGATGATCCGCGTCGCCATCAGGTGGATGACGCCCTCCTTGCTCCGCTGCACCTCGCCCTCGGCCAGCATCAGCCGCGACGCCATGACGGCGCGGCGATAGCGTTCGAAATGCCGCGCCCACAGCAGGATGTTGACGACCCCGCCCTCGTCCTCGAGCGTGATGAAGATCGCATTGCCCTTGCCCGGGCGCTGGCGGATCAGCACGACGCCCGCGGTGCGGACAATCGACCCGTTCTTTGCCGCCATCACCTGCGCCGCGCTCAGCACGCCTTCGCGTTCGAAATCGCGGCGCAGAAACGCCATCGGATGACCTTTCAGCGATAGCCGCGTCGTCTGATAATCGGTCAGCACCTGTTCGACGAGCGGGGTAGGCGGCAGCTGCGCGTCGGCTTCGCCGCCCAGTTCGTCGGCTTCGGCGGCGCCGAACAGCGGCAGCACCCCCTGGCGGACGCGGCGGGCGTCCCACAATGCCGGGCGCCGATCGAGCCCCATCGACCGACACGCATCGGCCTCGGCGAGCAGACGCAGCGCGCGCGAAGGCAGATTGGCGCGGCGGGCGAGTTCTTCGATGGTGGCGAAAGGCGATGTCCGCGCGTCGGCGATCTGCTCTGCCCAAGCCTCGCGAAACCCATCGACCTGTCGAAAGCCGAGCCGCAGCGCGAGGCTGCCATCATCCCGGCGCTCAAGGCTGTTGTCCCAATCGCTGGCATTCACATCGACCGCACGAACCTCGACCCCATGCTCCTGCACATCGCGGACGAGCTGGGCGGGGGCATAAAAGCCCATCGGCTGCGAATTGAGCAGCCCGCAGGTGAAGATGGCGGGGTGATAATGTTTGATCCATGACGACACATAGACGAGCCGCGCAAAGGATTGGGCATGGCTTTCGGGAAAGCCGTAGCTGCCGAACCCTTCGATCTGTTTGAAACAACGTTCGGCGAAGGCTGGCTCATAGCCACGCGCGACCATGCCGCCGACCATCTTTTCCCGGAAATCGTCGATCGTTCCGACATTGCGAAAGGTCGCCATCGCGCGGCGCAGGCCATTGGCTTCTTCAGGGGTGAAACCTGCCGCCGTGATCGCCAGGTTCATTGCCTGTTCCTGAAAGAGCGGCACGCCATAAGTGTGGCCCAACACGTCACGAAGTTCATTGGGATTATGGGGCGGGGCGGGCGAGGGATAGTCCACCTCTTCCTCTCCGTTTCGCCGCCTTAGATAGGGATGGACCATATCGCCCTCGATCGGCCCGGGGCGTACGATCGCGACCTGCACGACCAGATCGTAAAATTTGCGAGGGCGTAGCCGCGGCAACATGTTGATCTGCGCCCGGCTTTCGACCTGGAAGACGCCGATACTGTCGCCCTTGCACAGCATGTCATAGACGGCGAGGTCGCTTGAATCGATATCAAGTTCGAGACTGTGGTCGCCCAGCTGATGACTGCGCATCAGGTCGTAACATTTGCGGATGCAGGTCAGCATGCCGAGCGCAAGGATATCGACCTTCATCAGGCCCAGCGCGTCGATATCGTCCTTGTCCCATTCGATGAAAGTGCGATCCTCCATCGCGGCATTGTGGATCGGCACCAGCTCGTCGAGGCGCCCTTGGGTCAGCACAAAACCGCCAACATGCTGCGACAGGTGGCGCGGCGCTTTCAGCAGCTCGCCGACAAAACGGTGCAGCCGTTCGATCTCGCCATTATGCGGATTGAGACCAGCCTCGACCAGCCGTTCGACCGGCACATCGTCGCCCCAGCTGCCCCAGCTGGTATCGGCGAGGCGTGCGGTGACGTCCTCGCTGAAACCGAGCGCCTTGCCCACTTCGCGGATCGTGCTGCGCGGACGGTAGTGGATGACGGTCGCGGCAATCGCCGCGCGATCGCGCGTGTAGCGATCATAGATATGCTGGATGACTTCCTCACGCCGTTCATGTTCAAAATCGACGTCAATATCGGGAGGCTCGTCGCGCTCGGCCGACATGAAACGGGAGAAAAGAAGCGTATTCTTCACCGGATCAACCGACGTCACGCCGAGCAGAAAACAGGTGATTGAATTCGCCGCCGAGCCGCGTCCCTGACAGAGGATTGGTGGCGTTTGCGAACGCGCGAACCGTACGAGGTCGTAGACGGTCAGGAAATAATAGACGTAATTTCGTTTTCGGATGAGGCGCAGTTCATTGCCGATCAGTTTGCGAATCTTTGGCGTGAGCGGTGTGCCATATCGCTTCTCCGCCGCGTTTTTCACCAGATGGTGGAGATAGTTGAACGGCTTCCAGCCGGATGGCACCGGCTCGTGCGGATATTCGTAGCGCAGCGTCCCAAGATCGAAATCTATGCGACCGAGGAGTTTGGCGCTTTGTTCGATCGCCTTTGGGTAGGCACCGAAAAGCCGGCTCATTGCGGCGGGGGATTTCAAATGACGTTCGCCATTGGCGCGGAGCAGTTTTCCCGCCTTTCGGACCGTTGTGCCTTCGCGGATACAGGTGATGATATCGTGCAACGGGCGCTGCGCCGCCGCCGCGTAAAGCGCGTCATTGGTGGCAAGTAGCGGGACGTTGGTCGCCATCGACAATCGCTGCAGTTTGGCCAGTCGGCGCGCATCGACGCCCGATTGCGGCATCGTTGCCGCCAGCCACACCGACTTTCGCCGCGCTTTCTTCAGAGTTCGCAGCAGCGCTTCGTCGCCTTCCATCGCGATCAGCAACAGGTCGTCGCAATGGTCCAGCAGGTCTTCAAGCTGGAGGATGCAATCCCCCTTATGCGCGCGCAAATTGCCTACCGACAGCAGGCGGGTCAGGCGGCCCCAGCCATGGCGACTGACTGGATAGGCAACGATGTCAGGCGTGCCGTCAGCAAAGACGAGCCTGGCGCCGACGACCAGTCGAAAATGTGCAACACTGGCAGGATTCTTGACCTGTAGCTCTTTCAAAAAGGCCCATGCCCGCACCACCCCCGCCACGCTGTTGCGGTCGGCGATGCCGATGCCTGTCATACCGAGCGCGATGGCTTGCGCGACCATCTCGGCAGGGTGCGAGGCGCCGCGCAGGAAACTGTAGTTGGTCGCGGCGACCAGTTCGGCAAAACCGGGTTCAGGCTGCGCGCTCATGCGAACAGGCCGTGGATAAACCAGCGTGGATCGGGCTTTTCGTCGTAGAGCCCATGGCGGAACAGCCAATACCGCCGCCCGCGGTCGTCCTCGACGCGGTAATAATCGCGGGTCAGCCCGGCATTGTCGCGGCGGCGCCACCATTCGCTCGCGATCCGTTCCGGCCCTTCGTAGCGGCGGATCGCGTGGGTGGCGCGGCGCCAGCGGAAGCGGTGCGGCGGGCCGTCGGGAACCTCGGCGATCACCTCGATCACTTGCGGCGGATCAAAGAGATAGAAGGGGCGCAGCGGTGGCTCGCCGGGGTCGGGGGCGGGCCAGCGGGTGGGCGGCGCGGCGTCGATCGCGGGCAGGGCGAGCTGTGCCTGTTCAGGGATATGGGTATCGACGGCGGCAAATTTGCGGACCTGCCCGCGGCCCAGCCGGGTCGCCAGCCGATCGACCAGCTCGGCCATCGCGGCGGTCTGGCTTGCCGCACGTACAGCGCCGCCCTCCAGCTTCAGCTGGGTCGCGGCAAGGGCTTCGAGCCGCGGCACCGCCAGCCGCATCATGTCGAACCCGAACCCCGGGTCGAGCGGATCGCGCAACGCGTCCATCCGCTCGGCGAACAGGCGCATGACGAGGCCCGCGTCGCGCGTGGGATGGCCGGTCTCGACCGCGATGCTGCGCGCCAGGCCGTCGCTGCGAAAAAAGGTGGCGCGGAAATGGCGCCCGCCCTTGCCGCGCTCGGTCAGCTCGACGATCGTCTCACTGACCAGTTCGTTTAGAATCTGCGTCGCATGAGGCATGCTGGCGACGGGTTCGGCAAAGCGGCGTTCGGTGACGATCGGCGGATGGATCATGCGCGGGGCGAGCGGGCTGGGCGCATCGCCGAGCAGGCGGCGCAGCGCGGTTGCAGCGTCGGCGCCAAAGCGCGCGGCGATATTCGCCATCGGCCGCGCCGCCAGATCGCCGATCGTCTTGAGTCCGGCGCGGACGAGCGCGGTCGCCGCCTCGGCTTCGAGTTCGAGCGCGGCGACGGGCAGGCGGCGGATCGCGCTGGCCTCGTCGGGGGCGGGCCGCGTCTGATAGCGCGCGAGCGCCCGCGCGGCATCGGCGGTGGGGCCAAGCGCAGGACGCATCGTCATGCCGAGCCGGGTCAGCCGCCGGTCGACGTCCTCGATCAGCGCCGCCTCGCCGCCCAGCAAATGGGTGCAGCCGGTGATGTCGAGGATCAGTCCGTCGGGCGGATCGAGCGCGACGAGCGGGGTGTAGCGCGCGCAGCCCTGCGCCAGCCGGTCGAGCCAATGCAGGTCGAGGACGGGATCGTGCGGCACGATAGCGAGGTCGGGCACCTGCGCCCGCGCGTCGGCGAGCGGCATGCCGACGCGCAGCCCAAGCGCCTGCGCGCGCGGATCGATGCTGGCGAGGCGCAGCGCGCCGCGCTGTTTCTCGGCAAAAACGAGCGGGAGATCAGGCGGCTTTGGCGCCGTGCGGGTGAACCGCTCGGCGGGGAGCCAGGGGAAGAACAGCGCCAGATAGCGCCGCTTCACCGAAGCATTTTTCGTCATGGTTCCAGTCCAGTCGCCAGTGCGCGCCAGCAGGGCCGCCGCGCCAGCGCAGCAGTTCGAGGTCGAAAGCGGGGGCGCCGGGGGCATCGGCTTCGAGTTCGCGCGACGGCGCGGCGACGATGCTCCAGCGCGTTTCGGCGACGCTGGGTGTCGGCGCGGCATTCAGGCGGAGCATCAGCAGCGTCGTCCCGGCATCGCGGGCGCCCAGCGTCAGGCGGCGCCCGGCGGTCAGGTCGAGCAGGGGGAATTTGCCCCAGCTTTCGACGATCACCGCCGCCGACCCCGCGCAGCGGATCGCGTCGTTCGCGCAGGCGAGCAACATCTTGGGGTCGGCGGTCTCGACCAGCAGCAGCCGGTCGGGGTCGCCGCCCAGTTCGGCGATGCCGGGGGCATAGATATGGCCGGTCCGGCGTCCGGCATCGACGGTGCGGAGCCACAACAGCGGTGCTTCGCCCGGTGTTCGCAGCGCCAGCAGCGCCGCAAAGGCTGCGGCGCTGGCGCCGTCGAGCGCATCGGCGGCGAAAAATTCATGGGTGCGTCCGACCGCCAGCCCGCCGCCGATCGCGGCGTCGAACGCGCCATGCCCGGTTGCCAGCCAGCCCTTGGCCGGGCGGCTGGAGGGGCCACCACTGGCGGCCAGCCGGGCGATGCGTTGGCGCAGCCCGGCGAGAGGTTGAGACGACTCGCGCATATATGTTCCTGATTTGTTCTATTAGCGCGCGAGCAAGGGGGGATGTCAAGAAAGAGTCGGAAAACATAACCGCGTCATTCCCGCGAAAGCGGGAACCCAAGGCGGGATCAGCCGACGCACGCCCTGGGTTCCCGCTTTCGCGGGAATGACGAAAGCAGGGTTAAGGCGTTGTGACCCCAGCCCCGCTATCCCCGCCCAGCGCGCGGAACAGCGCGATGCGGGTCTGGACCAGCAGCAGCTGGGTCGCGATTTCACTGCGCCGTGCCGCATACAGGCTGCGCTGCGCGTCGAGGCTGGTGAGGAAGCTGTCGATCCCGCCTTTGTACCGCGCGTCAGTGAGCGTCGCAGTGTCGGCGGCGGCGGCGGTGTTCGCCGCGGCGGCGCGCACCCGTTCGGCGATCGTGCCCTGTACCGCGAGCGCGTCGGCGACCTCGCGAAACGCGGTCTGGATCGCGCCCTCATAGCCCGCGAGCGCCGCATCGCGCTGTGCTTCGCTGACCGCGACCCCGGCGCGGCGGCCCCCGGCGTCAAAGATCGGCGCGGTGACGTCGCCGCCCGCCGACCAGCTGAACGATCCGCTGTCGAACAGGCTGGACAGCGCGTTGCTGGCAAAGCCGAGCAAGCCGGTCAGCGAGATCGACGGGAACAGCTGCGCGCGCGCGACGCCGATGTCGGCGTTGGCGGCGCGCAGGCCATATTCGGCTTCGATCACATCGGGACGACGGAGCAGGATTTCGGAGCTGATCCCGGCCGGCAAGGCGGCGATCGCTGGCGTTACTTCGGTGAGACCCGCGGGCAGCAACGCGCGGTCGACATCGCCGCCGACGAGCAGGCGGATCAGGTTTTCGTCCTGTGCCAGCGCGGTCCGTTGCTGCGCGATCGCATCCTCGGCGGTCGCCAATATCTGTTCGGCCTGGCGCAGGTCGGTGCGCGGCGCGACGCCGCCGTCGAGCCGCGCCTTCGTCAGCCGCACACTCTCACGCGCATTGGCGGCGGTGTCCTCGGCGATCTTGAGCAGGTCGCGGTCGGCGCCATAGGTCGCCCACGCTTCGGCGAGATTGGCGATCAGCGCGAGCCGCACGGTGCGTGACGCGGCCTCGGTCGCCAACGCGCGATTGCGGTCGGCTTCGGTCGCATTGGCGAGCTTGCCGAACAGGTCGAGCTCGAACGCAGTGACCCCGCCGCGCAGCGAGAAGTCGCCGCTGCCGCTCGCGCCATTGCTGTCCGAATAGCCCGCGCCGCCGCTGATCCCGAGTTCGGGAAATTGCCCGGCGCGGGTGACGCGCGCCTGCGCCCGCGCCGCAGCGACATTGGCGTAAGCGACGCGCAGGTCGCGGTTGTTGGTCAGCGCCTGCTCGGCCAGCGCCTGAAGGCGCGGGTCGGTGAATACGCTCTGATACGACAGGATCGGCAGCGCCGCCTCGCTCTGCAACAGATAGGCGTCGCCGACCGGCCAGCTCTGCGGCACCGGCGGCGTCGGCAGCACCGTTTTCGGCGCCAGCGAGCAGCCCGTGAGTGCAAGCGTACTCGCGAGCAAAAGGACGCGGATGCCGATCATGCTGACACCTCGGCCGGGCCTTCACCCTTGCCGCCATCCTTGCTTTTGCCGAAACGCGCGCGCAGCGCGGTCACGCCATCGCGCACCCCGCGGCGGACCAGGACAAAGAACAGCGGGATAAAAAAGATCGCGAGGAAGGCGGCGGTCAGCATGCCGCCGATCACCGATGTGCCGATCGCGACGCGGCTGTTGGCGCCCGCACCCGTGGCGATCGCCAGCGGCAGCACGCCAAAGATGAAGGCAAAGCTGGTCATCAGGATCGGGCGCAGGCGGATGCGCGCTGCGGCGATCGCCGCCTCGATCACGCGCTTGCCCTTGCGTTCTTCCTGTTCGGCAAAT
The DNA here is from genome assembly GCF_031457495.1 of Sphingopyxis sp. BE259. NCBI lineage: Bacteria > Pseudomonadati > Pseudomonadota > Alphaproteobacteria > Sphingomonadales > Sphingopyxidaceae > Sphingopyxis > Sphingopyxis sp. BE259. The sequence continues at coordinate 298,853 of NZ_JAVDWM010000001.1, forward strand.
TCGATCATAAGGATCGCGTTCTTCGCCGCGAGCCCCATCGTCGTGAGCAGGCCGATCTGGAGATAGACGTCGTTTTCCAGCCCGCGCAGCGACACCGCGACCACTGCGCCGATCAGCCCGAGCGGAATGATCAGGATGACCGCGAGCGGGATCGTCCAGCTTTCGTAAAGCGCCGCGAGGCACAGAAAGACGACGAGCAGCGAGATGCCATAGAGCAAGGGCGCCTGTCCCGACGACAGCCGTTCCTGAAACGACGACCCCGACCAGGCGACGCTGGTCCCGGGGATTTGCCCCGCCATCGCCTCCATTTCGTCCATCGCCTCGCCCGAGCTGGTGCCGGGGGCGGGCTGGCCCGAAATTTCGAACGCCGCGACTCCCTGAAAGCGCGAAGTGCTGCTGGGCGTCGTGGCCCAGCCGGTACGGGCAAAGGCGGAGAAAGGCGACATCTCGCCATCGCCCGAGCGCACATACCATTGGCCAAGGTCTTCGGGCTTGGCGCGATAGGGGGCGTCACCCTGGACGTAGACGCGCTTGACGCGCCCCTCGTCGATGAAATCATTGACGTAACGGCCGCCCCACGCGGTTGCCAGGGTCGCGTTGACGTCGCTGTTGTCGATGCCATAGGCGGTGAGTCGCTGGGTATCGACGTCGATCTTGAGCGTCGCGACGTCGGGCAAGTCGCTGAGGCGCACCGCGGTCAGCTTGGGATTGGCATTGGCCATCGCGAGCAGCCGGTCGCGCGCCGCAACAAAATCCTCGCGGCTCATCCCGCCGCGGTTCTGCAACTGCATGGTGAAACCCGAACTGTCGCCGAGGCCGCGGACCGCGCCGGGAACCAGTGCGAACACCTGGGCATCGCGCAGCCCGCCGAGCGCCTTGCGCGCGCGTTCGGCGATCGCGTCGGCGGTGTTCTCGTCGCCCTCGCGGTCATCCCAATGGGTCAGGTTGACGAAGCCCTGGCCGGTGTTCTGGCCCACCGCGCCGCCGCCGCCGCCGCCCGCAACCAGGAACAGCGTCTGCGTGTTCGCCTTTTCCTGGGTCAGCATATATTTTTCGACCGCGTCGCGCACTTCCAGCGTTCGCGCCTGCGTCGCGCCGGCGGGCAGGCGGAACTGGACCTGGACGCGCCCCTGATCCTCGCCGGGCAGAAAGCCGCCGGGCAGACGCAGGAACAGCACGACGAGCAGGGCGAGAACGATCGCATAGATGCCAAGGAACAGCCATTTGCGATCGACGACCGCCGTGACGCTGCCGACGTAGCGTTCGACAATGCGGTCGAAACGGGTGTTGAAACCGTTTTTGGCGCGCTCCATCGCGGCGCGAGCGCGCGGAAAGCGGCCGCCGCTCGCCGCCTCGCCATGCGATTTTTGCTTGAGCAGCGTCGATGTCAACGCCGGGCTGAGGATCAGTGCGACCAGCACCGACAGCATCATCGCCGAAATGATCGTCACCGAAAACTGGCGATAGATGACGCCGGTCGAACCGCCGAAGAACGCCATCGGCAGGAACACCGCCGACAGCACGAGCGCGATCGCGATCAGCGCGACCTGCAATTCCTTCATCGACTGGATCGTCGCCTCGCGCGCCGACATCTCGGGATTTTCTTCCATCAATCGCTCGACATTTTCGACGACGACGATCGCATCATCGACGAGCAGGCCGATCGCCAGCGTCAGTCCGAACAAGGTCAGCGTGTTGATGCTGAATCCCGCGATGTAGAAAATGGCAAAGGTGCCGAGCAGGACAACCGGCACTGCGATCGCTGGAATCAGGACGGCGCGCCAGCTTTGCAGGAACACGAACATGACGATGACGACCAGGATGATCGCCTCGATCAGCGATTTCTGGACCTCGCTGACTGACAATTTGATGAAGGCGGTCGAATCATTGGCATAGCTGTAGGCAAGGCCGTCGGGGAAATCGGCGGCCAGTTCCTCCATCCGCGCCTTGACGCGGTCGGCGGTTTCCAGCGCGTCGGACCCCGGTGACAGCGAAATCGACATGCCGGCGCCGGGATGGCCGTTGATGCGGCTGACGACGCTGTAATTTTCGGCGCCGATCTCGACCCGCGCGATGTCCTTGATCCGCACACTTGACCCGTCGGGCTGGGTCTTGAGGACGATGTTTTCAAACTGTTCGACGGTTTGCAGTCGCGACTGGGCGGTGACCGTGGCGTTGAGCATCTGGCCTTGCGGCGACGGCAGGCCGCCGACCTCGCCCGCGGCGACCTCGCTGTTTTGCGCGGTGATCGCGGCGATCACATCGCTCGGCATCAGCGCCACTGCGGCAAGCCGCTGCGGATTGAGCCAGATCCGCATCGCGTGCGGAGCGCCAAAGATGTTAACGTCGCCGACCCCCTCGACCCGCGACAGCGGATCCTGGATATTCGACGTCATATAGTCGGACACGTCGGCATTGGCGCGCGTGTCGGTCTCGTCATAGACGCCGACAAGCAGCAGCGTATCCGAATTGGACTTGGTGACGCGCACGCCCTGCTGCTGCACCTGCGCCGGCAGGCGCGAGATCGCCGACTGGATCTTGTTCTGGACCTGGACCTGCGCGATGTCGGGATCGGTGCCCTTGGCAAAGATCGCGGTGATGCTCGCCTGTCCGCGCGAGCTCGATTGCGAGCTGAAATAGAGCAGCCCGTCGATCCCGGTCAGCTGTTGTTCGAGCACCTGGGTGACGCTGTTCTCGATCGCCTCGGCCGATGCGCCGGGATAGCTGGCGCGGATATTGACCTGCGCCGGGGCGATGTCGGGATATTGTTCGATCGGCAGCGCGAACAGCGCGCCGACCCCGCCCAGCATGACGATGATCGCCAGCACCCAGGCAAAGATGGGACGGTTGATGAACAGACGGGACATGGGGGGTTATGGACTCTTTTCTGCTGTCTTGGCCGCGGGCGCCCCCACCCGTTGCGCACTGCTCGCCGGAACCGCGGTGATCGGCGCCCCCTGTTTCAGATTGCCGACCCCCTGCGTAATCACGCGCTCACCAGCCTTCAGACCGTCGGTGACGACCCAATTCGCGCCGATGGTGCGATCGGCGGTGACTTTGCGGCGGATCGCCTTGTTGTCGGCCCCGGCGAGATAGACGAAGGCCGACCCGTCGAAGTCGCGCTGGACCGCCGCTTGCGGGACCAGGATCGCGCGCGGGTTGATCGCCTGATCGAACAGTGCGGTCACGAACATGCCGGGCAGCAGCACCCCTTTGGGATTGGGAAAGCGCGCGCGCAATGTGACGGTGCCGGTCGCTTCGCTGACCGTGATGTCGGAAAACTGGACCGTACCGGCAAAGCCATAAGCACTGCCGTCCTCGAGCCGCAGCCGCACCGACGTGCTGCCCGCGGCGACGCCGCCGCTGGCGAGCGCTGCACGCAAGGTGGTGAGCTCAGCGCTCGATTGCTGCATATCGACATAGATCGGGTCGGTTTGCTGGATCACCGCGAGCGGCGTCGCCTGGCTGGCGCTGACCAGCGCGCCGGGGGTGGCGAGGCTGCGGCCGATTCGGCCGCTGATCGGCGCGGTGATCGTGGCATAACGCAGCGAGATTCGCGCGGTTTCCAGCGCGGCACTGTTTTGAGCAACAGCGGCGCGCGCGACGCGCGCCTCGGCCAGCGCGTCGGTGTAGTCCTGCTCGGCGATCGCCTGCATCTTGGCCAACGGGGCAAAACGGCGGACGCGCTCGTCGGCCGCCTGGGCGCTGGCGCGGGCACTGGCGAGATTGGCCGCCGCTTGATCAACTGCGGCTTGATACAGGCTGGCGTCGATCTGATAGAGCGGCTGCCCGGCGCGCACGAAGCCGCCCTCGGTAAACAGGCGGCGGCGGATCAGGCCATTGACCTGCGGCCGCACTTCGCTGGTCTCGAACGCGACGGTGCGCCCGCCGAGTGAGGTGGTGACCGGCACCGGTTCGACCTTGACGACGACAAAGCCGACCTGCGGAGCGCCGCGGCCACCTTTGCTCGTGTCATCCTGGCCCGAACAGGCGCCAAGCGACAGGGTCGCGGCGCACCATAATCCGGCCAGCAACAGCGACCTTTTCTCCAGCATAAAGTTGTTCTCGTATCGGCGCGCCGATCAGGCGGGGGAGGAATCGCGCCTATTCAACCGATTGGATTGGTCCATGCAAGCGCAATGCGGGATTTGCGACAAATTACGACAATTTTGTGCCGCTGCGCCGGCATCGATTCCGTCAGCGTCGGGGCGGCGCGACCGACTGGCGCGGGATGAAGGTGGAATTGAGCACCCCGCTATCGCTCTCATCGATCTTTGTGGCGAGCGGCAGAAAGTCGGGGACGAGCGTCTTGGCGGCGCGCACCCCCATTTCGCGGATCGGCCAGCGCACCGTGCTGAGCGCGGGCCAGATATGCGTCGCGGTCGGGCTGTCGTCGAACCCGATGATCGACAGCGCGCCGGGAACATCGATGCGCTTGGCGTGCGCCACGCTCATCACCCCCGCGGCCATCTCGTCGTTCGAACAGAAGATTGCGGTCGGCGGTTCGGCCAGCGTCAGCAACGCTTCGCCCGCCTCGACACCGGCGGCGTAGCGATAATTGCCCGGCGCGTTGAAGGGGGCGGGCAGGTCGAGTCGGGCTTCGGCCAGCGCCTCCATGAACCCCTTTTCGCGCTCGGCGGCGGAGCGAAAACCGACCGGCCCGCGGACAAAGCCGATGCGGCGATGGCCGAGCGCGATCAACCCGCGTACCGCTTCGGCGACGACTTCGCGGTCGTTCGACGACACGCAATGCTTGGCATCGTCGAGCGGCGCCGAACCGATGCGGACATAGCGCACCCCCAGATCTTCGCAGAGCGCGGCGAGATCGTCATTCTCCGAGATCGGTGGCAACAACAGCGCGCCGATCGGGCGCTGCTTTTCCAGGAAGGTGCGGACATCGCCGAGCATGCCGTCCGATCCGCGATCGACGGGGCGGACGAGCAACGCCAGATCGCTGTCCTTGATCGCGTCGAGCACACCCTGCTGAAAATTCAGCACCGTCTGGGCATTGGGATTGTCGTGGAGCAGCGCGATCAGGAAATTGCGCCGGAACGCCAGCGCCCGCGCCTGCGGATTGGGGACAAAGCCCAAAGTCTCGATCGCCTGCTCGACCGCCTTGCGCGTCTTTTCGGTGAGGAATTCGGAGCGGTTGATGACGCGACTGACGGTTTTTTTCGACACCCCGGCGAGTGCGGCGACGTCGTTGATCGTCGGTTGCTTGCCGCCCGCCCCCTTTTTTTGTGCCGCCATATGCGTTCAATCCTTTGCGGGTTCGGGCTGTTCCTCCCTCCGTTCGCCCTTTTGATGGGCGTGCGGCACCCCGAAATCAACCGCAACAATCGCCATCTGGCCGAAATGGATACCGGTGTCCAGATCGCTTGCCGCGATCGGCCGGCGTTGATATTGACACCGGTTACCAAAATGTCTAGCTTGCAGGAAATCCAGCAAAGGAACCGCATCATGAAGATCGCGCTGATCACCGAAAACAGCCAGGCCGCCAAAAATGCCATCATCCACGACGCGCTGACAACGGTTGCCGAACCGCTGGGCCATCAGGTGTTCAATTACGGCATGTATTCGGCGGACGACAAAGCGTCGCTGACCTATGTGATGAACGGGCTGCTGGCCGGCATCCTGCTCAATTCGAAGGCTGCCGATTTTGTGGTCACCGGGTGCGGCACGGGCATGGGATCGATGCTCGCCTGTAACGCGATGCCAGGGGTGTTCTGCGGGCTGGTGATTGATCCGACCGATGCATTTCTGTTCGGCCAGATCAACGATGGCAACGCGATTTCCATGCCGTATGCGAAGGGCTTCGGCTGGGCAGCCGAGCTCAATCTGCAGGATGTCTATCGTAAGCTATTCGACGGCGAACGCGGTCTCGGCTATCCGAAGGAGCGCGCCGAAATCATGCGGACCAACCGCGGCATCCTGAAGGATCTGAAAGCCGCGTCGTGCAATGATATGCTGACGGTGCTCAAGACCGTCGATCAGGATCTGCTGCGCGCCGCGATCGCGGGTGAGAAATTCGCCGAATATTTCTACGCCAATTCGCAGGACGACGCGATCAGCGCCTATCTGAAGACTGTGTCGGCGGAGCGGGCACTCGCCTGATATGACCGGATTATTCGATCTTTCGGGCCGGGTCGCGCTGGTCACCGGCGCCAATACCGGCATCGGGCAGGGCATCGCGGTCGCGCTTGCCGAGGCGGGGGCGGATATTGCTGCGGCTGGTCGGTCGGCGGCGGACGAGACGGTCGGCAAGGTGCGCGGGCTCGGCCGGAAGGGCGAAAATTTCGCCGCCGACCTGTCGAGCGTCGGCGCGGTGCAGCCGCTGGTCGATGCAGTGCTCGCCGAGTTTGGGCGCATCGACATCCTCGTCAACAATGCCGGGATCATCCGCCGCGCCGACGCGGTCGATTTTACCGAAGGGGATTGGGATGCGGTGATGGACACCAATCTCAAGACGCTCTTTTTTCTGTGTCAGAGCGTCGGCCGCCACATGATCGCGCGCGGCAGCGGCAAAATCATCAACATCGCCTCGATGCTGACCTTTCAGGGCGGCATCCGCGTGCCGAGCTATACTGCGTCGAAATCGGGGGTTGGCGGGCTGACCAAGCTGCTCGCCAACGAATGGGCGGCAAAGGGCGTCCAGGTCAACGCGATCGCGCCGGGCTATATCGCGACGAACAACACCGCCGCCCTGCAAGGCGACGAGGTGCGCAATCGCCAGATCATGGAACGGATTCCGGCGGGTCGTTGGGGCGATCCCCGTGACATCGGCGGGGCGGCTGTGTTTCTGGCGTCGCGCGCTTCGGACTATGTGCAGGGGCATATCCTGGCCGTCGACGGCGGCTGGCTCGCGAGATAAACACTTCTTGGCGCTGAATGAAAAGAACAGCCCTTCGACAAGCTCAGGGTAAACGGAGTTGGGATGGCGCAAGGCAGACTGGTCTTTTTCGGCGAACTGCTGATCCGTTTCACCGCACCCGGTAACGAATTGCTGATGCAGTCGCCGTCGCTGGCGCTGCACGTCGGCGGCGCGGAGGCGAATGTCGCGATCGGCCTCGCCTATATGGGCCATGACTGCGCGATGGTCAGCAAAATAGCGGACAATGCACTGGGTCGCGGCGCCGTGGCGGCGGTGCGCGGCGCGGGCGTTGATTGTACCGCCGTCACCCCTCATCCTGGCCGCATGGGGCTCTATTTCCTCAGCGTCGGGGCCGGGCTGCGCGCGTCGGAGATCGTCTATGACCGCGCCGGGTCGAGTTTCGCCGCAACCGGCGCGGAGGATTATGACTGGGACGCGCTGCTTGGCGGTGCGCGCCTGCTCCATCTGTCGGGCATCACCCCCGCGCTCGGGCCACGCTCGGCCGAAGCGGCGCTGGCTGCGGCGCGCGCCGCGAAGCGACTTGGCGTGCCGGTCAGCTTTGACGGCAATTACCGCGCGATGCTGTGGGAGGCATGGGACAGCGATCCGCGCGCGATCCTCGCGGAACTTATCGACCTGACCGACATCCTGTTCGGCAATCACCGCGACCTGTCGCTGGTGCTGGGGCGGGAGTTCAGCGGTGCGGGCGAAGACCGGCGGCGCGAAGCCGCCGAAGCGGGCTTCGCCGCTTTCCCCGATCTCAAACTGATCGCCTCGACGGCGCGCCATACGGTCACGGCCGACCATCATCGCATCGCGGCGCGCGTCGATCTGCGCGGCGACGGCCATCAGACCGACGAGATCGACGTCACTGGCATCGTCGACCGCATCGGCGCGGGCGACGCCTTTGCCGCCGGGGTGCTCCACGCGCATCGGGCGGGCGGCGATGCGAAAGCGATGGCCGAATCGGGGCTGGCGCTGACCGCGCTCAAGCATTCGCTGCCCGGCGATGCCAGCCGGTTCGGGCAGGCCGACATCGACGCCTTTCACGGCGGCGGGCTCGATGTCCGCCGATAGGCTGACGCGCCGCGGTGTGCTGGCCGCAGGTGCGGCGTCGCTGATCCTGCCGGTGATCGCCAAGGCGGACAGTTTCACGCCAATCGATTATGTCGGCGCCGTGAAGGCTCGCGATGGCTCCTATGTATCGGTGCAACGGCGAAGCATCGGCGACGCGGTGACCTGGGCCTTCACCGGCGTCCGCTATGCCCGCGCGAAGCGCTTTTCGGCGCCGGTTGCGGTGACCAAAGCCGAGCAGCTGAAGGGCGACAGCTTCGGTCCCGCCTGTCTGCAGGTGGGCGACCGCTACCAGCCGCAATCCGAAGATTGTCTTTTCCTCAACGTCTGGGCCCCCGACATCGACGCAAAGCGCCAGCGACCGGTGATGGTCTATTTCCACGGCGGCGCCTATTCGACCGGCAGTGTCACCGATCCGGTCAACGATGGCGCGGCGCTGGCGGCGCGCGGCGATGTCGTGGTGGTGACGGTCAACCACCGGCTCAACGCGCTCGGCTATCTCTATCTCGCGCGGCTCGATCCGCGCTTTCCCGACAGCGGCAACGCGGGCCAACTCGACCTGATCGCGGCCCTGCAATGGGTCCAGCGCAATATCGCGGCGTTCGGCGGCGATCCCGCCAATATCACCGTGTTCGGCCAGTCGGGCGGCGGCGCCAAGATCGCCACCTTGATGGCGATGCCTGCCGCCAAAAGCCTGTTCCACAAGGCGATCACAATGAGCGGGCAGCAGGTGACCGCCTCGGGACCGCTGAATGCGACGAAGCGCGCGGAGGCATTTATCGCGAAGCTGGGAGCGGGCGTTGACCCCGCAACCGCGCCGGTCGAGCAACTCGTTGCGGCGTTGGCGGCGATCGATCCAGTGCTCGGCGGCGGGGTCTATATGGGGCCGGTGCTCGACATGCAGCACCTCACGCGCCACCCCTTCTGGCCCGATGCCGCGCCGCAGTCGCTCGGCATCCCGATGCTGATCGGCAACACGGTGCTCGAAACGCGCGCCTTCTACGCATCCGATGGCAAGCAACTGGCGGGGCTGAGCTTCGACAATCTGGCGGCGCGGATCGCGCCCGAAATGCGGATCGATGCGCATCCCGAATGGGTCGTGGGCCAATTCCGCGCTCGTTATCCCAAGGCTGCACCGCTCGATTTGTTCCACCGCATCATTACTGCGGCGCGCAGCTGGCGCGGGCAGGTCGAAGAGGCCGAGGCGCGGGCGCGAGCAGGTGCGCCCGCTTTCGTCTACCAGCTCGATTTCGAGGATGCCAAACACACCGACGACATCGGGCTCGGCTTTGGCACGATCCCCGACCCGACCTCCGCGCAGCAGGCGATGAGCGATCGAATGATGGACGCGTTCGTCCGTTTCGCGCGCACCGGCAATCCGGGCTGGGCGGCGTATGATCTGACGCGGCGACAAACGATGATTTTCGATACGACAAGTCGAGTCGAGAACGATCCGCGGCGGTGGGAGCGCGAGCTGTTCGCGCGGGTGCCGTATATTCAGCCGGGTTCCTAACTCGTCATTGCGAGCGAAGCGAAGCAATCCAGAGTAGCGTAAACCGCTCTGGATTGCTTCGCTGCGCTCGCAATGACGATGATCTAAATGATCTTGTGCGACCTCAGCCAGTTCCACAGCAGTTCGGGCCAGATCGCTATCGGCAACCCAGCGGTCTTCATCAGCCCAAAACCATGCTCGCCGCGCTCGAAGAAATGCGCCTCGCACGCCGCCCCGACGCCGCGGATCGCCTCACGCAGGCGCACGCTGTTTTCGATCTTCACCACGCTGTCGTCCTCGGCGTGGAGCAGCCACAGCGGCGGCTGATCGGCGCGGACATTGCGTTCGGGCGAGTAGAGTTTTTCGCGCGCGGCATCGGGATTGGGGCCGATCAGTTTTTCGCGGCTGACCGCGTGCGCGATCGCCGGGTCCATCGACACGACGGGATAGATGGCGGCGAGCGCGTCGGGGCGCGCCGATAAAGCATCAGCGGCGTCGAGTGGCGCATAAACCTCGGCATCGAAGCGCGTCAGCAGGCTCGTCGCAACCTGCCCGCCGGCCGAAAAGCCGCCGAAGGCGACGCGCGCCGGATTGATGCCGTCGATTTTGGCGCGGCTGCGCACGATCCGCACCGCGCGCTGCGCATCGGCGAGCGGGACGTCGGACCCGTTGGCCCAGCCGTCGCCGGGCAGGCGGTAGAAGAGGACATAGACAGTGACGCCGCGATCCTGCAGCCAGCGCGCGAGTTCATAGCCCTCCTTGTCGATCACGACATAACGATAGCCGCCGCCTGGCGCGAGGATGACCGCCGCGCCATTGGGTTTTGCCGGACGGAAAATGTCGAGACGCGGGCGCGTGATGCCTTGCAGCATCCGGTCGCTGGCGTTCGGATCGTCGCTGCGCTGGACGACCTGTTCGACCAGACCCGCGGGCGGCCGGAGGTGACCGCCTGGCCAGAGCGGAACGCTGGCGTCGGGGGTAACGCCCGCGGGCCGGGTCCAGGCGGCCTGCGCCGCCGCGGTGGCGAAGGGCGCGGCGAGTCCCGCCGCCAGCAGCGCGCGGCGGCCCATCGTCATGGCGCGGCTTGCTTGTTCGGGTAAGCGATGATCAGCACCAGCGGTTCAGTGCCGGTCTGGCGGATGCCGACCTTCGCGCCCTTATACAGCCACGCGGCCATGCCTGCCTTCAGTTCGCGTTCCTCGCCATCCGAATGGACGACGCCCGCCCCCGACAGGACATAATAGATTTCGTCATGGTCGATCGGGTGGATACCGATCGCGGCGCCGACGTTCAGCGCGCGTTTGCGGAATTCGAAACTGCGCGGCGCGGGAATGGCATCGCTGATCCGGTACGCCGTCGACAGCCCGATCGCGCCGTGCGGGGGCGGTTCCTCGCGGACCGTGGCGGCTTCGTCGATCACGATCATCGCGGGTGCGTCACCCCCGGCGAGCAGCAGTGCGGCGAGCCACATGGTCATTGCCCGCTCCGCGAGGCGCGGTCGCGCGGCGACAATATTTCCTGCGGCATCGGCGCGGTCTGCCCGGGGTAGAGCCCCGATCGCGGCTCCATCGTCGTCAGATCCCAGACGGCGTCGATGAAAGGCGCGCGCACCTCCTTGACCGTGGGATAGCCGCTGACTTCCTTTTCGTCGTCGATCACGTCGCCGCGCCCTTCGGCGACGAAGAACAGCACCCTGATTTCCTCGGTATCGCGCGCCCACGGCCGTGCGCCCGCGCTCGCCAGCACCGATGTTTCGACGTCGCGCACCGGCAGGATCCTGTAACCGTCCAGCGGCGCCAGCGGCGCCTTGGCGCGGATAAGCTGTGCGCGGGTTTCGCCGTAGCGACCAAATTCGGGGAGCGGTGCGCCGTGGCGATCGACGAGCAGATTGTCCTTGCCATAATAAGCGAGATCGCCGTCGCCGCCGAGCATCAGAAAGGGCAGGCCGGGGTCGGTATCATTGCCGCCGCGCATCACATTGCCCACCGCGGTAATCTCGCCGGTCGCATAGGGCTGGCCGACCCATTCGAGGTTCATCAGGTTGTAATGCACTGCGCGGTGCTGCGGGTTATAGATCAGGTTGTTGACCATCAGCGCCTGCGCCCCGCCCTTGATCAGCGGGTTGCGCTCGACATTATGCGCCCAGACGTTGCGGTAAAAGACGATGCCGGTCGCATTGTCGTGGATCAGCGATCCCTTGCTATGCTCGCCCTTGGGATGGCTTGCATCGGCGAGACCCTCAGCGGCGAGATTGTTGGAAAAGGTGATGTTGCGGCTCGTCCCGGCGCGCCATTCGGCCACCGTCTTGCCGGTGAAGCGCGGGCCGGACGCCGACATATTCTCGTCGATCCCCCACATCAACGTGCAATGATCGACGATGACGTTATGCGCCGCGACGGTCGAAAAGGTGTCGGCTTCCCAACCGCTGCGTTTCGGCTGGCCATCGACCCCGGTGTAGATGCGCAGATGACGGATCACGACGTCGTGCGTCTTTACGTCGATGCCGGTGCGGATCAGCGTGATGCCGGGGCCGGGCGCGGTTTGCCCGGCGATGGTCAGGAACGGGTGCGTGACGCTGATCGTCGTGCGCCCCATGTCGATGACGCCGCCGACCTCGAACACGATAATGCGCGGTCCCGGCGTCTCGATCGCCGCCTTCAGTGATCCGGGGCCATCGGGCGCCAGCGTCGTGACGCGCAGGATCCGGCCGCCGCGTCCGCCGACGGTGTGGGCGGCGGGTCCGACCGCGCCGGGGAACGCCAGCGGTGCCGTCTCGGCGGCCAGTACCGGACTTGTCGGCAGCGCAAGCGCCAGAAAAAGCGCGGCCAGCCAAGGTTTTTTGGGCATCGGTCTCTCCATTTCATTGGGGTATTGACACGGCTCTTCCAATCCCTCTATCTTCCTGACACCGGTTACCCCAATCGGTCAACGAGAAAATAGTCCAAGGGAGAGGGTTATTGCCGGGCCAGTCGCAACGGACGACGGCCCCATCATCACTCTCGAAAATTTCTGGCCAGGCGATCGCGCCGATTTGTCTGGTCTCGTAAAGTAACCGGTGTCATTTCTTGCCAAAGCAGGAAGGGCCGCCGATCAAGGGAGGATGATAATGGCTATTCATGCAACGCGGGGCCTTCGCGCTTTGACCCAATTGGCGTGCGGCGCTTCGCTTGCCGCGCTGGCGGTGTCGCCGGCTTATGCGCAGGACGCGGTGCCCGCCGCTGAGGAAGCGGTCGCGGCCGAAGACGAGATCGTCGTCACCGGCTTCCGCGCCTCGCTCGACAAGGCGCTCGACGTCAAGCGCGAGTCGGTTGCGGCCGTTGACGCGATCGTTGCCGAAGACATCGCCAAATTCCCCGACCAAAACCTCGCCGAATCGCTCCAGCGTATTCCGGGCATCACCATCCAGCGCGACGGCGGCGAAGGGCGCGGCATCACGGTGCGCGGGCTGGGTTCGCAATTCACCCGCGTCCGCGTCAATGGGCTTGAAACCGTCGCGACCTCGACCGACGGCGCGTCGGCGAACCGCGACCGTGCATTCGATTTCAACGTCTTTGCGTCGGAGCTGTTCAGCTCGATCGTCGTTCACAAGACCGCATCGGCCGAGCTTGACGAAGGCTCGCTCGGCGCCGTCGTCGACCTCAACACCGGCAACCCGCTGGCGGGCAAGAGCGGCTTCACCGCGGCGCTGTCGGCGCAGGCGAGCTATAACGACCTGTCCGAAAAGGCTGGGCCGCGCGTTGCCGGGCTGCTCAGCTGGGTCAACGACGCCGGGACCCTCGGCTTTGCGGTATCGGCGGCCTATTCGGATCAGAAGACACTCGAACTCGGCAATAACACGGTGCGCTGGGCGCAGGCGCGCTTCGATTCGGTCAACGGTGCCCCGTGCTTTACGACCACCGCGACGAGCGGCATCGGCGTCGCCAATTCGGGCGGTGTATACACCAACGGCCGTTCCGCCGCTTGCGACTCGGTCGCGCTCGCCTTTCACCCGCGCATTCCGCGTTACGGTGAAATCGCGCACGACAAGAAGCGGCTGGGGATCACCGGGTCAATCCAGTTCGCGCCGACCGATGCGACCAAGATTTCACTCGACGGCCTGTTCTCGAGTTTCAAGCACCAGCGCCGCGAGCGTTGGGGCGAGGTGCTGCTGCGCAGCAACGAACGCTCGATCAACGTCCGCGATTATGTGATCGACGGCGACAACAATATGATCTCGGCGACGCTCGATGACGCGTGGGTCCGCACCGAACATTATCTGCGTCAGGCAAAGACCGAATTCTACCAGTTCGGCGGCAGCTGGGATCAGGATGTCAGCGACAATTTCCGCTTCACCTTGCTGGGCGGCCTGTCGAAATCAACCGCGTCGATCCCGCTCGAAACCACGCTCGTCTTCGACGATCGCGACGCGCAGAATTACCGCTACGATTACACCGACATGGCGAACCCGGTGCTGACCTTTGGCACCAGCGTCACCAACCCGGCGAATTTCCAGCTCGCCGAAATCCGCGACCGTCCGTCGGAGGTCGAGAACAAGTTCCGCACCGCGCAGCTGCGCACCGAATGGGACGTCACCGACGGCTTCACGGTCAAGGCGGGCGCGGTCTATCGCCGCTTCGATTTCACCAGCATCGCCTTCACGCGCGACACCGTGGTGTGCGGCAACGGCGGGGTCGATCGCGTCCTCGGTACGCTCACCTGTTCGCCGTCGTCGGCGTTTGGCCCGACCGCAATTTACGGCTTCCCGGTGACCTCGTCGCTCGCCGAACTGTTCACGCTGGGCAAAGCGGGGCAGCCCGCGGGAACGACCACCGAATGGCTCGTCCCGAATCTGGAAGCGGGAACCGCATTCACCGGCCTGTACAATCGCACCCCGGCGCTCGACGCGGGTAACAACCGCGCAGTCCGCGAAGAGGTGACCGGCGGTTATCTGCAATTCGATGCCAAGGGCGAACTCGGCGGTTTGCGCTACGCGCTCAACGCCGGGGTCCGCTATGTCCACACCGATCAGACGTCGAGCGGGCTGAACAGCGGCGCAGCAGTGACCGTCGAGCGCAGCTATGAAGACTGGCTGCCGTCGATGAACCTGGCGCTGTTCCCGCACGACGACATCATCATCCGCGCCGCGGTCGCCGATGTGATGACGCGCCCGACGCTGGGCAATCTGACCCCCGGCGGGTCGGTCGACGGCTTCAACTACCGGATCAACTACGGCAACCCGTTCCTCGATCCGTTCCGCGCGACCTCCTATGACCTGGCGTTCGAATGGTATTTCGCGCCGCAGGCGATCTTCTCGGTCGCGCTGTTCAAAAAGGATATCGCGAGCTTCCCGGTCGCGACGACGAGTAGCGGGACCTTTGCCTCAACCGGCCTGCCGCTGTCGGTGATCCCGCCGAGCAGCCCGGGCGCGATCAATCCCGAAGGCCAGCTGTGGACGATCACCTCGATCGGCAATGGCGAAGGCGCAAAGCTGAAGGGGGTCGAATTTTCGTTGCAGGCGCCGTTCACCTTCCTGCCCGGCTTCCTGTCGAACTTCGGCGGCATCGCCAATGCGACCTTCGTCGACTCCGACGCCGATTATACCGTGGCGGGTCCGTCGGTGGTCCCGGGCGGCGCCAACGTCTCGGCGGTCCGCAACGGGACGCTCTTCAACCTGTCGAAGCGCGCCTACAACGGCACGCTCTATTATGACGATGGTAAGTTCAGCGCGCGCGCCTCGATCAGCTATCGCAGCCGCTATGCCGACGCCAACAGTGGCACCGGCAATGTGTTCGAAGGCTATGGTTCGACGATCAACGTCGATGCGTCGATGCGCTATGCGATCACCGACAATATCGAATTGTCGGTCGAGGGCATCAACCTGACCGACGAATATCGCTATCGCTTCACCGATATCGATGCTGACCGCAATTACGAGAATAATCATTTCGGCCGCACCTTCCTGTTCGGTGCGCGCGTCAAGATTTGATCGACCATAGTTAGTCCCGGTGAGGCCCGGTCTTCGCTTGCGGGGGCCGGGCCTTTCTTTTGCAAGGAATATGAAATGACCGATCGCCGCGACATGCTCAAACTGGTCGGGACGGGGCTGGCCGGTGCGATGATTGGCGGCCTGGGGCTGCCCGGCGCAGCGGTCGCAATACCCAAGTCGAAGGACGCACCGCCGCCGCCCTGGGCCAAGGGTTTCGACGGGCAGCGCAAGGCCGATCTGGGCGACGGGCGTTTTCTCAACCCGATCATGGCGGGCGATCATCCCGACCCTTCGATCCTGAAGGACGGCGCCGATTATTACATGACCTTTTCGACTTTTGACTCCTATCCGGGGCTGGTCATCTGGCATTCGCGCGATCTGGTGAACTGGCGGCCGATCGGCCCCGCGCTGCACAGGAATATCGGATCGGTGTGGGCGCCCGAACTGTGCAAGCATGGCGGGCGCTATTATCTCTACATTCCGACCAAAGGCCCCAACACGAGCTGGGTGATCTGGGCCGACAAGATCGAGGGTCCATGGAGTGATCCGGTTGACCTGAACCTGCCGGGCCATATCGATCCCGGTCATGCGGTCGGTGAGGACGGGTCGCGCTGGCTGTTCCTGTCAGGCGGCGACCGCGTGCGCCTGTCCGACGACGGGCTCAGCCGCATCGGCGAACCCGAGCATGTTTATGACCCGTGGCGCTATCCGTCCCACTGGGTGGTCGAGGGCTTCGCCCCCGAAGGCCCGAAGATCACCCGCCACGGCGGCTATTATTACATGATCACCGCGGTCGGCGGCACCGCGGGACCGCCAACCGGCCATATGGTGATCGCGGCGCGGTCGAAATCGATCCATGGCCCGTGGGAGAATTGCCCCGCCAACCCACTCGTCCGTACCACATCGGCGGCGGAAAAATGGTGGTCGCGTGGCCATGCGACATTGGTCGAGGGGCCGGCGGGCGACTGGTGGAGCGTCTATCACGGCTTTGAAAACGGCTATTGGACCCTCGGCCGTCAGGCGCTGCTCGATCCGATCGAATGGACCGATGACGGCTGGTTCCGGATGACCGGCGGCGACCTGTCCCAGCCGATCGCCAAGCCCCGGGGCGGCACGATCACAGGTCCGCACGGCATGGCGTTGTCGGACGATTTCAGTACGCTGGCGCTCGGCGCGAAATGGAATTTCTTCAAACCCGCAGCTGATGAACGCAGCCGCGCGCGGGTCGAAAAAGGATCATTGTTCCTGCGGGCGCGCGGCAAGGCGCCGGTCGATTCATCGCCCTTCCTGCTGATCGCGGGCGATCAGGCGTATCGTTTCGAATGCGATATCGAGATCGCGCCCGGCGGCACCGCGGGGCTGATCCTGTTTTACGACGAGCGGCTCTATTGCGGGCTCGGCTTTGACGGCGAGCGCTTTGTCACTCACCAATATGGCATCGAACGCGCGCGGCCGACCAATCCGCACGGAACCCGGATGCGGATGCGCGTCACCAACGACCGCCATATCGTCACCTATGACACCAGCGGCGACGGCGGAAAGACCTGGACCCGGTTCGATCGCGGCATGGAGGTGTCGGGATATCACCACAATGTCCGCGGCGGCTTTCTGATGCTGCGCCCTGGGCTTTATTCGGCAGGGGCGGGCGAGGCGCGGTTCCGCAACTTCACCTTCCGCGCGCTCGATTAGAGCGTCACGCCCGATTTCCAGATCGCGATATCGCGTTCCTCGTTTGCCTCGGCCTTCGTCGCCGCGCCCGATGCGGTGGCGATGATTAAGTCAAGGAGCGCGTCCGATGCCGCGGCGAAACCTTCGCCGATCACTTGGCCTGCGTCGAAGTCGATCCATCCCGCCTTGCGTGCAGCAAGGTCGCTATTCGAGGCGATCTTCAGCGTCGGGGCCGGAAAGCCCAAAGGCGTGCCGCGCCCGGTGGTGAACAGGATGACCGTCGCGCCCGCTGCGGTGAGAGCGGTCGATGAGACCGCGTCGTTGCCCGGCGCCTCGAGCAGCGTCAGCCCGGGCAGCGCCGCCTCGCCGCCATAGGGCTGGACATCGACCAGCGGCACCTGCCCGCCCTTTTGCACCGCGCCGAGCGACTTTTCCTCCAGCGTCGTGATGCCGCCCGCGATATTGCCGGGCGAGGGATTCTCGCTCACCGGCTCGCCATGGCGGGTGAAATAGGCTTTGAAATCCTGCACCAGCCGCGCGGTCCGGTCGAAGACGTCATGCGACACCGCGCGGTCCATCAGCAATTGTTCGGCGCCGAAGATTTCGGGGATTTCGGTCAGGATTACCTTGCCATTTGCCGCGGCGACCGCATTGGCCATTCGCCCGACCAGCGGGTTGGCGGTGAGCCCCGACAGCCCGTCCGACCCGCCGCATTTGACTCCCAGAGTCAGCGCCGATAGCGGCGCGGCGCTGCGCGGGACGTCGGCGCAGGCCTCGACCAGTTCGTCCACCAGCGTCAGGCACGCCGCCTCGTCATCCTCGACCGCCTGCGCCGACAGGGTGCGGATATGACCGCGCCGACCCTCGGGGATAGTGTCAAGCAACGCGGTCAACTGGTTGCTTTCGCAGCCCAGCCCGACGACCAGCACCCCGCCCGCGTTGGGATGCTGCGCCAGCGCCGCGAGCAATCCGCGCGTATGGCTCAGATCGTCGCCGAGCTGCGAACAGCCGAAAGGATGCTTGAACGCGTGGGCGCCATCGACGCGCCCGGCATGGCGCGCGCCCGCGATCCGCGCGACGCGCGCCGCCAGATTGCCGACACAGCCGACCGTCGGCAGGATCCATATCTCGTTGCGCGTGCCGACGCGCCCGTCGGCGCGGACATAGCCCATGAAGTGGCGCACGGGTGGTGTGGGTGGCGATGGCGGCGGGGGCGCCGTGTAGGCATAAGCGTCGTTTCCCCACAGCGCAGTCGCCAGATTGTGGCTATGCACATGCGCGCCCACCGCAATATCGGCGGTCGCGATGCCGATCGGAAAACCATATTTGATCACGCGCGCGCCGCGCGCGATCGGCGCCAATGCCAGCTTGTGGCCGCGCACAATCGCTTCGGCGACGATCACGCGCTGTGCGCCGACGGCGACCGCGCTGCCCGCCGACAGGTCGGCGAGGGCGGTCGCGACATTGTCGCCTGCGTGGATTCGGATCGCGTCGGTCATCTGCCCATTTCCACCATCGTTGGTGACGTCATCGTCGCTGCACCCATCGCGCCGCCGTCGGCGATGGGCCGGCGGCGCGCCTGCTGCCAAAAAGCCACCGAACGATGATCATCATCCGCTATTCACTTGCTTTTGACACCGGTGTCTCATAGACGGTTTGGCGGAAGAGGGAAATCACAAAGATGCCGGTAACCCCTGAACAGGAAAATATCGCCCGCGCCTTTTTGGCCGCTCGCGCCGAAAAGACACCGCTTACCTTGTATCCGGGCGTGATGCCGCAGACGATGGCGGATGCCTATGCGATCCAGAGCGCGGCGATTGACTTCGACGGTCGGCGGATTGGCGGATGGAAAGTCGGGCGGATCGCCCCGGACCTCGTCGCACGCTATGGCGGCGATCGTATCGCTGGACCCATTTTTGCCGACGAGATCGCTGCCGACGGCGCGGCGATGCCGGTCTATGCCGGCGGCTTCGCCGCGGCCGAGGCTGAAGTGCTGCTGTGCCTCGGCGAGGTCGGAGAGCGCGAATATGACATCGAATCGGTCCGCGGTTGCATTACCGAGGTTCGCACCGGGATCGAGATCGCCAGTTCGCCCTTTCCCGACATCAACCGCCACGGCCCCGCGGTCACCGCGTCGGACTATGGCAACAACAAGGGGCTGGTGCTCGGACCACCGATTACCGACTGGCGCGACCGCGACCTGATCACCATGCCGGTCGAAATGACGATCGACGGGGTTTCGGTGGGGCAGGCGACGATGGAGCCGATGCTCGACGGGCCGTTCGGATCGGTGCTGTTCCTGATTCGCACCCTGCGCGCGCGCGGTATGGCCATCACCTCCGGCACATGGGTGTCGGCGGGGGCGATCACCGGGGTGCATGAAATTGCGGCCGGCCAGCGCGCCGAAGCGCTGTTCGACGGAAAAATCCGCGTCGGCTGCTCGATTACCGGCTACTAAAACCATAACGGGAGAGAATGATGGCACAGGCAAGCGCGAACGGAGGTGCGGCGTTGCCGGTGCCGCGGGCGGGTCGTTATCGCTGGCTGATCATCGCGCTGCTCTTTGCCGCGACGACGGTCAATTATATCGACCGCACGATGCTCGGCCTGCTCGCGCCCGTGCTCGGCGACGAGCTCGGCTGGAGCGAGAATGATTATGGCAACATCGTCACCGCGTTTCAGGCCGCCTATGCGATGGGCTTTTTGCTCATGGGCTGGCTGATCGACCGCTTCGGTCCCAAGATCGGCTACAGCATCGCGATCACCATCTGGACGATCGGCCATGTCGCGCACGGCTTTGCCGGGTCGGTCGCATCGTTCATGGCGGCGCGCGTGATCCTGGGGGTCGGTGAAGCGGGGCATTTCCCGTCGGTCGTCCGCGCCAGCAGCGAGTGGTTTCCCCAAAAGGAACGCTCCTACGCGATCGGCTGGGTCAACAGCGCGACGACAATCGGCGTCATCCTGACCGCGCCGACGATCTGGCTGTTCATGGTCTGGATGGGATTCGACTGGCGCCAGACCTTTATCTACAGCGGCGCCTTTGGCGTCGTGCTGCTCCTCCTGTGGCTGTGGCTCTACAGCAACCCGCGTGAGAGCGGGAAGGTCAGCGAGGCCGAACTCGCCTGGATCGAGCATGATCCGCCCGAACAGGTCGAGCGGCTCGGCTGGTCAAAAATCGTCACCAAGCGCGAGGCCTGGGCCTTTGCCATCGCCAAATTCCTGACTGACCCGGTGTGGTTCCTGATGCTGTTCTGGCTGCCCAAATATTTCAGCACCACTTACGACGTCGATCTGAAGGTCGTGCTGCTGCCGATGATCATCATGTATCTGCTTTCGGACGTCGGCAGCATCGTCGGCGGATGGACGTCGTCGAAACTGATCCAGAACGGCCACAGCGTCAATTTTGCGCGCAAGGTGACGATGATCGGCGCAGGCCTATGCGTATTGCCGCTGCTGTTCGTGACCGGGCTCGACAATATGTGGCTCGCGGTGGTGCTGATCGGCATTGCGCTCGCCGGGCATCAGGCCTTTTCGTCGACGATCCTGTCGATCCCGCCCGACATGTTCCCCAAACGCGCCGTCGGATCGGTGATCGGGCTGGGCGGCTTCATGGGCGGCGTCGGCGGCATGATCATGGCGAAATCGACCGGGCTGGTGCTCGACGCCACCGGCGGCAATTACACGCTGATCTTTGCCGCGTGCACGACGGTCTATTTTCTCGCGGTGCTTGCCGTGCACCTCCTCAGCCCGAAGCTGGCGCCGGTGCGCGTCGAAAGTGCGACGACGGCCGCATGACCCGTCCGCTGATCCTGCATCCCGACCGTCTGTTTCCGTCCGATGCAGGGCAGCGCGATATTGCGCGGCGCCTCTACGCTGCGGTGGCGGACCTGCCGATCATAAGCCCGCACGGGCATACCGACCCCAGCTGGTTCGCGGGCAATGCCTCCTTCGGCAACGCCGCCGAACTGCTGCTCCACCCCGACCATTATGTGTTCCGGATGCTTTATTCGCAGGGCATTTCTCTCGATGCGCTGGGCATCCGCAACCCTGATGCCGACCCGCGCGAATGCTGGCGGATCTTCGCGCAAAATTACCACCTGTTCCGGGGCACCCCGTCGCGGATGTGGATGGACTGGGTGTTCGCCGCAGCGTTCGGGATCGAGGTGCAATTCGAGGCGGCGACGTCGGACCTTTACTACGACCGGATTACCGAGGCGCTGGCGACCGACGCGTTCCGCCCGCGTGCGCTGTTCGACCGCTTCGGGATCGAAGTTATCGCGACGACCGAAAGCCCGCTCGACACGCTGGACCATCACGCGGTCATCCGTGCTGCCAATCAAAACGGCGAATGGGGCGGCCGCGTCATCACCGCCTATCGTCCCGACCCGGTCGTCGATCCCGAATTCGAAGGATTCCGCGATAATCTGGCGCGCTTCTCGGACCTGTCGGGCGAGGACGCGTATAGCTACGCCGGTTATCTCGCCGCGCACCGGGACCGCCGCGCCTTCTTCGCCAGCATGGGCGCCACCTCGACCGATCATGGCCACCCGACCGCGGCGACCGCCGACCTCTCGAAGACTGAGGCCGAGGCGTTGTTCGCCCGCGTCATGCGCGGCGACGTGAGCGCCGCCGATGCCGAGCTGTTCCGCGCCCATATGCTGACGGTGATGGCGGGGATGAGCCTCGACGACGGCTTGGTGATGCAGATCCATCCCGGCGCCCTTCGCAACCACAACCCGTGGCTGTTCGACCATTATGGCCGCGACAAGGGCGCCGATATTCCGACGGCGACCGACTATGTTCACGCACTGCGCCCGCTGCTCGGCAAATATGGCAATGAGGCCGGGCTGACGATCATCCTCTTCACGCTCGACGAGACCAGCTATGCGCGCGAACTCGCGCCGCTGGCGGGGCATTATCCGGCGCTGAAGCTCGGCCCCGCCTGGTGGTTCCACGACAGCCCTGAGGGGATGCGGCGTTTTCGCGGCCAGACCACGGAGACCGCGGGCTTCTATAATACCGTCGGCTTCAACGACGACACGCGCGCCTTCCTGTCGATCCCGGCGCGGCACGATGTGGCGCGGCGGATCGACTGCGGTTTCTTGGCCCAGCTCGTCGCCGAACATCGCATGGAGGAATGGGAAGCCGCTGAACTGGCGACCGACCTCAGCTATAATCTCGCCAAGGCGGCCTACCGGCTGTGAAGCTAAACCCCGATACGCCGCTTCCCGCATCGATCCAGATACCGGCTTACAACCGCGCCGCTCAAACCGCGGGCATCGTCCATATCGGCATCGGCGCGTTCCACCGCGCGCATCAGGCGGTTTACACCGACGACGCGATGAACGCGGGCGACCGCGGCTGGGGCATCATCGGCGTGTCGCTGCGTTCGGGCGATGTCGCGGCGCAGCTCAATCCGCAGGACGGGCTTTATACGGTCAGCACCCGCAGCGCGGCGGGCAGCAAATTGCGGCTGGTCGGAGCGGTGCAGCGGGTGCTGGTCGCGCCCGAAGACCCGCAGGCGGTGATCGCTGCCATCGCGGCGCCGACAACGCATATCGTCAGCTTTACGGTGACCGAGAAAGGCTATTTGCGTCGGCCCGACGGGTCGCTGAACCTTGCTGCCGCCAGTGGCGGGACCAGCCTGTACCGCTTCGTCGCGGCGGGACTTGCGGCGCGCCAGGCGGCGGGCCTGCCTGGCCTCACCCTGCTCAGCTGCGACAATCTGGCGAACAATGGCGCGGTGCTGCGCGGCCTGATGCGCGAATATCTCGCCGCCGCGCACCCCGACCTGACAGACTGGTTCGACCGTGAATGTCGGTTTCCGGCGACGATGATCGATCGCATCGTTCCGGCGACGACCGATGTCGACCGTGCGGCGGTGTCAGATTTGCTCGGAGCGCGCGATGATGGCGCGGTGGTCACCGAAGACTTCAGCCAATGGGTGATCGAGGATGATTTCGCCGGCCCGCGCCCGCGCTGGGAAACGGTGGGGGGCGAACTGGTCGCCGACGTCGCGCCTTACGAAACGGCGAAGCTGCGGATGCTCAACGGCGCCCATTCGGCGCTCGCCTATATCGGCCTGGGGCGCGGGCATGAGTTCGTTCATCAGGCGATTGCCGATCCCGCGATCCGCCCGGTGATCGAGCGGTTGATGCGCGATGAAGCCGCGCCGACGATCGCTGCGGCGCCGGGGCAGGATTTGGCCGCCTATGCGGGCGCGCTCCTCGCGCGCTTCGGCAATCCGGCGCTCCACCACCGGCTCCTCCAGATCGCGATGGACGGCAGCCAGAAGATTCCGCAGCGCTGGCTCGAAACGCTGGCCTGGCATCAGGCGCGCGGTCAGCGCTGCGCTTCGCTCGAAATGGCAGTGGCGGCGTGGGTCGCCTTCCTGCGCAGCGATCACCCGATCGACGACCCGATCGCGGACCAGTTGCGCGACGCTGCGGCGGGTGCCGACGCGCTGGATCGGTTGTTCGGACCGCGGGGGCTGCTGCCGTCCGACTGGACGCCTTTAGGACGGCAACAATAACCCCCGGCTCTCGCGCACCTCGGTGTCGAGCCAGTCGATGAACGCGCGGATGCGCGGTTGGGGCGCGACGTCGCGGTGGAGCGCGAGCCAGAAGCTGCGGGCGATGACCTGTTCGGGCCGCACCCGCACCAGCGCCGGATCGCCCGCCGCCAGGAAACAGGGGAGGATGCCGACGCCCGCGCCGCCGGCGATCATCCGCCGCTGCGCCAGGATCGACGATGACCGAACGCCTGCGCGCAGGCCGGGTTCGATCTCGCCCAGATAATCGAGTTCGGGGGCGTAGAGGATGTCGGGCACATATCCGATCACCGGAATGCCTGCGCGCGACAGCGGCATGGCGGTGGCGGCGGCCTGCCAGTCGGGGCGGTCGGCGGGGGCGTAGAGGCCGAGGCTATAGTCCGACAGCTTGCGGGTGATCAGCGGCCCTTTGCGGGGCCGCGCCAGCAAAACTGCCATATCGGCCTCGCGCCGCGAGGGGTTGAGGAACCCCGATGAGGCGACGAGGTCGATCTCGAGCTGGGGATGGGCAGCGGTGAAGGCCGCAAGCCGCGGCGCGATGAAACTGTTGCCGAACCCTTCGGACACGCTGATCCGCAATTGCCCCGACAGCGCCGATCCGCCGCTTTCGGCGGCATGGATGCGCGCCGCCGCCGTCGCCATCGCCTCGGCATGCGGGACCAGCGCGCGGCCCGCCGCGGTCAGCACGAACCCGCCGGGTGCGCGTTCGAACAGGGTCTGCTGCAAGGCGCTTTCCAGATTGCCGATCCGCCGACTGACTGTCGTGGCGTCGACTTTCAACACCCGCGCGGCGCGGGCAAGCGTACCCTGACGTGCGACGATAAGGAAGATTTGCAGGTTATCCCAGTCCATGACCTGCAAATATGCAGTTATAGACTGCATGTCCATTGGTTGCGCGCTGGGCCTTCGAGAGACTATGCTGCGCCCAGCGCACCCTCGATACTTGACGCTGTCGAGTCTCGATGACGAAGTGCGCGCGGTTTTTGGAGTGGATCATATGGCTCAGGCAAACACCCTCGAACGTCCGCAGGACGACAGCGTCGCCGCAAGCGAAGCCGCCGAAGTCGCGGCGCTGGTCGCCCGCTCGCGCGCGGCACAGGCGCAGATCGAAAACTACAGCCAGGAACAGGTCGATGCGCTGATCCGTGCGATGGTGTGGGCGGTGGCCAAGCCGGGGGTTGCCGAAATGATCGCGCAGCACACCGTCGATGAAACCCAGCTGGGCAATTACGACGGCAAATATCTCAAGATTTTCCGCAAGACGCGCGCCACCCTGATGGACATTATCGACGACAAGTCGGTCGGAATCATCGAGGAAGATGCCGCGCGCAATATCGTCAAGATCGCCAAGCCGGTCGGCGTCATCGGCGCGCTGTCGCCATCGACCAATCCCGAGGCGACCCCAGTGATCAAGGCGATTTCGGCGGTCAAGGGCCGAAATTCGATCATCGTTGCGCCGCACCCGCGCGCCAAGCTGACCAACAAGCTGATCTGCGACCTGATGCGCGAGGCGATCGTCAAGATGGGTGCGCCCGCCGATCTGGTGCTCAGCATCGACACGCCGTCGGTCAACAAGACCAACGAACTGATGATCCAGTGCGACCGCGTCCTTGCTACCGGCGGCGGCGCGATGGTCACCGCCGCTTATTCCAGCGGCACCCCGGCGCTCGGTGTCGGCGTCGGCAATGCGGTGATCACCGTCGACGAAACCGCCGACCTGGACGATGCGGCCGAAAAAATCCGGATGTCGAAGACGCTCGACCTCGCCGCGTCCTGCTCGTCGGACAACAGCGTGATCCTGGTCGATGCGATTTACGACGACATGCTTGCCAAGCTCGAAGCAAAGGGCGGTTTCGTCCTCGACGCGGAGGCGGCCGCCAAGTTTCAGAAAGTGCTGTGGACCGACGGCCATATCAACGCCAAGGTCGTGGCCCAGCCGCCGCAGTTCATCGCCGATTTCGCGGGCTTCGACATCCCCGAAGGCACACAATTTTTCATTATTCCCGAAACCGGCCACGGTCCCGACCATCCGTTTTCGGGCGAGAAGATGACCGTCGCGATGGCGCTCTATCGCGCCCGTGACATCGATCATGCGATCGAGCTGACCAACGATATCCAGTCCTATCAGGGACAGGGCCACAGCTGCGGCATCTATTCGCAGTCGGACGCCAATATCATGAAGCTGGCCAATGCGACGCGGACGAGCCGCGTGATGGTCAACCAGCCGCAATCGGCGTCGAACAGCGGCAATTTGTGGAACGGCATGCGCCAGACCTTTTCCCTGGGCTGCGGCAGCTGGGGCGGCAACGGCACCAACAACAACATCACCTGGCGCGATCTGATCAACGAAACCTGGGTGTCGAAACCGCTGGCGACGCCGAAGGTGCTGCCGAGCGACGAGGTGCTGTTCGGCGACGTCATTGCAAAGCTGGGCGCCTGACTCTGGGCTGGGACGGGCGGCGCCGGCGGCGGTCCGATGAAACCGGCGGTGCACCGCGCGCATTTCCCTTGGTAAGGCGCGGCACCGGGCCGCGTCGCCCAGGGAGAGGTATGATGACGCGATGGCTTTTGCTGCCCGGCCTGCTGATGCTGGCCGCGTGTAGCGGCGGCGAAGATAAGGCGGCGCCCGCGCCGCAGGACGACGCCGCGCCCGCTGCGACCGCCGCCGCGGACGATCCAAAAGGCCAAAGCGATCCCGACGCGCTGGCGCGCTGGGAGGAGGGTCGCGGCTATGAACCGGATCCGTCCGAATCGCCGCTGACGGGCACCGAACCCGGTATCGGGACCGGCGACAAGGCGATCCCCGCGGCGATTCGCGGTCGCTGGGCGCTCGACGCCAGCGATTGCGCCAAGCGTCCGGGGACCGACCTGACCGCGCTGGTGATCGACGCGGCAAACCTGCGCTTTCACGAATCGCACGGCGAACTGGCGCGGGTGCGCGAACGCGACGCCAGCCGCATCGTTGCCGATTACAAATTCAGCGGCGAAGGCATTGAGTGGGATCGGCTGATGGTGCTCGACGCGCAGAATGATGGCAAGACCCTGATCCGCCGCGACCATGGCGAGGGTGCCGCCGCCACTCCGATGCGCTATACCCGCTGCGCCTGATGGTTTTGAAAGGGAGACTCACATTGGACGTTCGCATCTTGGCGCTTGTCGCCGCCCTGCCACTCGCGGCGTGCGCCGCCAGCGAGGCTCCCGCCGAAACCGCGTCGCCGCCGCCCGCCGAAGCGGTATGCAGCGCCGATGCCGTGCAATCGCTGGTCGGCCAGACCGCGACCGCCGATGTCGGCGCCCAGCTCATCAAGGGCAGCGGCGCCCGCACCCTGCGCTGGGTGCCGCCGCGCACCGCGGTGACGATGGATTTCCGTCCCGACCGGCTGACCGTGTCCTATGACGACGCGCTCAAGATCGAGCGGATCAGCTGTGGCTGACGCGGGCATCGGCGGGGCCAGCCGCCGCAAGCACAGCTCGGCATCACCGTTCGAGGCGATCTACGGCTACAGCCGCGCGGTTCGCGTTGGCGACCGCATTGACGTCGCGGGCTGTGCGCCGATCGAACCCGACGGATCATCGACCCCCGGCGACGCGGGTGCGCAGGCCGCGCGCTGCATCGCGATCATCGGCGAGGCGCTGACCGCGCTCGGTGGCAGCTTTGCCGACGTCGTGCGTACACGCATGTACATCACCGACGCCGCCGACGCCGACCTGGTCGGGCGTGCGCATGGCGCAGTGTTCGGGGACATTCGTCCGGCCTCGACGATGCTCGTCATCCCGGCGCTGATCCGTCCCGAATGGAAAGTCGAAATCGAAGCCGAAGCCATTATCGAGAAATGACCATGACCGACCAGTTCCAGCTTACCGAAGACCAACTCGCGATCCAGGATATGGCGCGCAAATTCACCGCCGATCGCATCACGCCGTTCGCTGCGGAATGGGACGAGAAACATCATTATCCCGTCGAGGTGTGGAAGGCAGCGGGCGAACTCGGCTTTGGCGCGATTTACGTCGCCGAGGGATCGGGCGGCATCGGGCTGGGCCGACTGGAAGCCGCGCTGATCATGGAGGCGATGGCCTATGGTTGTCCCGCGACCAGCGCCTATATCTCGATCCACAATATGGCGACCTGGATGATCGACCGCTTCGGCGGCGCCGAGGTGAAGGCGCGCTTCCTGCCCGAACTCGTCAGCATGGAAAAGATCGCGAGCTATTGCCTGACCGAACCCGGTTCGGGGTCCGACGCCGCCGCGCTCAAGGCGACGGCCAAAAAGGACGGCGACCATTATGTGCTGAACGGCACCAAGCAGTTCATCTCCGGCGCGGGCGTCAACGACATCTATGTCTGCATGGTTCGCACCAGCGAAGAAAAGTCCAAAGGCATCAGCTGCCTCGTCATCGAAAAAGGCACGCCGGGCCTGAGTTTTGGCGCGCCCGAGAAGAAACTCGGCTGGAACGCCTCGCCGACCGCACAAGTGATCTTCGAGGATTGCCGCGTCCCGGTCGAAAATCTGGTCGGTGCCGAGGGCGACGGTTTCCGCTTTGCGATGGCGGGGCTCGACGGCGGGCGGCTGAACATCGGCGCCTGTTCGCTCGGCGGGGCGCAGCGCTGCCTCGACGAAGCGATCGCCTACACCAAGGACCGCCAGCAGTTCGGGCAGCCGATCGCCGATTTCCAGAACACCCAGTTCATGCTCGCCGACATGGCGACCGACCTCGAGGCGTCGCGCGCGCTGCTTTACATGGCGGCGGCCAAGGTCACCGCGAACGCCCCCGACAAGTCGCGCTTCTCGGCGATGGCAAAGCGGCTGGCGACCGACAATGGCAGCAAGATCGTCAACGACGCGCTGCAATTGTTCGGCGGTTACGGCTATTTGCAGGATTATCCGATCGAGCGTTTCTGGCGCGACCTGCGCGTCCATTCGATCCTTGAGGGCACCAATCAGGTGATGCGGATGATCGTTGGAAGGGATTTGTTGAGGCAATGACGATGACGATGCTTCGAGATGCCGCTTCGACAAGCTCAGTGGCTCCTCAGCACAAACGGGTTTCTTGTTCCGCCGTTCGTCCTGAGGAGGGGCTGAGCCTGGCGAAGACTCGTCTCGAAGGACCTGCCATATGACCGAAGACATCCTCATCTCGACCGACGGCCGCACCGGCCGCCTGTCGCTGAACCGTCCCAAGGCGATCCACGCGCTAAACCTTGCGATGTGCGAAGCGATGATCGATGCGCTGCTCAAATGGCGCGATGACGACGCGGTCGAGGCGGTGATCATCGACCATAGCGAGGGCCGCGGCTTCTGCGCTGGCGGCGACATTCGCATGCTGGCGGAAAGCGGCGCCAAGGACGCGGTCGCGGCGCGGGCGTTTTTCCACACCGAATATCGCCTCAACCACCTGCTCTTCACCTATCCCAAGCCGGTCACCGCCTTCATGGACGGGATCACGATGGGCGGCGGGGTCGGTATTTCGCAGCCGGCGAAATATCGCGTCGCGACCGAGCATACGCGCTTTGCGATGCCTGAAACGGGGATCGGCCTGTTCCCCGATGTCGGCGGCGGCTGGTATCTGCCGCGGCTCGAAGGCCGCGTCGGGGTGTTTCTCGCGCTGACCGGCGCGCGGCTCGACGGAGCCGAATGTTTGGCGCTCGGCCTCGCGACGCATTATCTGCCGCCCGAAAAGCTCGACGAGGCGAAGGCGCGCATCGCCGCGCATCCCGACCGCATCGGCGGCATCCTGGGCGATCTGGCGGTCACCGCACCACCGGCCGACATCACCCAGCATATCGACAAGATCAACCGGCTGTTCGCCAGCGACACCTATGAAGACATCCTCGCCGCGCTCGAAGCCGACGGCGGCGACTGGGCGGAAAAGGAACTCGCGGCGCTGCACAGCAAATCGCCGCAGACGTGCAAGGTCGCGCTGCGCCAGTTGAAGGAAGGCGGCGAGATGCACGACTTTGCGGCGCAGATGACGCAGGAACATGCGATCGGCAGCCGCGTCGTCGCGATGCATGATTTCCTGGAGGGCGTTCGCGCGCTGATCGTCGACAAGGACAATAGTCCGCAATGGAATCCCGCGACCCCGGAGGCGGTCACCGACGACTGGATCGACGCGATTTTCGCGCCTTTGCCTGAAGCTGAGAAATGGACGCCGCTGCCTTAATCGTCGCCCCCGCGAAGGGCGTCCAGAGGCACGTGACTCTGGACGCGGCCGCCCGACTTTAACGCCAACGGCCCCCGCCTTTGCGGGGGCGACGGAGAACAGTATGACCTACGAAACCCTCCTCGTCGAACAGCGCGGCGCCGTCACCCTGGTGACGCTCAACCGCCCGCAGGCGCTCAATGCGCTGAACAGCCAAGTGCTCGACGACCTGATCGCCGCCTTCGCCGCATTCGAAGCCGACCCCGGCCAACGCTGCGCGGTGCTGACCGGATCGGGCGACAAGGCCTTCGCCGCGGGTGCCGACATCAAGGAAATGGCGGACAAGCCCGCCGCCGATTTCTACCTCGAAGATTTCTTCTCGAAATGGACGAGCGATTTCGTCAAAAAGATCCGTAAGCCGTGGATCGCCGCGGTGAACGGCTTTTCGCTCGGCGGCGGCTGCGAACTGGCAATGATGGCCGACTTCATCATCGCGTCGGAGAAAGCGAAATTCGGCCAGCCCGAAATCAAGCTCGGCGTAGCGCCGGGCATGGGCGGGTCGCAGCGGCTGACCCGCGCGGTCGGCAAGGCCAAGGCGATGGAAATGTGCCTGACCGGCCGGATGATGGACGCCGCCGAAGCCGAGCGATCGGGCATGGTCGCGCGCGTCGTGCCGCATGAGGCGCTCGTTGATGAAGCGGTGAAGACCGCGACCGTGATCGCGGCGATGCCGCCAATGGCCGCGATGATCAACAAGGACATGGTCAACGCCGCGTTCGAAACCACCCTTGATCAGGGGCTGATCTACGAACGCCGCCTGTTCCAGATCCTCGCGGCGACCGAGGACAAAGCCGAAGGCATGGCCGCCTTCATCGAGAAGCGCGAAGGCGTGTGGAAGGGGCGATGATTGTCGGGATCGGCTATCTGGCGATGGGCTTGCTGCTCGTCTGGGTTGGATGGAATCACTGGCGATACCGGCAAGAAGAGACGATCAGCATTCTCGAGGCGGCCATCGTCAAAGCAACTGGCGAGGAACCGCTGCCCACGACAAGGCTCGATTGGTTCCTAAAATATCTTCAGGCGATTCTCGGTTTCATACTTGGCCCCGTCTTTGCCTTTCTCGGCATCATTGTCATTCTCGGTGAATTGGAAATGTTATGAAAATAGCCTTTATCGGACTCGGCAATATGGGCGGCGGTATGGCCGCGAACCTGGCGAAGGCAGGGCATGAGGTGCGCGCTTTCGACCTCAGTGACGAGGCGCTCGCGCGCGCCGTCGAGGCGGGCTGCACCCGTGCCGCGTCGGCGGCCGAAGCCGTGACTGGCGCCGAAGCCATCGTCACCATGCTCCCCGCGGGCAAGCATGTCGCGGGCGTTTACGAAGCCGATGTCTTCCCGAACGCCGCACCGGGAACGCTGCTGCTCGATTGCTCGACGATCGACGTTGCGACGGCGCGCTCGAACATCGCGGCCGCGACCGCCAACGGCCTCGTTGCGGTCGATGCCCCGGTGTCGGGCGGCATCGCGGCGGCCAATGCCGGGACGCTGACCTTCATGGTCGGCGGCACCGACGACGGCTTTGCGCGCGCCGAGCCGATCCTCGCCCTGATGGGCAAGGCGGTGATCCACGCGGGTGATGCCGGCGCGGGCCAGGGGGCAAAAATCTGCAACAACATGCTGCTCGGCGCCTCGATGGTCGCGACGTGCGAAACGCTGGCGCTGGCGCTCAAGCTCGGGCTCGACCCGCAAAAATTCTTTGACATCGCCAGCGTGTCGTCGGGGCAGAACTGGTCGCTGACCAGCTACGCGCCGCTGCCGGGCGTCGGGCCGACGACGCCTGCGGACAACGACTACAAGGGCGGGTTTGCCGCGGCGCTGATGCTCAAGGATCTCCGCCTCGCGATGGAAGCGGCGGCGAGCGTCGATGCCGACGTTCCGATGGGGGCAAAGGCGCGCGAATTATACGAGGCGTTTGTTGCCGCCGATCAGGATGGCCGCGACTTTTCGGCGATTATCCAGACGTTGCAGAAATAACCGTCGCCCCCGCGAAGGCGGGGGCCGCAGTCGGCTTGTTACGACGGCGCAGCAATACGCCTCCAGCGGCCTCCGCCTCCGCGCGGGCGACGTTGGTCAATAAAAATCCGCCGTCTCGCCGCCATCCTTACGCTCGCCCCGATGCACCTGCGTCGATGCGCGGCGATCGCCGGTGCGGACCTCGATCCGCCCGTCGATACGCCGTACTTCGGCAGGCGCCAATATCCGCGCCCGGGCGACGGCAACCGCGCTCGTCGTCGGCGGAGCTGACGGAGCGGCAACCGGAACGCTGCCGGTGAGCAGCAACAGGGCGAGAAAAGACATGGCGATCATGCTCTGCCGTAACGGCAGGTGTGACCAGCGCTTTAACCCTGAATCGCAACTATTTGTGTCTACCCGCGGCGGCGGCAGGCGAAAGCAAAGGCCGCCTGCCCCGCGGTGGGACAGACGGCCTGCGGATTATAATCGAATGCGGGATCAGAAGCCGCTTTTCGCCTCGGCCTTTTCCTTGAGCAGCGGCGCAATCTCGAACCCGTGCTTTTCCAGCGCGGCGACAATCTTGTCGGTGCCTTCGAGGCCCGCCCAGAACATCGGGCCGCCGCGATAGACCGGCCAGCCATAGCCATAGATCCACACGACATCGATGTCGCTCGCACGCTGCGCCTTGCCTTCGGACAGGATCAGTGCGCCTTCGTTGACCATCGGATAGAGGGTGCGTTCGATGATCTCCTGATCGGTGATCTCGCGCTTTGTCGTCCCGGTCTTGCCGCGAAACTCCTCGATCAACTCGGCGACGCGGGCGCTTTCCGACGGTTGGCGCTTTTCGTCATAATCGTAAAAGCCCGCCTGCTTCTTCTGCCCCCAGCGGCCTTCGGCGCACAGCGCGTCGCGGATGCTTTCGATGCGGTTGGGATCGCGGTGCCAGCCGATATCGACACCGGCGAGGTCGCTCATCTGGAACGGGCCCATCGGCATGCCGAACTCGACATGGACCTTGTCGACCTGCGCCGGGGTGGCGCCTTCCATCAACAGGTTCATCGCCTCGATCTGGCGCGGTTTCAGCATACGGTTGCCGATAAAGCCGTCGCACACGCCCGCAACCACCGCGACCTTGCCGATCTTCTTGCCGATCGCCATCGCTGTCGCCAGCGCGTCGGGCGCGGTCTTTTCGCCGCGCACGACCTCAAGCAGTTTCATGACGTTGGCGGGCGAGAAGAAATGCATGCCGAGCACGTCGCCGGGGCGGCTTGTCGCGGTCGCGATTTCGTCGACATCGAGGTAGCTGGTGTTCGACGCCAGGATCGCTCCGGGCTTGGCGATCTTGTCGAGCTTGCCGAATATGTCCTTTTTGACGTCCATATTCTCATAAACGGCTTCGATGATGAGGTCGCAGTCGGCCAGATCGTCGAGGCTGAGGGTCGGGGTCAGGATGCCCATCATCTGATCGACCTGTTCGGGCTTGAAGCGGCCCTTGGCCGCCGACGCGTCATAATTCTTGCGAATGACGCCAACGCCGCGATCGAGCGCGTCCTGCTGCATCTCGACGATCGTGACGGGGATGCCTTTCTGCAGGAAGTTCATCGAAATCCCGCCGCCCATCGTGCCGGCGCCGATGACACCGACCTTCTTGATGTCGCGCAGCTGGGTGTCCTTGGGCAGGCCGTCGATCTTCGCGGCCTGACGCTCGGCGAAGAAGATATGGCGCTGCGCCGCCGATTGGCTGCCGAACATCAGCTTCATGAACTGTTCGCGCTCGAAAGCCAGGCCCTCTTCGAACGGCAGCCGCGTCGCGGCTTCGACGCAGGCGAGATTGGCGTAAGGCGCCTCGAACCCGCGCCAGCGCTTGGCATTCGC